>DASSQI010000042.1:0-8110 GCA_035702585.1 Anaeromyxobacteraceae bacterium
AGCTCGACCGTGCCCGAGGTGGGCGCGAGCGAGCCCGCCATCATGGAGAAGAGGGTGGTCTTGCCGGCGCCGTTCGGCCCGATGACGCCCAGGATCTCACCCTCGCGGAGCTGGAGGTCGATGCCGTCGACGGCCTTGAGCCCGCCGAACGCCTTGGAGAGGTCCCGGGTCTCGAGCAGGATCGTCGTCACGCGATCGACGCCTTCGCCGCAGCGCGGCGCCCTCGGCCGAACCGCCGCATCACGCGGAAGGCGAGGCCGCTGAGCCCGAGGGGCTCGAACAGGATGATGAAGATGAGGAGGAGCCCGTACAGCCCGAGGTAGAGGTGCGGGTAGGACGCGAGGAGGTACTGGCGCAGCAGCACGAACACGACGGCGCCGAGGATCGGGCCGAACACGGTGCCGACGCCGCCGATCACCGACATGAGGACGAACGAGATGGAGCGCTCGAAGCCGAACATGTCGTTCGGCTCGATGAAGCTGAAGTACGACGCGTAGAGTCCGCCCGTGACGCCGACGACGGCGCCGGACAGCACGAAGACGAGGTCCTGGTACAGCGTCGCGTTCACGCCCACGTCGCCCGCGGCGTCCACGTCCGACTTGATGGCGAGGAGCTGCAGGCCGAACGTCGAGCGGCGCATGACGTACGAGATCGCGACCACGATCGCGGCGAGGCCGAGCGCCCACCAGTACAGCCGGTACTTCATCTCGATCTCGATCGGGAGCGACAGGCCCGACGCACCTCCGGTGAACCCTTCCCAGTACGTGAACAGCAGCCGCGCCGCCTCGCCCAGCCCGATGGTCGCGATCGAGAAGTAGGGGCCGCGGAGGCGCAGCATCGGGTGAGCGCCGAGCGCGAACACGCCCGCGGCGATCCCCCCGACGAGCCAGGCGAGCGGCGCGGGTCCGGGCGGCTCCATGAGCATGAGGCGCGCGCTCACGAAGCCGCCGAGGCCGAACATCGCCGAGTGGCCGAAGCTCACCTGTCCGACGTAGCCGCCCATCCAGTTCCAGGCGAGGGCGCCCGAGATCATGAGCAGCGCCAGCGTGAGGAGGTTGTGGGTGTAGGGGGAGAGCCGGAAGAGCGGCGGCATCACCGCGAGCGCCGCGATCAGGACCGCGAACGCCACCGCGGCCTTCCAAGGCACGAGCGCGGGCGGTCGCGGCGTCATCCGAGCACGCGCTGGCCGAAGAGGCCGCCGGGCCGCACCACGAGCACGAGCACGAGCATCACGAAGCCGACGGCGGCGGTGAGGTACGACGGCATGACGAGGATCGCGAACACCTCGACGACGGCGAGGATGAGCGCGGCGAGCCCGGTCCCGAAGACGCTTCCGAGGCCGCCGAGCACGACGACGACGAACGACTTGAGGAGCTCGCTCGAACCGAACCCCGGGTTGAAGGCGAAGAGCGTCGCCGACAGGAGGCCCGCCAGCCCTGCGAGCGCGGTGCCGATCCCGAACGTCACGGTGTAGATGCGCCCGACGTCGATGCCCACCAGCGTGCAGCTGTCGGCGTTCTGCGCCACCGCGCGGATCGCCTTCCCGAGGTACGTGCGCTTCAGCAGGAGGTGCAGGAGCGCCGGCACGACGATCGCGATCCCCAGCACCGCGAGCCGGTTCACCGAGACGTACGAACCGAGGATCACGACGGCCCGCGTCGAGTACTCGGTCCGGATCGCCTGGTCGTTCCCGGTGAAGAGCAGGTACGCGATGTTGCGCAGCACGAGCCAGACGCCGAACAGGAGGAGCAGCGACGCCGGACCGCCGGCGGCGCCGCGCGGCAGGTGACGGACGAGGACCCGGTACATGAAGACGCCGAGCACGAAGCAGGCGCCGGCGACGATCGGCATCGACAGGTAAGGATCGAGCCCGAGTCCCCAGTGGAGGACCCACCCCATGTACGCGCCGGCCATGATGACGCCGCCGTGCGCGAGGTTCACGACCCGCAGCACGCCGTAGATGAGGCCGAGCCCGTACGCCATGATGGCGTACAGGCCCGCCAGCAGGACGGCCGAAACCGTCAGGTCGATGAAGCGGGCCACGGGCTACTTCGCGCAGCGGGGGTTCGCGCCCTTGCCCTGACCGGTCGCGACTTCCTTCGGGAAGATGATCGGCGAGGTGCCGTCCGGCAGGTTCTGCTGGATGACGAACGGGTTCTGCACCTGCTGGCCGAACTGCTCCTTGAACTGCACGTTCGGCCCCGGCAGCAGCGACGGCTCGTTCATCGCCATGAGCGCGCTTCGCACCGCCTCGCGGTCGACCTTCCCCGCCTTCTGGATCGCGTCGAACAGCGTGCGGGCCGACTGGTACGCGAGCGCCTGGAACCACTCGGGGTCGCGCCCGCCGTAGCGCGCCTTGAACGCGTTCACGAAGTCGCGAGACAGTCCCGGCTTCGCCGCGAGCTGCGGGCTCCACCACACGCCGGAGAGGACGTAGTTCACGTTGTCCTGGCCGAGCGCCTTGATGGCGTCCGCCTCGCTGCCGCGCGCGCCGTAGCTCACGATCTTGTGGCACAGCCCCGCCGCGACGTACTGGCGGTGCATCGTGATGTAGTCGGGCAGGTGGGCGTCCACGAGGAACAGGTCCACGTTCGCCGCCTTGACCTTGCCGAGCAGCGCGCCGAAGTCCTTGCCGTTCAGCTCGAACGACTCGTCCACCGCGATCTGGTACCCGCCGCCGCTCTTCTGCGCGAAGTCGGAGACCCCCTTGCGGAAGTCCTTGCCGTGAGCCGTGTTCTCCCAGAGGAGCGCGATCTTCGCGGGCTTCGGGAGCTGCCCCGCCTTCTGCTGCTCGTCGATCCACTGCATGAGCGTCGTGCCGAGCAGCTCGACCGGCGAGATGAGGCCGAACAGGTACTTGAAGTGGCGCTTGTAGATCTTCGTCGCCCCGCCGCCGCCGTTCACGTAGGGAACGCGGTTCTGCTCCGCGACGGTGCTCTGCGCCTCCACGAGGTGGCTCGCGTACGTCCCGAGCAAGAGGTCGACCTTGTCGCTGTTGACGAGCCGGTCCGCGAGGCTCACGGCGGTGGCCTGGTTGGACGTGTCGTCGAGCAGCGTGAGCGCCACCTGCATCTTCTTGCCGCCGACGTCGAGGCCACCGGCCTTGTTCACCTGCTCGAACGCGAGCTCGTAGCCTTCCTTGAAGTTGCCGCCGACGCGCGCCTCGGCGCCGGTCAACGGGAGCGTGGCGCCGATCTTGATCGTCTGCTCGGCGGAGTGGGCCTGGGTCGGAGTGAGCGCGATCGCCGAGGACCCGGCGAGCGCGATCGCGAGGAAAGTTCGACAGGACGTCATGTCGCCTCCATGTGGTCGCGACGTCGTACCCCGCGAACGTAAGTGGGGATTTCTCCGCGTCGTGACCAGCATGGGGAACGGCGCGACGCGTCAGCGGGTCCTCGTGCCCGGCGCTCGGGCGTCGAGTTAGGAGCGGGTCAGGAGATCCGATGGACCCGTTCCTCCCGAGCCTTGGCGCGCGAGCGAGCCGGACCGCGATCCGCCTCGGTGGCGCGAACGTCTCGTATCGTGACCTCGACCGCCTGGGGCGCGCCCACGCGGAGCGGATGCGCTCGGAAGGGGTGCGCGCCGGCGACCGCATCGCAGTGTGGGCGACCGCCGAGCTCGGCACCATCGCCGCGATCGTCGGCAACGCGCTCCTGGGCGCTCCCTCGGTTCCGCTCAATCCCGCGCTCGGCGCGGGCGAGCTCGCGCACGTGCTGCGCGACTCGGCGCCCCGGGCCGTCCTCGCCGCGTCGCCGGATGCCTTCCGGGACCGGACGCCCGACGTGCGGGGCGTCGCGCTCGACGACCAGCCTCGAGGAGGCGCAGCGCTCGCCGAGCCGCATCCCGACGACGCGCTCTTCGTGCTCTACACCTCGGGGACGACCGGGCCGCCGAAGGGCGCGATCATCACGCACCGGAACGCCGCCTTCGACGTCGACGCGCTCGCGGAGGCGTGGGGGTGGACGGAGGAGGACGTCCTCGTGCACGCCCTCCCGCTGTTCCACGTCCACGGGCTCATCCTCGGGCTCCTCGGTACGTTGCGGGTCGGCGCGGCGCTGACGCTGCTGCCGCGCTTCGCCCCCGACGCCGTCTGCGCCGCGATGGAGAACGGCGGGACGATGCTGTTCGCCGTCCCGACGATGTACCACCGCCTCGTCGAGCACGGCGAGGCCTCCCCCGAGGACGCGCGCCGCCTCGCGCGAGCGCGGCTGCTGGTCTCCGGCTCCGCGGCGCTGCCCGTTCGCGAGCACGATCGCATCACGCGCCTCTTCGGCCAGCGTCCTGCCGAGCGGTACGGCCTCACCGAGACGCTCATCATCTGCGCGGCGCGGCACGACGGCCCGAGAGCGCCCGGCCTCGTCGGGCCGCCGCTGCCAGGGCTCGACCTGCGGCTCGTCGACGACGAGCGGCGCCCGCTGGCCGCGGGCGAGGACGTGCTCGGCGAGGTCGCCGTGAAGGGGCCCACCGTGTTCGCGGGATACCTCAACCGGCCGGACGCGACGCGCGCCGCGATGGACGACGAGGGCTTCTTCTACACGGGCGACATCGCCGCGATGACGGCGGACGGCGTGCGCATCGTGGGGCGGCGCGCGACCGACCTCATCAAGACCGGCGGCTACAAGGTCGGCGCGGGCGAGGTCGAGGCCGCGCTCCTCGAGCACCCGTCGGTCCGCGACGCGGCGGTGATCGGCGCGCCGGACGAGGACCTCGGCGAGCGCATCGTCGCGTTCGTCGTCGCGAGGGACGGCGCCGCGCCGGAGCCGCGCGAGCTCACCGAGCACGTCGCGCACCTGCTGGCGCCGCACAAGCGCCCGCGGACCGTCCACGTCGTCGCCGACCTGCCGCGGAACGCGATGGGCAAGGTGCTGAAGAAGGAGCTCGCCGCGATCGCGAGCGCTGCCGCGACGCGCTGAGCGCGCCCACCGCCTCCTGCACACCGGGCGATCGCCGTGGAGCGCGGCGAGCGGGCGCTCACGACGCTTTCGCCGTAGGACGGCGCCTGTCAACCTCGGCGGGTTTGGTGCGCCGGCCGGCACGTGTGCTCACGTTTTCCCCGGTCGGCGGCGTGGGAGGGGGAGCGAATGCGGACGAGGTGTGTCGGGCACGCGTGCCTGGACGTCGACGCGGGCGGGGTTCGCATCGTCACGGATCCGTGGTGGGCCGGGCCTGCGTACGCGGGTCAGTGGCATCCGTGGCCGACGCCCGAGCCCGACGACCTCGAGCGGAACGCGCCCGACTACGTGTACCTCTCGCACGGCCACGCCGACCACCTGCACCCCGACACGATCGCGCGGCTCGCCCCCGGTGCGACGGCGCTCGTGCCCGAGTTCGTGCTCGCGGGCGGCATGGCGGAGTTCGTCCACTCGCTCGGGTTCGAGCGCATCATCGCGCTGCAGCACGGTCGCCCGGTCGCGCTCCGGCGCGGAGTCACGGCGACCTGCTACCTCAACCTGACCGACTCGATCCTCGTCCTCGAGCACGGCGGGCGCGCGCTCGTCGACGGCAACGACGCGCTCCACGCCTCGCCGGAGCCGATCATCGATCACTTCTGCCGGCTCATCGCGCGCAACCACCCGGACATCGAGACCCTCTTCCTCGGCTACGGCGGGGCGTCGTGGTTCCCGAACTGCATCCGCCACCCGGGCAAGGACGACCTCGCCGACGCCCGCGCGCGGGAGGACCTCTTCGTCCGCAACTTCGTCCGCGTCGCGCGAGCGCTTCGCCCGCGGCTCGCGTGCGGCTTCGCCGCGTCGTTCGTGCTGCTCGAGCCGCACAACACCTGGATCAACGACGTGAAGTTCGAGCACCCCGGACCGGACACGATCCTGCGCCGGGAGCTCGCCGGGACCGTCCGCGCGCACCTGCTCCTGCCCGGCGACAGGGTGGAGGACGGCGTCGTGACGCCAGGCCGGTGGGACCGCCCGAGCCGCAAGGCGTTCGACGCTGCCTGCTCCGGCGTCCTCCGCGAGGCGGCGTCGCGCGCCACCACCCTCCCCCCGATCACGCGCGGGGACGTCTCCGACCTCGCCGCGCGGGTGAAGGATCGCATGGCGCGGCACCGGCTCCTGCCGCTCTTCGCGCCCGCCGCGGTCGAGCTGCGCATCCGCGACGCGGGCGACGCCGCGATCCAGGTACGCTGCTCGCGAGGCCGGTCGAACGCTCACGTCGGAGCGGCGGGCGAGGCGCCCATCGCGGTCGAGCTGCGCTCCGAGATCCTGCGGACGATCCTGGACGAGCCTTACGGCAGCGAGACGGTGTCGATCGGGTACGGCGCGCTCGCGCACCTCGAGCATCCGCGGCAGCTGAGATCCGTCGCGCGGCTCTTGCGTGGCCTCGAGCCGCGCAAGCTCGCGATGGAGGCGCTCGGCGCGGAGGCGCGCCGCGATCTCGCCCGGACGTCCCGCACGATCGCGGTGCAGCGCTGGCCGCTCGCGCTCAACGCGGCCGCGAGATTCGGAGCGCTGCAGCGCCTGCAGGCCGCGCTCCGGTGACCTCCCTCGCCCCGCTGTCGGAAAAGCGCAGCAGGACCTTCAGGGATCGAATGCTTCCGAGGCGCCTTCTCCACTGACGAGCGTGCGGGGGAGTGTTATCTCGACGGGCGATGTCGCTCCTGCTGCTGATCGCCGTCCCGTTCGCCGCCAGCGTGCTCGCCGCGGCAGCGCCGGCGCGCGCCCGCAATCGAGCGGCTGCGCTGGCTGGCGCAGCGGCGCTCACGTCCCTCGCAGGGCTGGCGCTCCGGTTCCCGGCGATCGCCGACGGGGGCGTCGTCGTCGAGCGCATCGAGTGGGTCCCGGCGCTGGGGCTCGACCTCGTGCTGCGGCTCGACGGGTTCGCGTGGATGTTCTCCCTGCTCGTGCTCGGCATCGGCGCGCTCGTCGTGCTGTACGCGCGGTACTACCTGTCCGCGTCCGATCCGGTCCCGCGCTTCTTCGCGTTCCTGCTCGCGTTCATGGGGTCGATGCTCGGCGTCGTGCTCGCGGGCAACCTCGTGCAGCTCGCGTTCTTCTGGGAGCTGACCTCGGTCTTCTCCTTCCTGCTCATCGGCTACTGGTACCACCGCAAGGACGCGCAGCGCGGCGCGCGCATGGCGCTCATGGTGACGGGGGCGGGCGGCCTCGCGCTCCTCGCCGGCGTGCTGGTGCTGGGGCACATCGCCGGCAGCTACGAGCTCGACGTGGTGCTCACGGCCGGCGAGCGCGTGAGAGCGCACCCGCTCTACCCGGTCGTGCTCGCGCTCCTCGCCGTCGCGGCGTTCACGAAGAGCGCGCAGTTCCCGTTCCACTTCTGGCTGCCGCGGGCGATGGCGGCCCCCACGCCGGTGTCCGCGTACCTCCACTCGGCGACGATGGTGAAGCTGGGGGTGTTCCTGCTCGCGCGCCTGTGGCCGGTGCTGGCCGGCACGGAGGCGTGGTTCTGGGTGATCGGGGGCGCCGGGCTCCTGACGCTCATCCTCGGAGCGTACCTCGCGACGTTCCAGACCGACCTCAAGGGTCTGCTCGCGTACTCGACGATCTCGCACCTGGGCCTCATCACGCTGCTGCTCGGCCTGAACAGCCCGCTCGCGGCGGTCGCGGGCGTGTTCCACGTCATGAACCACGCGACGTTCAAGGCGTCGCTGTTCATGGCCGTGGGGATCGTCGACCACGAGACCGGCACGCGCGACCTGCGCCGACTGTCGGGCCTGCGCCGCGCGATGCCCATCACCTCCACGCTCGCGATGGTCGCGAGCGGCGCGATGGCGGGGGTGCCGCTGCTCAACGGGTTCCTCTCGAAGGAGATGTTCTTCGCCGAGACGGTGTTCCTCGAGTCGCGGCCGTTCGTCGAATGGGCGCTCCCGATCGCGGCGACCCTCGCGAGCGTCGGGAGCGTCGCGTATTCGCTGCGGTTCTCGGTCGACGTCTTCTTCGGCGCCCCTGCCCGCGACCAGCTGCCCCGCGCGCCGCACGAGCCGCCGAAGTGGATGCGCGTGCCGGTCGAGCTGCTGGTGCTCGCATGCGTCGTCGTGGGCGTCGCGCCGGCGCAATCGGTCGGCCCGCTCCTCGAGGCCGCGTCCCGCCCCGTCGTCGGCGGCACGTTGCCGGAGTACAGCCTCGCGGTGTGGCACGGGTTC
>DASSQI010000043.1:0-6976 GCA_035702585.1 Anaeromyxobacteraceae bacterium
AACTCGTTGCCGGTCTTGCCCTGGACGTCCTTCAGGTCGTCCTGGGCGTCCTTCTGCTTCTCGGTGAACTTCTCGCCCTGCAGCGGCACGCCGAGGCGGCCGGCGAGCTGCTGCAGCTCCGCGTCGTTCTTCTGGTGATCCGTCACCATCTGCTGCGCGAACTGCTTCACCTCGCTCGACTGCGCCGTTCTGAGCGCCGCCTGTCCCGACTGCACCTCCGCCTGGTTCGCCGCGTGGAGCTTCTGGGCGGCTTCCTGCAGCGACTCGTCGAGCTTCCCGGTGCCCTGCTGAGCGGACTGCGCCTGCCGCCGGGACGACTGTCCCTGTTCCTGTCCCTGCGAGCCCTGCGCGTACGCGGGCGCGCCCAGCGTGAGCGCGGCCGCGACGACGGCCATGCGTGTTCCGTGTCTCGTTGTCATCTCCCCCTCCTCGGTGGTTCCCGAAAAGCTATCCACCGAGTCCAGGAGTCACCGGCGTCCACGCGCCGACCGCGCGGCGCCGCTGCCCTGCTGTAGGACCGAGCGCACAGCGCCCGCCGCGTGGGAGGTGGGACCGCCCGTGCGGCCATTGTCCCGCCCATCGGTTATGTTCCGGGGCTCTCCGATGTCCGATCCACTCCTCGACGGTCTCAACGACGCGCAGCGCGCCGCGGTGGTCCACGGCGACGGTCCGCTCCTCGTCCTCGCGGGCGCCGGCAGCGGCAAGACCCGCGTCATCGTCCACCGCGTCGCGCGGCTCGTCCGCGACGAAGGGGTGCTGCCCTGGCACATCCTCTGCGTGACGTTCACGAACAAGGCCGCCGGCGAGATGCGGGAGCGTCTCGAGAAGCTGCTCGGCGACCCCGCCCGCGAGCTCTGGGTCTCGACGTTCCACGCGTTCGGCGCGCGCTTCCTGCGGCGGGAGGCGGCCGCGGCGGGCCTGCCGCCGTCGTTCCCGATCTACGACGACGACGACCAGCTGCGGCTCGTGAAGCGCATCTTCGCCGCGCTGCGGATGGAAGAGGGCGAGCCGCTGACGCCGCGAGAGGCGCTGACGCGCATCGACCGCTGGAAGAACCACGGCTACGCGCCGTCAGAGGTGGGCGTCGGGGACTACGACGTCGAAGGTCAGGCGGCGCGCGAGGTCTACCGCAAGTACGAGGACGCGCTCGCGCGCGCCGGCGCGGTGGACTTCGGCGACCTCCTGCTGCGGCCGCAGCGGATGCTCGACGCCGATCCGCGGCTCCGCGAGCGCTGGGCGGGGCGGTTCAGGCACCTCCTCGTCGACGAGTTCCAGGACACGAACCCGGCGCAGTACCGGCTCGTGAAGCTGCTCGCCGGTCAGCGGCGGAACGTGTGCGTCGTCGGCGACGACGACCAGGCGATCTACCGATGGCGCGGCGCCGACGTGTCGAACATCCTCGACTTCGACAAGGACTTCCCCGGCACCACCGTCGTGAAGCTGGAGGAGAACTACCGCTCGACCTCGTACGTGCTCGAGGCCGCCTACGCCGTGATCTCGCGCGCCAGCCGCAGGCGCGAGAAGAAGCTCTTCACCCGCCGCGAGGGCGGCGCGCCGCTCGCGATGCTCGTCTCCCAGGACGAGCACGAGGAGGGCCAGCGCATCGCGGTGGCGATCGACGTCATGCACCGCGCCGGCGCTCCCTGGGAGGAGATCGCCGTCCTCTTCCGCACGAACGCCCAGTCGCGGCCGATCGAGGCGGCGCTGCGGTCGGCGCGCGTCCCCTACGTCCTCGTGCGCGGGACCAGCTTCTACGAGCGCGCGGAAGTGAAGGACGCCGCCGCGTACCTGCGGCTCGCGCTCACGCCCAGCTCCGACCTCGACCTCCTGCGCGTCGTGAACCGGCCCGCGCGCGGCATCGGCGAGAAGACCGTCGAGCGCCTGCAGGCGTACGCGGCCGCGCGCGGGGTGTCGCTCTTCGACGCGCTCGACGGCGTGGAGGAGCTCGCGGACGTCGGGCCGCGCGCGCGAAAGGCGCTCGCGGCGTTTCGCGACCTCGTCGCCGAGCTGCACCGCGCCACGCCCGCGCTCGACGCCGGCATCGCCGTGCAGGTCGCGCTCGAGAAGAGCGAGATGATCACGCGGCTCCAGGCCGACGGCACCGACGAGGCTGCGGAGCGCGCCGAGAACCTCATGGAGCTCGTCGCGGCCGCGCGCGAGTTCGACGAGTCGCTGCTCGGGGAGCCGCCGCCGCGGGATCCGGACGAGCCCAGGCCGCCGCCGCTCGCGCGCTTCCTCGAGCAGATCGCGCTCCTGGGCGACGCCGACGCGGAGACGCCGGAGGGGCGCGTCGCGCTCATGACCCTGCACGCGGCGAAGGGCCTGGAGTTCGAGTCGGTGATCATGGCGGGGGTGGAGGAGGGGCTCCTCCCGTACCAGCGCCCGTGGCGGCGGAAGGCGCTGGCAGACGACGGCGCGCAGATCGAGGACCTCGACGAGGAGCGGCGCCTCTGCTACGTCGGCATGACGCGCGCGAAGAGCCTGCTCACGCTCTCGCTCGCCCGCCGGCGGATGTCGTTCGGCGAGATGGGGCCCGCTTTCCGCGAGAGCGAGCCGTCGCGCTTCCTGCAGGACCTCCCGCCGGAGCTGTTCGGAGAGGCGGTCGCGCGCCGCGTGCGCGATCGCGAGCGCGTCGCCAGGCCGACGGCGATGCCGCCGCGCGTCCACCGCCGCTCCGCCGCGCCCGAGCGCCAGCCTCGCGTCGAGCTCGACGAGCCGGTGGAGTACGACTTCGACCAGCGGCCCGAGAGCTCGCGCGGCTTCGCGCCGGGCCAGCGCGTGCGCCACGCGACGCTCGGCGAGGGGATCGTGCGCGCGTGCGAGGGGCCGGGCCCCGACGCCAAGGTGACGGTCGCCTTCTTCGCCGCCGGCGAGAAGCGCGTCATCGCGAAGTGGCTGCGGCCGGGCTGACCTTCCGGCTCCAGCCCGGCTGACGTGCCCACGCTCCCGTTTGCCCGGCCGCGGCGCCGTCCGCAGCTTGTCGGCACACGGAGGTGTCCCCTTGAGTCTCGATCTCACGAAGGAGCGAGGCGTCTCGCTCGATCGCCAGAAGTTCACCTGGAAGGATCTCGTCCGCATCCCGTACTCGAAGCTCGACGACGACGCGTTCACGCGCGTCCGCGTGATCTTCCAGAACGGGATCGAGGAGGAGGCGAAGCGGTTCAGCCACTCCTGCGCGCGCATGAACAAGGAGCTGCAGCCGCACCTCGCGAAGATTCGCCGCATCGAGGAGCACCAGCAGACGCTGGTGAACTGGCTCAATCCCGCCGACCAGTCTCCGATCGAGACCACCATCGGCTACGAGCAGGTGGCGATCGAGGTGACGGCGCACCTCGCGCAGAACGAGCCCGATCCGTACATCGCGCAGGTCTTCCGCTTCGGCCTGCTCGAGGACTTCGATCACATGTACCGGTACTCGGCGCTGCTCGATCGCCTCGAGGGGAAGGACGCGAACAACATCCTGCAGGGCTACACCGACGTGATCCCCGGGCGGCCCACCGCCGTCGAGCACCGCGATCCGGCCGACGACCTCCGCGAGCACTACGACAAGCGCACCGCGCACCCGCTCACGAAATTGAACTCGCTCGCGCTCATGTCGGGCGAGCAGCAGACCCACGACTACTACATGAACATCGGGCCGCTCTTCGCCGATCCCGTCGCGCGCGCTCTCTACGCCGAGATCGCGTCGATCGAGGAGCAGCACGTCACGCAGTACGAGTGCATCATCGATCCGACCGAGACCTGGCTCGAGAAGTGGCTCATGCACGAGGCCACCGAGGTCTGGACGTACTGGAGCGCGCTGCAGAGCGAGTCGGATCGCCGCGTGAAGGAGATCTGGCAGCGGTTCCTCGACTACGAGCTCGGGCATCTGCACTACGTGCGAGAGCTGTTCGAGCGCTTCGAGAAGCGCGACGCGTCGGAGCTGCTCCCCGCGACGCTGCCGGATCCGATCAAGTACGAGAGCCACCGCGAGTTCGTGCGCGCGACGCTCGCCAAGGAGGTCGACTACCGCGCGAACGGCACGAAGATCGGCGAGCTGTCGGACACCGCCGCGTCGATCGCCTACCGCGAGCAGCTCAACTCGGAGGGCTCTCCGACCGAGCTCGTCGCGAGCAACTACACCTGGCGGCCGGGGACCGAGCTCACCGGCGAATCGTCGTACGCCATCCACTGAGGAGGCTCTCGTGGCCAAGCAGAAGAAGCCGACCGACATCGGAATGAACCGGACCGGCGTTGGCACCGCGCCGACGCGCGCCGCGGACGCCGCCGAGGGTGCTCGCGAGGGCACCGCCAACCGCGCCCCCGACACGACCGCGATCAACGACTTCCGCGAGCTCCTCTCGCAGGAGGCGCCGCCCGTCGGATCGATGCCGCCGCCGACGAGCGTGAAGGGCGCGACGAAGACCGCGGTCGAGGCCCTGAAGGGCAACAAGGCGACGGTGTTCCTCGACAAGCTGGGTGAGCGGCTCGCGTTCGAGCGCAGCGGCGTCCGGCTCTACGACGCGCTCCTGCCGAAGGTCACGGCCGCGGCCACGAACAAGGGCACTCTCACGTACGAGGAGCTGAAGCGTCATCGCGACGAGGAGCTCGAGCACATGCTGACCGTGAAGGAGGCGATCGAGCAGCTCGGCGCCGATCCGACCGTCATGACCCCCTGCGCCGATCTGACGGGGGTGCAGGGGATGGGGCTCCTCCAGGTGATGACCGATCCGCGGACGACGTTGACGCAGTGCCTCGACGCGCTGCTCACCGCGGAGCTCACCGACAACGACGGCTGGAAGATGCTCATCGCGATGTCCGAGGCGCTCGGCAAGAACGACCTCGCCGAGCGGTTCACCCGCTGCCTCACGGAGGAGGACGAGCACCTCGCGAACGTGCGCCGATGGATCGCGGAGCGCCTCGAGGTCCAGCTCGGGGCGAAGATTCCGAGCACCGACTTCGGGCAACCGGCCCAGCCGTAGCTGGCGGGCGGGACTTCGTTCCGCCCGCCTTCGGGCTCCGTCGGCCATCCGGTTGCTCCTTCGAGACGCCCGCGGCGTCGGCGTCACCCTGTACAATTGGCGCCCGATGACCGCGCTCGCCCACTTCCGCTCGCCGCTCGGACCTCTCTCCATCGAGGTCACGGAGACAGGGCTGTGCGGCCTGCTCCTCGACCCCGCCGGCATCCGGGCGAGACCCGCGGTCACCGCGCGCGCACAGGAGCACCTCGAGGCGGCGCGCGCGGCCCTGACCGACTACTTCGCCGGACGCGCGCCGCTCCTCCCCGCGCTCGATCTCCACGGCAGCGCGTTCGACCTCGAGGTCTGGAGCGCCCTCGTCACGATCCCGTACGGCGAGACCATCACTTACGGCGAGCTCGCCGCCCGCATCGGCAAGCCCTCGGCGGCACGCGCCGTCGGTGCGGCGAACGGCCGGAACCCGGTCGCGATCCTGGTGCCGTGCCACCGCGTGGTCGCGTCTGGCGGCGGTCTCGGCGGCTACGCGGGCGGGCTCGCGCGGAAGCGGTGGCTGCTTGCGCACGAGGCAGCGCACTCACCGGCGCTCCGCGCGCTGTAGCTCCAGGGCGCAGGAGCCTGAGGCGAGGCCGCCCGCATCGCCCAGGATCGTGCGCCTAAGGCTTCTCGGCCGTGATGACCATGTTGTCGCCCAGACTGACCGGCACGGCGAGGCGCGACGGGATCAGCAGCGACGCGACGCGCACGAGCGGCGCCAGGGCCGGGAAGCTCGCCGCGATCTTGCGCAGCAGGTAGCCGGCGGAGACGGTGTGCGTGTAGAGGCGCCGCTCGACGACGCGAAACCCGACCGACTCGAGCAGCGCCGAGAGGTTCTGACGGTCGAAGTAGCAGAGGTGCATGTGCATGAGCCACGGCCACCGCGATCCCAGCGCCCGGGCGACGAAGCTCGACGTGTCGATCGTGGAGACGTGGAGGTGGCCGCCCTTTCGCAACAGCGCGAGCGCCGCTGCGAGCTCCCGCCGCGGATCGGCGAGGTGCTCCACCACGTCCCACATCGTGATGAGGTCGTAGCCTTCTCCGCTGGCCGCCCGTTCCGCGAGCGTCTGCTCGTGGATGACCAGGCCGAGCCTCCGGGCCTGCGCCGCCGCCCAGCGTGACAGCTCGAGCCCCTCCGCCCTGAACCCCGCCTCGCGCGCGACGTCGACGAAGATGCCGCAGTAGGCGCCGACGTCGAGCAGCCGGCGGCCGGCGACCGGCCCGAGGAGGCGGAGCGCGCGACGGAAGGTGAGATACCGGTTCTCCTTCTCGGCGAGGTAGACCGGATCCTCGACGTCCGCGTACGCGCTGACGAGCTCGTGCTCCGACGGACGGGGCCACTGTACGAGGACGCCGCACTCGCCACACGCCCAGATGGGACCGTGGCTCCGATGCCCGAAGCTGGTACACGCGTAGGCGCGTGCGTCCGGCTGCCGATCGCCGCGCGCCGGGAAGCGAAGCGTCAGCTGCGAGCTGCCGCAAAGGAAGCAGCGATCCGGGACCGGGGCCAGGGTAGTCTGCGCGCGGGCGGGGGCGGTACTCACGATGCGGCTGCTTATATCTGTGGGTGCAGACTTCGGAAAGATCGGCGTCGGCGCCTGAGCGCCGCGCGCGCCGCCAGGGCGCGCAACAGGGAGGCCTTTCTCGATGGCGAAACTGCTCGCGATGATCCTCGCCGGGGGCGAGGGACGGCGGCTCGACCCCCTCACGCGGGAGCGCGCGAAGCCGGCGGTGCCGTTCGGCGGCCGCTACCGCATCATCGACTTCGTCCTCTCGAACTTCGCGAACTCGGGCCTCCTCAAGATGAAGGTCCTGGTCCAGTACAAGTCCGAGTCGCTCAACACGCACGTGCAGCGCGGGTGGCGGCTCACGTCGCTCCTCGACCAGTACGTCGAGATCGTCCCGGCGCAGATGCGCGTCGGGCCGAAGTGGTTCGAGGGATCGGCCGACGCGATCTACCAGAACCTGAACATCATCACGGACGA
>DASSQI010000044.1:0-8002 GCA_035702585.1 Anaeromyxobacteraceae bacterium
CACGATCTCCTCGACTGCCTGGAACACCGCACGCACCTGGGCCTTCGACACCTGCGAGCCCTCGGCGACCGCCTGGAAGAACTGGGCCTGCGTCATTTAGGGAATCCCTCCTTGGCTCCGCGGACGCTCTGTCCGGCGGGCAAAACTGTCGGCAGGGATATCGCTTCCAGATCAATGCGTCAACCTTCTTCACGCACGATCCGCCTGAAAAATGGGCGTTCCGTGACGGAGGGGTCGCGCCCCGCGCACATCACCTGACCAGCGCGAACAGGATCTCCCAGAGGATGAGCAGGATGATCGTGAGCTCGAGGAGCTCGGCGCGGCGCGTATCCGACGCGTCGTTGAGCAGCTGGTGCACCCCCGCGAGCAGCCGCTGCTTGCGCAGGACGGCGTCCTGCCACGCCGGCAGCCTGAAGCGCCGGACGGCGCCCTGGTACACGCGCGCGAGGTAGAAGTCGCCGATGATCTTCACCGCGTTCTCGAGCCGCTCGGTCATCTCGTTCAGCTCGACGAGCAGCGCGGCGGTGCGGTTGCGCAGGCGCGCGTGGCGGCTCGTGAACGGGTTCCTCGACGCGTGCCCGCGCTCGAGCTCGTCGTAGATCTGGTGAAGCTCGCGGTCGAGCAGCGCGTCGTAGTAGCGGAGCTCGAGGAGCTGCGCCGTCGCGAACTCGAGCAGGTCGGGGATGTCGAAGACGGCGGAGGGCTCGACCACGATCGCGCAGTTCCAGTCGACGACCGCGAGGTCGTCGGCGAGGTAGCTGAAGCGGCTGTGGAGCACGTCGGCGCGCTCGCCCTCCGACAGCGGCACCGCGCTCGTCTCGCCGAGCACGAGCTCGGCGAGCGGAGCCTCCGTGAGCAGGGCGCGCGCGTCGCAGGCCTCCTCCATCGCGCGCACGAAGATCACCTGGTACGTCTCGAAGCCGTCCCACTCGTGCGGACGCTCCAGCGCCGCGCCGAGCGCGGCGGCGAGCTCCTGCGCCTCGCGCCTCGCGAGCGCGTCGATGCGCGGCGTCGGCGTCGCTGCGAGCTCGTCGGAGAGCGGCACGAGCGAGTCGAGCGGCGTGCCGGGCGCGAGCTCGAGCCGAAAGTGGATGCTCACGACGCCGTAGTCGTAGACGCGCGCGCGGGCCTCGACGTCACGCGGGCCCGAGGCGAGGGGCAGCGTGCGGCGGCCGAGGTGGACGTGGAGCGGCGGGCGCGGGATCTCGATCGCGGCGCCGCTCTGCGTCCCCTCGAGCCGCAGGCGAGACGACGTCGCGACGTTGCGCTCGGCGGCGACGAGGTCCACCGCGTCACCGACGTCGAACAGGCGGTAGACGTGGACGCTCCCGTCCGCGATGCGGAACGACGACGGCGCCATGCGCCAGAGACCTTATGGCTTGCGAAACGTTCCCGCCAGGATTCGCGGCGGGAGCTGCTCGGCGCTACGCTCCCACGAGGCGCAGCGGCGCGGGGCGCTGACGCGGGAACTGCAGGAGGTACTCGCCGGAGAAGCAGGCGTCGCAGTACCCCTCGCGATCCTCGCCGAGCGCCGCGTACAGACCCGGCAGCGAGAGGTAGCCGATCGTGTCGGCGGTGACGTACTTGCCGATCTCGTCGATCGAGTGCGTCGACGCGATGAGCTCCTGCCGCGTCGGCGTGTCGATCCCGTAGTAGCAGGGCCACGCGGTCGGCGGCGAGCTGATGCGGAGGTGGACCTCCTTCGCGCCCGCGCTCCGGATCATCTTCACGATCTTGCGGCTCGTCGTGCCGCGCACGATCGAGTCGTCCACCACCACCACGCGCTTCCCCTCGATCGCGCTGCGGACCGCGTTCAGCTTCAGCTTCACGCCGAAGTGGCGGATCGACGACTGCGGCTCGATGAACGTGCGGCCGACGTAGTGGCTCCGCACGAGCCCCATCGCGAACGGGATGCCGCTCTTGCGGCCGTAGCCGATGGCCGCGGGGACGCCCGAGTCGGGGACCGGGATCACGACGTCGGCGGCGACGGCGTGGTCCTTCGCGAGCTGCGCGCCGAACGCCATGCGCGCGTCGTTCACCTGGCGGCCGAACAGGATCGAGTCCGGCCGCGCGAAGTAGATGTGCTCGAAGATGCAGCGCCCGAGCCGCCGCGGCAGCGCCGGATCGACCGCGAGCTTCTCGCTGCGGAGCCCGCTCGAGTCGACGATCACGATCTCGCCCGGCTCGACCTCGCGGACGTACTCCGCCTCGATGAGGTCGAGCGCCGTCGTCTCGCTCGCCATCACCCAGCTGTCCTTCAGGCGCCCGAGGACGAGCGGCCTGAAGCCGAGCGGATCGCGCACGCCGATCATCACCGCGGGCGTCAGGAAGACGAGGGAGTACGCGCCGTGGACCTGCGCGAGCGCGTTGCGGATCGAGGGGACGAGCTGCTCCGCCGAGCCCGGCCGCCCGCTGCCCGCAGCCGCGCGCGAGCGCGCCATCAGGTGGAGGATGACCTCGGTGTCGCTCGTGGTCTGGAAGATCGAGCCCTGCGCCTCGAGCTCGGAGCGCAGCGACTCGGCGTCGACGAGGTTGCCGTTGTGGGCGACCGCGACCGGCCCACCGCCGTACTGCACGGCGATCGGCTGCGCGTTCTTGAGGTGGCTCGCCCCGGCGGTCGAGTAGCGGACGTGACCGATCGCCGCCCCGCCGGGCAGCCGCGACAGGACCTCCGCCGTGAAGATGTCGCCCACGAGGCCCATCCCGCGATGGGCATGGAGCGTCTCGCCGTCGGTCGATACGATGCCGGCCGATTCCTGCCCGCGGTGCTGCAGCGCGTGCAGCCCGAGGTAGGTGAAGTTCGCCGCCTCGTCGCTCTGGCCAAGCGCCCAGAGCCCGAAGACGCCGCACTCGTCCTTCATCTTGTCGAAGACCGCGTCGTACCCCATGGAGTCGCGCAGTATAACGATCGGGCCTTGAGAAAGCTTCTCGCCACCGGAGCCGCGCTCATCCTGCTCGCCGGCGCTGCGATCGCGGTGGGCTCGCTCGCCTGGAGGCCCACTGCGCGAAGCGGGCCGGCCAGGATCACGCTCGTCGCCGCGGGGACGGGGCAGCTCGAGGCCGGCGTCGCCTCGGTGGCGCTACAGCCGCTCCCCGGTACGCCGATCGCGGGATTCCCTCGGCTCGACTGGCACAGCGAGGGGGAGCGCGAGCCGGTGATGGTCCGGGCGCTCTATCTCGGCGAGCCCGGCGCTCGCGTCGCGATCGCGTCGGTGGAGGTGCTCCTCGTCACGTCGGAGCTGACGCGCGAGGTCAAGGCTCGCCTGCGCGACCTCGAGCTCGACCACCTGATCCTCGCGGCCACCCACACGCACGCAGGCCCGGGCGGCTGGTGGCGCGATCCTCTTGCGCAGCGCGTCGCGCTCGGTCCTTACGACCACGCCCGGCTCGAGCACCTCGCGGAGCGCGTCGCGCAGGCGGTCCGCGACGCGGTCGGCGCGCGGCAGCCGGCCGCGCTCGCGATCGGGCAGACGCAGGCGGCGCGCCTCGTGCGAAACCGGGCCGGTGGCGAGGTGGACGCGCGCCTCGTGTCGCTCAGGATCATCGGCCAGTCCGGCGAGGACCTCGCGCGCGTCGTCGTGTTCCCTTCGCACCCGACGATGCTCGGCTCGCGGAACGTGAAGCTGTCGGGCGACTGGCCCGGTGCGCTCGCGAGCTCGAGCAGGACGCCGCTCCTGTTCTTCCAGGGCGCCTCCGGCGATCAGAGCACCCGGACGCCGAAGGGGAGGGAGCGCGACCCCGAGGCCTACGCGAAGCGCGTCGCCGCCGAGCTCGCCACGATCCGCCACGGCGAGCCCGATGCGACGCCCCAGCTCGCGGTCGCGATCGCCCGCGCGGTGCTCCCTCCGCCCGCGCTCGGAGCGTCTCCGCCGCTCTTCCGGCGCGTGACGCGAAACCTCCTGTACGACCTCTTCCCCGATCGCGCCGAGGTGACCGCGCTTCGCCTCGGCGAGCTCACCCTCATCGCGGTGCCCGCCGAGCCGGTCGCCTCGATCGGCCAGCACTGGCGCGACCGCATCGGCGCCGGCACCGAGATCGTCTCGCTCGCCGGCGACTACCTCGGCTATGTGGAGACCCCCGAGCAGATGGAGCGGGCCGCGGGAGAGACGCCGCGGACGTACTTCGGGCCGGAGCTCGAGCAGCGGCTCGAGGCGGCGGTGGTCCTGGCCGCGACCGAGGCGAAGCGCGCGGCGCTGAAGGCCGAGGAGCGGGAGAGCGGCGCTCACGCGAGCGGCGACGCCGCGGCATCCGCGGGAGCGATCGGGCCAGCGGAGCCCCACCCCGCGGCGACGCCGTAGGCACGCCTCGGCGGCGACGGCGGCTCTCCGTCTCGCTGCCCCCGCGGACCCGGCCGCTCCTCTCAGAACCTCACCACCGGCGCGCCGCGCTCCCAGGACAGGTATCCGAGCGCGCCCGCCGCGGCGGCGAAGACCGCCGTCCCCGTCGCGCCGATCCACACGTTCCTGCGCGCCGCGCTCGCTGCGTCGCGGTGGCGCGCGTACACGGCGGAGTCGCCCACGATGGTGCCGTCGGCCCGGATCATCGCCTCCGCGTCCGCCGCTGCGCTGCGCGCCGCGAAGAGCTGGTGGACGGTGAGGGCGCCGGCCCCGAGCGCGACGGCGGCGGACCCGAGCGCGGCAGGGCGCATCCAGCTTCGACGGTCCGGTGCAGCGACGGTGGCGGAGAGGTCGAGCGTCCGCCGCGCCCCCGGTGGCGCCGCCGTGAGCACCGCCGCCGACGGCTGGCCGGTGAGCAGGAAGCTCGACAGCGCCGCGAGGTGCTCGGGCGCGGCGAGCCCGGCCGACGTGCGCACGCGTCCTTCGCGCAGGAGCGACCCGCGCTGCACGTCGTAGAGCGCGCCCACGAGGAACGTGACGCCGGAGTCCACGGCGACGCTCGTCGTGAGCACGCGCGCGGCGTCGAGCCACGCGCCGAGCTTGACGATGGCGGTCTCGCGCCCGGTCGCTGCGAGCGCGAGTGCGGGGCCGGCGTTCACGTCGACGGCCGCCGCGAGCGCGACGTCGAGCGCGACGTCCACGTCGTCGGGCCCGACCTCGACGGTGACGGTCGGCACGCGCAGGCTCCCCTTCGCCGCGCCGACGCGGTGCTTGCCGCCGCTCACGCTCAGCGCGGCCGGTGCGGCGCCCACGGGGCGGCCGTCCACGAAGACCGCGACCGGCTCCGACGACGCCTTCGCCTGTCCCGCCTCGTTCGCGTGGCCCGGGGCGCCAGGCAGCGCCGCCGAGATCCGCAACGCGTGACGCGGCCGCGCCGCGACCCGCGCCCGGGCAGCGTCGAGCTCGCGCCGGAAGCTGGGCGAGTACTGGTCGGGATCCGCGCGGACGGCGGGGTTCACGTCGGCGAGCCGCTCGAGCGCGTCGCGGTACTCGCGGGCGCGGCCGTTGGCGAGCTCCGCGTGCGCGAGGCGGAGCTGCGCTCGCGTCCAGAGGCCGAACGCGTCCGTGCTCTCTGGGCCGAGCTCCAGCTCGGCGACGATCCCCCGCAGCGTTCGCGCGGCTGCGGCGGCGTCCCCGTGCGCCTCGGTGAGCAGCGCGCCCGCGAAGGCGCGCTCCAGCTCCGCGAGCGAGCTCGACGCGCGATCGCCGAGCAGCCGCGCCCGCATGTCGCGGACGTCCTGGACCGCCGGCGCGCGCTCGCGGCAGGCCGCGCGGAGCTGGTGCGTCATCTCGACGAGCTCGGCGGCTGGCGTGCTCGCGGCGTCGAGCGCGATGACGGCTATCGGCGCTTCGGGAGCGCTCGGGGCGGAGGCGAGCGCGGCGGCGAGGAGGGCGTGGAGCATGGCGAGTCCGTGGGTCCGGGGTGGTGAGGCTCGACGCACGGCGTCACTGTGCGTGAAGGTCCGTGCAGCCTGCGCCGATCGACGCGAAGGATCGAATCCCACGATCCTGGTGAGTGGCCGCGCACCGTCCCGGGTTCCGCGCGACGTAGCGCCGTGACCCACTCCGAGTGCGAGCCGTGAGTGCGCCGCGCCATCTTGTGACCCGGCGTCGCGATCGCGTAGACGGCGGACCTTCACGATCGGTGTTCATCACCGGAAGTGAACGAGCCGCACCCTCCCCCTCGACGTCGACCCAGGAGCATCGCCATGTCACCGTCCCACCGCGTCCTACCGTGCGTCCCACCCCTCGGCGCCGCCGCGCTCGTCGCCGTCGTGCTCGCGGCCTGCTCGGGCGCGAGCCCACCCGAGCCGCTCGCGTGCACGGAGCGCTCCCAATGCGCCGCCGACGCGTTCTGCCGCGCGGGCTCCTGTGTCCGGAGCGCGCCGCCGGTGGCCCGCATCGCCGCGCTCGCCACCGACGCTCCTCGCGTGAACCGCGTGCTCGCGTTCGACGCGAGCGCGAGCGCAGACCCCGACGCCGAGGACCGCGTCGTCGCGTTCGCCTGGCGCACGCAGCGCGTGAGCGCGGCGTGCGATCCGTCCGTCGTCGAGGCGAACGCCGCCGCCTACCGGGTGCTGTTCCCGTGCACCGGCGAGTTCCGCGTCGAGGTGGCGGTCACGGACTCCACAGGCGTCGAGAGCGCGCCCGCCGCGCTCGTCCTGAACGTCGCCGCCGACGAGGTCGCCGCGCCGGTGGTGCGCACCGGCGCCGCGCTCACGCTCGATCACCGCTGCGAGGGGACGCCGCTCGTGTGCACGCCGCTCGGCGAGGCCGGCGCGACCTCCTTCGCGCTCTCGTCGATCGCGGCCGGAGGTCGCGGTGAGCTCGCCCAGCGCTGGACCGCGACGCAGCCGGACGGGAGCCCGGCGCCGCCGTCGCTCACGTTCTCCGACCGGGCCGCGGCTGCGCCGACCGTCGCGCTGCGAACCAGCGGCCCGATCTCCGGCACGTGGACGTTCAGGATCGTCGCGACCGACGCGGACGGCCGCAGCGCGGTGGGCGAGCAGAAGGTCACCATCGCGAACCGCGCGCCGGTGCTGTCGCAGCCGCTCGGCGAGGTCGCCGTCCACCACGTGCACGATCCCGCCGACGGGTCCTACCGCGCGGAGGGGAGCGTCGCGGCCGCGTTCGTGGATCCCGACGGCGATCCGGTCTCGGTGCGCTTCACGGCGGAGGCGACCGGCGACGGCGGGCACGGCATCTCGATCGAGCCCGACGGATCGTTCGCGATCCGCATCCCGTCGAGCGAGCCGCAGCACCTCATCGGCGACGAGGTCACCCGTCGCGCCGTGGTCGAGGCCGACGACGGCAACGGCGCACCGGTGCGCCTCGCGGTGCCGATCCTGGTCCAGAATCGCGCGCCTCGCATCGCGGTGGCGCGCAGCCTCGCGACCGTGCCCCACACCTACGACGCGGTCCGCCGCGTCTACACCGCGTCGACGACGCTCTCGGACTACGTGGACGACGACGGCGACCCCATCCTGCCGGGCAGCGTCTTCGAGCTCATCCCGGCGGGCTGCTCCGCGATCGCGCTCTCGGGGCCGACGCTCGGCCTCACGTGCGAGGTCCCGCTGAGCACCGTGGCGGCGCTCTCGACGCTCGTGCGGTCGCACGTGCTCGACGTGACGGTGCAGGACCCGTGGGCGCACTCGGTCCGCGCCACCGCGAAGCTCGAGGTGACGAACCAGCCGCCGCGCTTCACCGGGTCGGGTGCGGCGCTGAACAGTTCGTACACCCAGGGCGCGTGCTGCTGGTGGGACGACTACGAGGACGAGTGCGGCGCGTGGCCTCGCCTGTACCAGGACGGCAACGGCAGCTTCTCGGGGGTGGGCGACCCCGACGGCGACCCGCTCGACGTGACCTACGAGAACACCTCGCCGGAGCTCGTCCTCTCGCGCAGATCGGCGAGCGGGTGCCGCGGCGTCGAGTGCGCGGTGGGCCTGCACCTGACCGGCGGCGGGAACGTCCAGCAGTGCGTGCCGATGCCCGATCCAGGCAACCTGCGCGTCACCATCACGGACGGCGTCCTGACCGCGCAGGCGACGCTCCCCGTCTGGCGCTGACTCGAGCGTCGACGGCGCTGGCGCTGGCGCTGACGCGGC
>DASSQI010000045.1:0-2701 GCA_035702585.1 Anaeromyxobacteraceae bacterium
GCGTTCTCGCCGTTCGCCGCCACGCCCGACGAGCTCGGGCCGGCGTGGCGCGACGGCCGCGTGCACCTGCGGCTCACGGTCCGGCTGAACGGCGCGCTGCTCGGCGACTGCGACGCCGCGGAGATGCACTTCTCGTTCTTCCAGCTCCTCGAGCACGTCGCGCGGACGCGCGCGTTCGCGGCGGGGACGATCCTCGGCTCGGGCACCGTCTCGAACGCGGACCCGGCGCGCGGCGTCTCGTGCCTCGCCGAGCGGCGGACGATCGAGACCATCGAGACCGGGCGGGCGACGACCCCGTTCCTCGCCGCCGGCGACCGCGTGCAGATCGAGATGCGCGACGGCGCCGGGCGGAACGTCTTCGGCACCATCGACCAGGCCGTCGAGCTGCAGGAGGTTCGCCGATGAGGCTCGCGCTGCACTCCTACTGGCGGTCGTCGTCGGCGTGGCGCGTGCGGATCGGGCTCCACTGGAAGGAGCTGCCGTTCGAGTACTGCCCGGTGGATCTCCGCGCCGGCGAGCAGTTCGCCGACCCGCACTCGACGCGCAACCCGATGCGGCAGGTGCCGGTGCTCGAGGTGGAGGAGGACGGGCGCGTCCGGCACCTCGCGCAGTCGATGGCGATCCTGGAGTGGCTCGAGGAGCGGTTCCCGGAGCGGCCGCTGCTCCCGCGGGACGGCTACGCCCGCGCGCGGGTCCGGATGCTCGCCGAGCACGTGAACTCCGGGATCCAGCCGTTCCAGAACTCGGCGCCGCAGCAGTGGCTGAAGGCGCGCCAGGCGGGGCTCGAGCGCGACTGGGTCCACAAGTGGGTGGGCGACGGGATGGCGGCGCTCGAGCGCGCGGTGGCCGACGGCGCCGGCCGGTTCTGCCACGGCGACGCGCCGACGGTCGCCGACGCCTACCTCGTCCCGCAGCTCTACGGCGCCCGCCGCTTCGGGATCGACGTCGAGGCCTTCCCCACCCTGCTCCGCGTCGAGCGCGCCTGCGCGGAGCTGCCGGCCTTCGCGCGCGCGGCCCCCGACGCGCAGCCCGACGCGCCACCGCCGGAGCAGCGGAGGTAAGGATCATGGCGAGCCTCGAGCCCATCGGCATCGTCCGCCTGGAGGCGCTGCACTACTACGTGCGCGACCTCGACCGGGCGCGCCGCTTCTACCGCGACACCCTCGACTTCGCGGAGATCGCGCGCTCCTCGCCCGAGCTGGAGCGGGACGGCCGCCAGCGCTCGGCGGTGTTCGAGGCGGGGAAGGTCCGGATCGTGTGCTCGGCGCCGTCGGGCGAAGGCGGCCGCGCGTGGCGCTGGCTCCGGAAGCACCCCGAGGGCGTCGGCTCGCTCGTGTTCGAGGTGGAGGACTGCGCGCGCACCTTCCGGCTCCTGGAGGAGCGCGGCGGGACGCCGGTCACCGACGTGGAGGAGCGCGACGGCGTGCGCACGTTCAACGTCACGACGCCGTTCGGCGACACGACCTTCCGCTTCGTCGAGCGGCGCGGCGACGCGCTCTACCCCGGGATGCAGCGGATCGCGGACGCGACCGGCGGGAACTCCTTCGGGTTCGGCGAGATCGACCACGTCACCTCCAACTTCGAGACGATGAAGCCGGCGCTCCTGTGGATGGAGCACGTGCTCGGGTTCGAGGAGTTCTGGGAGGTGCAGTTCCACACCGCCGACGCGACCGCGAGCGAGGCGCGGCGCCAGGCGATGATGAGGAAGGGCTCGGGGCTCCGGTCGGTCGTGATGCGGGACCCGAAGAGCGGCGTGAAGTTCGCGAACAACGAGCCGTGGCGGCCCGCCTTCAAGTCGTCGCAGATCAACATCTTCCACGAGGACCAGCGCGGCGACGGCGTGCAGCACGCCGCGTTGACGGTCGGTGACATCGTCTCCGCGGTGCGCGCGATGCGCGCGAAGGGGGTGGAGTTCATGCCCACGCCCGGCACCTACTACGACGCGCTCCCCTCGCGGCTGAAGGAGATCGGCGTCGGCCAGATCCAGGAGGAGGTGGCGACGCTCCGCGAGCTGGAGATCCTGGTCGACGGCGCCGCGCCGGGCTCGTACCTGCTCCAGATCTTCCTCAAGGACGCGGCGGGGCTCTGGAAGGACCCGGAGGCGGGCCCGTTCTTCTTCGAGATCATCCAGCGGAAGGGCGACAAGGGCTTCGGCGCCGGCAACTTCCGCGCGCTGTTCGAGAGCATCGAGCGCGACCAGCAGTCCACGGGGCGGGCGTAGATGCTCGACCGCGTCGTGCAGGGGGAGGTGCCCCGCAAGCACCACCTCGCGTTCCGCGACGCCGAGGGGCGGCTCCTCCACGAGGAGGCCTACACGACCGAGGGGTTCGAGGGGCCCTACACGCTGCTGTACCACCGGAACCGGCCGCACGCGCAGCACGCGGCGCGCGCCGACCACGGGTGGTCCCCGCCGGTCGCGGCGCCGCCGCGCCCGCTCGCGAAGCGCCACTACCGGACCCAGGAGCTCGCGGGTCGCGCCGGCCCGCCCGTCAACGCCCGCGTCCCGCTCCTGTTCAACCGCGACGTCGTCGTCTCGTTCGTACAGCCCACCGAGGCGGACCCGGTCTATTTCTCGAACGGCGACGGCGACGACCTCTACTTCGTGATGGAGGGCGGCGGGCTCCTGCGCTCCACCCTCGGCGACCTGCGGTTCGAGCAGGACGACTACCTGTACGTGCCGCGCGGGCTCGTGCACCGGCTC
>DASSQI010000046.1:0-10884 GCA_035702585.1 Anaeromyxobacteraceae bacterium
TGGCGCTGCGTGAACGTCACCGTGCGTGATGAACGTCACGCGGCGCGGGCGTAGGAGCCCAGCAGGTGCAGCGCGTGCACGCGCTCCAGCACGCCCGCGAGCGCCTCGGCGCAGCGCGGCTCCGACCGGTGCCCCTCGAAGTCGATGTAGAACACGTAGTGCCCGAGCGCGCGCTTGTTGGGGCGGCTCTCTATCTTCGACAGGTTGATCTGCCGCCGCGCGAACTCCCCGATGACCTCGTAGAGGCCGCCGGGCCGATCGCGGTCGAGCGTGAACGCGATGCTCGTGCGGTCGCGCCCGGTCGGCTTACCGTCCTCGCGTCCGAGGAGCACGAACCTCGTCACGTTCTCGTCGCCGTCCTGGATGTCCTCCTCCAGGATCTCGAGCCCGTAGCGCGCGGCCGAGGCGCGCGCGCCGATCGCCGCGTGGTCGCGCTTGCCGACGGCCTGCCGCGCCGCGTCCGCCGTCGAGAGCGTCGCCTCGAGCGGCACGCCGGGGAGGTTCGCGCGCAGCCAGCCCGCGCACTGCCCGAGCGGCTGCGGATGCGACAGGACCTTGCGGATGTCGGCGAGCGTCGCCCCCGCGTTCGCGAGGAGGTTCTGCCGGACCGGGAGCAGCACCTCGGCGCGGATCCGGAACCCGGGCCGGTGGACGAGCAGGTCGAGCGTCGCGGCGATGCTCCCCTCGAGCGAGTTCTCGATCGGGAGGAGCGCGTGCTCGGCTTCGCCTCGCGCGAGCGCCTCGAAGACCTCTGGGATGCTCGGGAAATCCGCCCGCTCGAACCCGTCGACGAGCGTGCACCGCGCGACGGCCTCTTCGCTGAACGTCCCAGGGGGCCCGAGATAGGCGACTCGCATGGGACGTACTTAACAGACGCCGGCCCCCGAGGCGGGCACGAATTCCCGCGCCGACGATGCTCGAGGACGCGGCTCAGCGCGTCTGGACCGCCTCGGGCACGCGCTCGACGTCGGCGCCGGCGGCAGGCGCCTTGCGGAAGCCGACCGCGAAGAACACCGCGACCGCGGTGACGATCGCGCCCAGGATGGAGGCGCGCACGACGAATCTCGTCCAGTTCACGCGGTGGACCTTAGCAGCCGCAGACGGTCGCGCGCGGATCCCGGGCGGGATGCCCCCGGACAGCCGCGCAACCCGTACGTTGACATCCGTCGCCGCTCTGGGGTTTGTCCCGACCGGTGCTCACAGGCGAGTTCCACCTCCACATCGCGTTCGACCTCGCGGCGACGTTCCTGTTCGCCGCCACCGGCGCGCTGGCGGCCGTCCGCAAGGGCTACGACATCGTCGGGATCATCGTCCTCGCGTTCGTCACCGGGCTCGGCGGCGCGCTCATCCGCGACACGCTGCTTCAGCAGGGCACTCCCGCCATCCTCGTGGACGGCCGCTACCTCGTCGCGGTGATCGCCGGAGGGACCGCCGGCACGTTCTTCGGCCGCCACTTCCACCGCCTCCGGCTGATCATCTCCGTCGCGGACGCCGCCGCGCTCGGGATCTACGGCGTCGTCGGCGCCCAGAAGTCGCTCGTCGCGGGGCTGCCGGTGCTCGCGGCGGTGCTCATCGGCGTCGCGAACGCCGTCGGCGGCAGCCTGCTGCGCGACGTGCTCTCGCGAGAGGAGCCGCTCCTGTTCAAGCCCGGCGACTTCTACGCGCTCGCGTCGCTCGCGGGAGTCGTCGCGTTCGTCCTGGTGGCGGCGGGGATGCACGTCCCGGCGGACCGCGCCGCGGTGATCGCGATCGCGGCGACGTTCGCGACCCGCATGCTGTCGATCCGGCTGCGCTGGCGTACGACGGTCCTCGACGCGCCCGACCCAGCGGACGACCGGCGAACGCCGGGACCGTGAGCAGCCGCGAGCCACGCGGTCGTCGGTCGAACGGTGCGGAACGAGGCGGCGTCTCCGAGGTCGCCGTCGAGGGGGTCGCGATCGCGGCTCGGCGCCCCGGGTGGAGCGCAGGTTTCGCTTGCGCGGCGCGTTCGGGCGCTCGACCCTTGCTTCCATGCGCACCGCGCGCGACCTCGAGCAAGCACGCGATCCGCTGCGCGGGTTCGCCGAGCACGCGTTCTCGCGCGCCGCTGGCTCTCCCCTCGTCGCGGGCAACCGCGTGCGCCTGCTGCGGGACGCGACCGAGAACTTCCCGGCTTGGCTCGGCGCGATCGAGTCGGCGCAGCGCAGCATCTTCTTCGAGCAGTACATCTTCGCCGACGACCCGCTGGGCCGGGAGTTCGCGGCCATGCTCGCGTCGAAGGCGCGGTCCGGCGTCCGCGTCCGCGTGCTCTACGACTGGTTCGGCGCGGTCGGTGAGCGCACGCGGCGGGTGCTGCAGCCGGTCGCGGCAGCCGGCGCCGAGGTGCGCTGCTTCAATCCGCCGCGCATCGAGAGCCCGCTGGGCTGGGTGGTGCGGAACCACAGGAAGAGCCTCGTCGTCGACGGCACCGTCGGATTCGTCACCGGCATCTGCATCGCGCAGCGCTGGGTCGGGGATCCCGCGGTCGGGCGGCAGCCGTGGCGCGACACCGGCGTCGAGGTGCGGGGTCCGGCGGTGTCCGACCTCGGACGCGCCTTCGCGCAGACCTGGGCCGAAGCGGGCGGGATCGTCACGTCGGACGACCTGCCGACCGCGGAGATGATCCCGAACGAGGGGGACGTCACGCTGCGCGTCATCGCGACCGCGCCGAGCACAGCGGGCGTCTACCGGCTCGACCACCTCATCGCCGCGCTCGCGCGCCGCACGCTCTGGCTCACGGACGCGTACTTCGTCGGGACCGCCGCCTACGTGCAGGCGCTCCGCGCCGCGGCGCGCGACGGCGTCGACGTTCGCTTCCTCGTGCCGGGCGAGACCGACGTGCCGCTCGTGAAGGCGATCGGGCGCGCAGGGTACCGGCCGCTGCTCGAGAGCGGCGTCCGCGTGTGGGAGTGGAACGGGCCCA
The DNA here is from genome assembly GCA_035702585.1 of Anaeromyxobacteraceae bacterium. Taxonomy (GTDB): domain Bacteria; phylum Myxococcota; class Myxococcia; order Myxococcales; family Anaeromyxobacteraceae; genus DASSQI01. The sequence goes on from DASSQI010000046.1 coordinate 2,942, forward strand.
TGCTCCACGCGAAGACCTCGGTCGCCGATGGCCGCTGGTCGCGGGTGGGCTCCTCGAACCTCAACGTCGCGAGCTGGCTCGGGAACCACGAGCTCGACGTCGCGGTCGAGGACGCGGGCTTCGCGCACGACATGGAGGACTCGTTCCTCGCCGACCTCGACAACGCGACCGAGATCGTGCTGTCACCCCGGCGCCGGCCAGCGCCGGTGCGGCGTCCTCCCCCGAGACCGCGCCCGCTCCCCGATCACGGCGAGCGGCGCGCTCGCTCCGGGCTCGCCGCCGCCGGCGCGCTGCGAATCGGTCACGCCGTCGGCGCCGCGATCGGCGGGTACCGCGTGCTCGGCCCCGCCGAGGCGAAGCTCCTCGGGCTGGGCGGACTGGTGCTGTTCGCGATCGCGATCGTGTCGCTCGCGTGGCCACGTGTCGCCGCCTTCCCGATCGCCGTCCTGAGCCTGTGGCTCTCGGCTGCGCTCATGTGGCGAGCGTGGCGGCTGCGCCGGGAGGCGAAACGGCGCGGCGATCCGCGGCCGGCGCAGACCTCGAACGCGGAGCCCGGCGGGGTCGCGCACACGCGCCCACCCGACCCGGGAGAATCGCGGCCGCCGGCCAGCTACGGTGGAGAGCCTCCGCACGCATGATGGCCCGGTGTGCGAGCGATGCGCACGTCGCTCGGGCGGCTGGTGACCGCGAGGGTTTCTGCCCTCAACGGTGGGTACGTGATAGCGTCGAAATCGCGCCGCGCCGGAGTGCAGCAGGTGGGCAGCCCCCCGCAGCCCCTCTCTCCTCCGGCTGCGGCGCCTTTCTTCGGCGGCGGGTTCGGCGAGACGCAGGAGCGCGTCGCGGGCAGCGATCGTGCGTTCGCAGCACTCAGCGGCCGTAGGCGCGCAGGAAGGTGCGCACCGCCCGACGCACCGCCTCGCGCGTCGCTTCCTTCGACGGCCTCTCGACGCCGAGGTGCGCGCGCGGCACGACGTCCGCCTGGCACAGCATCGTGAACTGCACCGCGGCGGAGCGCGGATCGTCGATGAGCAGCGCGCCCTTGTCGTGCCAGCGCCGCAGGTACACGGCCACGATCTCGTAGATGATCTCGGGGCCGCGTTCGAACAGCGTCTTGCCGATCTCGGGGAAGCGCGCGACCTCCGCGATCGTGTGGCGATACAGCGAGAGCACGGGCGGTGAAACGAGCACCGCGATGAGCTTCTCGCCGAGGCGCTGCAGCGCGACGTCGATGTCGCCGGCGGGATCGCCCAGCGACGCGCGCAGCTCCTCGCGCATCGCATCCGACTCCTCGGAGAAGCAGGCGACGAACAGCGCGCCCTTGTCGCGGAAGTGATTGTAGACGGTCGCCTTCGACACGCCTGCGCGCGCGGCGATCAGGTCCACGCTCGCCCTCTCGAAGCCGAGCTCGGCGAAGGCATCGCGCGCGCCAGCGAGGATCTGGCGACGCTTGCTGCCGGAGAGCTCCACGGTCTTGGCAAGTCGAGGCATCGTCGCCATCTAAACTGAACGGTACAGTCTTGACTGTCAACCACCGGACCAGTAGGTATTCCTGGGCGCCGGCCCTCCCCCCACAGCCGGCGTCACTGACCACGACAATGAACAACCAGCTCTCGAGCATCACCGCCGCCGCGCGCCGGCGTGCGCACGCCGTTCGCGTCGCGTTGGCGTTCGCACTCGCTGCGCTGGCGTCCGCCGGCGTCGCCTGCAACAAGAAGCAGGCAGCACCGGCCGGACCGACGGGTCCCGTGGAGGTGGGCGTCGTCACGCTCGCCCCGACGTCGGTCACCCTCACGCGCGAGCTGCCGGGCCGCACCTCGGCGTTCCGGGTCGCCGAGGTCCGGGCGCGCGTGAACGGCATCGTGCTGAAGCGCTCGTTCGTGGAGGGCAGCGACGTCAAGGCCGGCCAGGTGTTGTTCCAGATCGATCCGGCGCCCTACCAGGCGGCGCTCGAGAGCGCGAAGGCGACGCTCGCCCGCGCGGAGGCGAACGTCGCCGCGGCGCGGATGCAGGCGCAGCGCTTCACCGACCTCGTCCAGGCGAACGCGGTGAGCAAGCAGGAGTACGACAACGCGATCGCCGCGCTGAAGGCGTCGGAGGCGGACGTCGCCGCCGGGCGCGCCTCCGTCGACACCGCGCGCATCAACCTCGGCTACACGACCGTGAACGCGCCGGTGTCGGGCCGCATCGGCCGCTCCGCCGTGACCGAGGGCGCCTACGTCCAGGCCGGACAGGCGACGCTCCTCGCGACGATCCAGCAGATCGATCAGCTCTACGTCGATCTCAGCCAGTCGAGCTCCGAGGTGCTGAAGCTGCGGCGTGATCTCGAGGCCGGGAAGCTGCAGGCCGCGGGCGCGGGGCGCGCCAGGGTCGCGCTGCTCTTCGAGGACGGCACCGAGTACACGCAGGCCGGCTCGCTGCAGTTCTCCGACGTGACCGTAGATCCCACGACCGGCTCCATCACGCTCCGCGCGCTGTTCCCGAACCCGGATCGCGTCCTCCTCCCCGGGATGTTCGTCAGGGCGCGGCTGCAGGAGGGCGTGAACCCGCAGGCGATCCTCGTCCCGCAGCAGGGGGTCACGCGCGATCAGAAGGGTCAGGCGGTCGCGCTCGTCGTCACCCCGGAGAACAAGGTCGAGCGCCGTCAGCTCGTCACCGAGCGCGCCGTCGGCGACGCGTGGCTCGTCTCGTCGGGGCTCGCCGCCGGCGATCGAGTCATCGTCGAGGGCGTCCAGAAGGTCCGGCCGGGAGCGGAAGTGAAGCCCGTCGCCGCGGCTGCGGACGGAGCGCGCGCGCAGCGCTGAGCCGCGCGCCCAGGCAACCGGCGACAGGAGTCATCCGTGGCCAGCTTCTTCATCGAACGACCGATCTTCGCGTGGGTGATCGCCATCATCGTGATGATGGCGGGAGCGCTCTCGATCATCGAGCTGCCGGTCTCGCAGTACCCGGCGATCTCGCCGCCGATCATCAGCGTGAACGCGACCTACCCCGGCGCGTCCGCGAAGACGGTGGAGGACACCGTCACGCAGGTGATCGAGCAGCGGATGAACGGGCTCGACAACCTCCGGTACATCTCCTCGTCGAGCGATGCCTCGGGCTCCGCGTCGGTGACGCTCACGTTCGACGCGGGCACGAACCCCGACGTCGCGCAGGTGCAGGTCCAGAACAAGCTGGCGCTCGCGATGCCGCAGCTGCCGCAGGAGGTCCAGCGCCAGGGGGTCGCGGTCGTCAAGTCGGTCCGCAACTACCTCATGATCCTCGGCCTCGTCTCCGAGGACGGGTCGATGACCCGAAACGACATCGCCGACTACACCGTCTCGACGCTGCAGGACCAGATCAGCCGCGTCCCCGGCGTCGGCGAGGTGACGTCCTTCGGGTCGCAGTACGCGATGCGCATCTGGCTGAACCCCGACCGGCTCACGAAGTACGGCCTCGTCCCGCTCGACGTGTCGAGCGCGCTGCAGGCGCAGAACGCCCAGGTCTCGGCGGGCCAGGTCGGCGGCCTGCCGGCGGTGAAGGGCCAGCAGATCACCGCCACGATCACGGCGCAGACGCGCCTGCAGACGCCCGAGCAGTTCGGAGGCGTGCTGCTCCGCGTGAACCCGGACGGCTCGCAGGTCCGGCTCCGCGACGTCGCGCGCATCGAGCTCGCGGGCGAGAACTCCGAGATCGAGACGTTCTACAACGGCAATCCGTCGGGCGGCATGGGCATCCGCCTCGCCGCCGGCGCGAACGCGCTGCAGACGGCGAACCTCGTCAAGGACCGCATCGACGAGCTCGCCCAGTTCTTTCCGCCGGGTCTGAAGGTCGTCTACCCGCTCGACACCACCCCGTTCGTGAAGATCTCGATCGAGGAGGTGGTCATCACGCTCGTCGAGGCGATCGTCCTCGTCTTCCTCGTGATGTACCTCTTCCTCCAGAACTTCCGCGCGACCCTGATCCCGACGATCGCGGTCCCGGTGGTGCTGCTCGGCACGTTCGGCATCCTCGCGGCCGCGGGCTTCAGCATCAACACCCTCACCATGTTCGGGATGGTGCTCGCGATCGGGCTCCTCGTCGACGACGCGATCGTCGTCGTCGAGAACGTCGAGCGCGTGATGAGCGAGGAGGGCTTGCCGCCGAAGTCGGCCACCCACAAGTCGATGCGCCAGATCACCGGCGCCCTCGTCGGCATCGCCATGGTGCTCTCGGCCGTGTTCGTCCCGATGGCGTTCTTCGGTGGCTCCGTCGGCGTCATCTACCGTCAGTTCTCGATCACCATCGTCTCCTCGATGGTGCTCTCCGTGATCGTCGCGATGACGCTCACCCCGGCGCTCTGCGCCACGCTCCTGAAGCCCGTCGAGAAGGGTCACGGGGTCGCGCGCAAGGGGCTGTTCGGCGCGTTCAACCGCACGTACGAGCGCGCGAGCGGGAAGTACCAGCGGGTCGTGCGCGCGCTCGTGGGCCGGAGGGCCCGCTCGATGGTCGTGTACGTCGTGATCTGCGCGGCCCTGGCGTTCATGTTCACGCGCCTCCGCACCGGCTTCCTCCCCGAGGAGGACCAGGGGATCATGTACGCCCAGGTGCTGCTGCCGCCGGGCGCGTCGCTGGAGCGCACGCAAAAGGTCCTCGAGCAGGTCTCGAACTACCTCCGCAACGACGAGAAGGAATCCGTCGAGTCGGTCATGTCCATCGTCGGCTTCAGCTTCGGCGCGCGCGGGCAGAACTCCGGCCTCTCGTTCATCCGGCTGAAGCCCTGGGACGAGCGCAAGGACGCGCGCCTCAAGGCCAACGCGGTGGCCACGCGGACGACGCGAGCCCTCTCCGGGATCAAGGAGGCGAACATCTTCGCGTTCGTCCCGCCGGCGGTGTCGGAGCTCGGCACCGCGTCGGGCTTCGAGCTCCAGATCCAGGATCGCGGCGGCATCGGCCACGAGGGGCTCCTCGAGGCGCGCAACCAGCTGCTCGGGCTCGCCGCGAAGGATCCGACGCTCGCCAAGGTCCGCCCTTCGGGCCTCGACGACACGCCCCAGTACAAGATCGACATCGACCAGCAGAAGGCCGCTGCGCTCGGCGTTTCGCTCGGTGACATCAACCAGACGCTCTCGTCGACGTGGGGCCTGTCCTACGTGAACGACTTCATCGACAAGGGGCGGACGAAGCGCGTGCTCCTCCAGGCGGATGCGCCGTTCCGCATGCAGCCCGAGGACCTCGCCCGCTGGTACGTCCGGAACTCCGCGAAGGAGATGGTGCCGTTCTCCTCGTTCGCGACGGGTCGCTGGACGTACGGTTCGCCGAAGCTGGAGCGGTTCAACGGGTTTCCATCCATCGCAATCCAGGGCGAACCCTCGCCCGGCAACAGCTCGGGCGACGCGCTGACCGCGATGGAGAAGCACCTCACCCAGCTCCCTGCGGGCGTCGGGCACGAGTGGTCCGGCCTCTCGTACGAGGAGCGTCTGTCGGGCGCGAACGCCCCCGCGCTCTACGCGCTGTCGCTGCTGGTCGTGTTCCTCTGCCTCGCGGCGCTGTACGAGAGCTGGTCGATCCCCATGGCCGTCATGCTCGTCGTGCCGCTCGGAGTGATCGGCGCAGTGATCGCGACGCTCGCGGGCCGGCTCGCGAACGACGTCTACTTCCAGGTCGGGCTCCTCACGACGGTCGGCCTCTCCGCGAAGAACGCCATCCTCATCGTGGAGTTCGCGAAGGAACAGCACGAGCACGGCGCCGACATCGTCAGCGCCGCGCTCGAGGCGGCGCGAATGCGCCTGAGACCCATCCTCATGACCTCCCTCGCGTTCATCCTCGGCGTCTTGCCGCTCGCGCTCGCGAACGGCGCCGGCGCTGCGAGCCAGAACGCGATCGGCTATGCGGTGGTCGGTGGCATGCTCTCCGCGACGTTCCTCGCGATCCTGCTCGTCCCCGTGTTCTACGTGCTCATCGCGCGGCGGAAGCCGCCGGTGGTGCGCGTCGAGGAGGCCGAGAACGAGGGCGCGGCCGAGCGCGAGGGGGAGGCCCTCCATGGCTAGGAGCGCGCTCCTCTCCCGCGCCGCGCTCGGCGCCCTCGCGTCGACCCTCGCGGCGTGCTCGATGGCGCCGCGCTATCACCGCCCCGACGCGCCCGTCTCGCAGGAGTGGCCCGCCTCCCCTGCGCCCTCATCCGGCGTCGGCGGTCCCGCTGCGGACTCTGCTCCGGCCGGCGCGGCAACCGCGACGCCCCCTGCTCCCGCCGGCGCGGCACCCGCGACGCCCCCTGCTCCCGCCGGCGCGGCAACCGCGACGAGCGCGCCGGCATCCGACCTCGGCTGGCGCGACGTGTTCGGCGACGCGCGCCTGCAGGAGCTCGTCCGGCTCGCGCTCGAGAACAACCGCGACCTCCGGCAGGCCGTCCTCAACGTGGAGCTCGCGCGCGCGCAGTTCCGCATCGTCCGCGCCGATCAGCTCCCCACGCTGAGCGGTACGGCGAGCATGAGCCGCGCTCACACCCCCGCGAACGCGAGCTCGACAGGATTCGCCACGACCGCGAACCGCTACACCGTCGGCGCCTCGGGCGCGTTCGAGCTCGACCTCTTCGGACGTGTCCGCAGCGAGTCCAACTCCGCGCTCGAACAGTACTTCGCGACGGAGGAGGCCAGGCGCGCCGCGCACCTCTCGATCGTCTCCGCGGTGGCGACGCAGTACCTCGTGGCGTCGGCGATCGACGAGCAGCTCGCGCTCGCGCGACAGACGCTCGAGGCGGTCCGGTCGTCGTACGAGCTGACGAAGCGCACCTACGAGGCTGGCCGGACGTCGGAGCTCGACCTCCGCACGGCCGAGTCGCAGGTCGAGACCGCCCGCTTCAACCTCGCGTCGTACGAGCAGCAGCGCGCGCAGGCCGAGAACGCGCTCGTGCTGCTCGTCGGGCAGCCGCTGCCAGCCGACCTCCCGCCGGGCGAGGCGCTCGCGTCGCAGCGCCTCCTCGCCGATCTGCCGCCGGGGTTGCCGTCCGATGTCCTGCAGCGCCGGCCCGACATCCTCGCGGCCGAGCACACGCTCAAGGCCGCCAACGCGAACATCGGCGCCGCGCGCGCCGCGTTCTTCCCGTCCATCTCGCTCACGGCGTTCGGCGGGACCACGAGCCCCGACCTGGGCGGGCTCTTCGGGAGCGGCACCGGGACGTGGAGCTTCACGCCGCAGCTCGTGCTGCCGCTCTTCAGCGGCGGCCGCAACGTCGCGAACCTCGACGCGTCGCACGTGCGGAAGCGCATCGAGGTGGCGCGCTACGAGAAGGCGATCCAGGTCGCGTTCCGCGAGGTCGCGGATGCGCTCGCCGCGCGAACGTGGATCGATCAGCAGCTCGCGGCACAGCAGGCGCGCGTCGGCGCGGAGTCGCGCCGGTACGAGCTGTCGGATCTCCGCTACCGGACCGGCATCGACAGCTACATCACGGTGCTCACGGCGCAGCGCGATCTCTACTCGGCGCAGCAGCAGCTCATCCAGACGCGGCTGAACCGGCTCTCGAACCTCGTCGACCTCTACACCGCGCTCGGCGGCGGCTGGCTCGAGCGGACCGCCTCGGCGGACGCCTCGCGATAGCTTCGCGACAGCTTCGCGATAGCTTCGCGATAGCTTCGCGATGGCCTCGCGATAGCTTCGCGATGGCCTCGCGATAGCTGCACGATGGCCTCGCGATAGCTTCGCTTCTTCGCATTGGCCCGGCGATCCCGGGCGTACGGCGGCTCGCCGAGCGCTCAGCGCCCGCGCTCGCGGAGCATCCTTCGCAGCTCCTTCGACACGGCCTTCCACCGCTGTCGCTCCGCCTGCGCCGCGCCGGCATCGCGCCGCGCCGCCTGACGCGCGAGCTCGCGCGAAAGCTTGCGGTGGTTCTCGACGCGCGCGGCGTCGATGCGGCCCTCGGCGATCGCCTCCCGCACGGCGCAGCCGGGCTCGGCCGCGTGCGAGCAGTCCCGGAACCGGCAGCGCGCCGCGAG
>DASSQI010000047.1:0-9091 GCA_035702585.1 Anaeromyxobacteraceae bacterium
CGAGGAGTACGCGCTCTACCACCCCGGCGGAAAGCTCGGCCGCGGCCTCATGAAGGTCCGCGACGTGATGCGGCAGGGCGAGGCGAACCCGCTCGTGCGGGACACCGCGCCGCTGTCGCAGGCGCTCGAGGTCATGACGAAGACGCCGGGCCGACCCGGCGCGGCGACCGTGGTGAACGCGCAGGGGAAGCTGGTCGGAGTCTTCACCGACGGCGACCTGCGACGGCTCGTCGAGCAGGGCACGTCCGACTTCCGCGCGCCGGTCTCGACCATGATGTCGAAGAACCCCCGCACGGTCCGCCCGGACGCGCTGGTCGTGGACGCTGCGCGCGTGCTGCGCCAGGCGCGCATCGACCAGGTCCCCGTCGTCGACGAGAAGGACCGTCCGGTGGGCCTGCTCGACGTGCAGGACCTCCTCGCCGCGCGCGTGCTGTAGCCTTCGCGGTTCACGGGGGGACCGATGGCGCCTGCAGCAGAATCCCGTCTTCGCCGCGACCTCGTCGAGGTCTGCCGGCGGCTGCATGCGCGGAACCTCATCGGCGCGGGCGAGGGGAACGTGTCGGTGCGGCTCGGGCGCGGCCGGCTGCTCGTGACCCCGTCCGGCGCGAACAAGGGATTCATCACGGCGCGCGACCTCGTCGTCGTCCGCGAGGGCGACGGGGCCGTCGTGGGCCGCGGACGCGCGTCCACCGAGCTGAAGATGCACCTCGCCGCCTACGCGGCGCGGCCGGACGTGAACGCGATCGTGCACGCGCACCCGATCACCGCAGTCGCGCTGACGGTGGCGGGCGTGCCGCCGCCGAACGACCTCATGCCCGAGGCGAGCGTCGTGCTCGGCGACGTCGCGGTCGCGCCGTTCTCGACGCCCGGGACCGACGAGGTCCCCCGCGCGCTGGCACCTCTGATCGGCTCGCACGACGTGCTCCTGCTCGAGCGCCACGGCGCGCTCGCGCTGGGCGGCGACCTCTTCCAGGCGTACGACCGGCTCGAGACGCTCGAGCGCGTCGCCCAGGTCGCGCTCGCGGCGCGCCTCCTCGGCCGCTGCGACCCCCTGCCCCGCGACGCCGTCGAGAAGGTGCTCGCCGCGGCGGGCGTGAAGCGCTGACGAACTCGTCGAAACAGACCCGGCGACGGGGGCGCGACGGAACCCTGCCTCGTGGCAGCGTCCGTACAGAGTCGCTAGAATGTTCGTACCATGATCAAGAAGCTCACCCGTACGGGCAACAGCCTGGCGCTCGTGATCGAGCGCGACATGCTCACTGCGACGGGCATCGACGCGTCGACGCCGCTCGAGGTCTCGACCGACGGTGAGGTCATCGTCATCTCGCCCGTCCGCGGCGCCAAGCGCAACGAGCGGCTCCGCGAGGTGATGAAGCGCGCGCACGGTCGCTACGCTGGCACGTTCAAGCGACTCGCCGAGTGACCGCCGTCGCGCGCAGGCCGACGTTCCTCACTCTCGACGAGGTCCTCGCCCTGCACGCGGATCAGGTCGAGCGTTACGGCGGATCCATCGGCGTCCGAGACCTCGGCCTGCTCCAGTCGGCGCTCGCCGCACCACGGGCGACGTTCGGGCAGGAATTCCTCCACGGAAGCCTGCCAGAGATGGCAGCCGCATACTTGTTCCACATCGCTCGCAACCACCCGTTCGTCGACGGCAACAAGCGGACGAGCCTCGCCGCAGCGATCGCGTTCCTCGGGTTGAACGGGCTGTGGCTCGAGATGGACCCGGAGGAGCTGGGCGACGTCGTGCTGCGCGTCGTCGAGGGCGCGATGACGAAAGCCGAGCTCGCGGAGGCGATCCGGCGACACGTGGGACCGCTCGAGGTCTGACCTCGCGCCGCTCGACGCGTGCCCGATCGGCCGCCGCATGGGCGCCGCACGACAAATCGGGTACAATGCCCTGCATGAAGAAGGCGAAGGCTCGAAAGTCGGCCGACATCACCATCCGGCTCAGCTCTCAGGAGCGGCGCCAGATCGACCGTGCGGCCGCCGCGGAGCACCTCTCGTCCTCGACGTGGCTCCGCCGCGTTGCCCTCCTCGCGACGGAGGAGCGCAACGCGCAGGCCGCTCGGGCGGAGCGCATGGCGCTCCTGGCCGCGCGAGTCCGCGCCGGCGATCTCCCGCGCGCCGCCGAGCACGCTGCCGAGGTCGAGCGAACGCGCACGGAGCCCTGGAACCGGTGAAGCTCGCGGACACCAGCCTCTTCATCGACTACGAGCGTGGCGACGCGCTCGCCGCAGACCGCATCGCCACGCTGATCGAGGCCGGCGAGCTGGCGGTGTGTGCCGTGACCCGCTACGAGCTCACCTGCAGCCAGGGCCTGCCCGAGCGCTGGCGCGAGTTCTATGACGAGCTGTTCGAGGTCGTCCCCGTGCTGCCGGTGACGTCCACTGCTGCAGCGCTTGCGGCAGACGCCGCGGTGCGAGCTGCGCAGAGCATCCGCGCCAAGGCGCCCGACGCGCTCATCGCCGGCGTGGCCCTCGAGCACGACATTCCCGTCGTGACCGCCGATTCCGACTTCCTCGCCCTCGGGCCGGCAGTCGAGCTCGTCCGTACGTCGTAGCCGCGGACTACTCCGCCGCGTGCGTGCCCGGATCGACCGTCGCCTTCTGCGCACCCGCCACGACGACGCTCTTCGCGTTCACGAACTCGCGGATCCCGTGCTCGGCGAGCTCGCGGCCATGGCCTGAGCGCTTCACGCCGCCGAAGGGCAGCCGCGGATCGGACGCGACCATGCCGTTGATGAACGTCGCGCCCGCCTCGATCTCGTCGATGAACCGCGCCTGCTCCGCAGGGTCGTTCGTCCACGCGGCCGAGCCGAGGCCGAACTGCGAGTCGTTCGCGAGAGCGATCGCCTCGTCGAGGCTCTTCACGCGGAAGAGCAGCGCGACGGGCCCGAACACCTCCTCGCGGTACGCAGGGGCCGCCGGCGGGATGTCCGCGAGCAAGCTCGGCGGATAGAAGTTTCCCTTTCCGCCGAGTCGCTTGCCGCCGGTGACGAGGCGCGCACCCGCCTTCACCGACGCATCCACCTGGCGCTCCACGTCGTCCACGCCCTGTGGCGTCGCGAGCGGGCCGATGTCCACCTCGGGCTGCATCGGATCGCCGATCTTCAGCGCCGCGAGGCGCGCGGCCATGCGGCGCTCGAACTCGTCGTAGACCTGGTCGTGCACGATGAAGCGCTTCGCCGCGATGCACGACTGGCCGTTGTTGATGCAGCGTGCCGTCACCGCGATCTTCGCCGCAGAGTCCAGATCGGCGCTCGGCATCACGATGAACGGGTCCGACCCGCCGAGCTCGAGGACGACCTTCTTCAGCGCGCGCCCCGAGGCCTCGCCGACCTTCTCGCCGGCGCCTTCGCTGCCGGTGAGCGTCACGGCGGCGACGCGCGGGTCTTCGATGATCTTGCGCACCTTGCTCGAGCCGATGAGCAACGTCTGGAAAGCTCCCTCGGGGAACCCCGCGCGCCGGAAGATGTCCTCGATCGCGAGCGCGCACTGCGGGACGTTGGACGCGTGCTTGAGCAGGCCGACGTTGCCGGCCATCAGCGCCGGGGCGGCGAAGCGGAACACCTGCCAGAACGGGAAGTTCCAGGGCATCACCGCCAGCACCGGGCCGAGCGGGAGGTAGCGGACGAAGCTCCGGTTGCCGCCGGTGTCGATCACCTCGTTCGCGAGGAACCGCTCGGCGTTCTCGGCGTAGAATCGGCACACCCAGGCGCACTTCTCGGCCTCCGCGACGGCGCTCTTGAGCGTCTTGCCCATCTCGAGCGTCATCGTCCGGCCGAACGCGTCCTTCTCGCGCTCGATGATCTCGGCCGCTCGCGACATCGCGCGTGACCGCTCCGCGAACGGCGTGCGGCGGTACGTGGCGAACGTCTCGGCGGCGCGGGCGAGCTTTGCCTCGATCTGGGCGTCGTCGAGCTCGTCGAACCGCGCGAGCACCTCACCGGTGGCGGGATTCACGCTTTCCATACGACTCAACGTAGCGTCCCGCGAGTGGCTGCGCGAGGCGAGATTGCGGGGCGTTCACCACGCCGCCGAACTCTCGGTCCGGTCAGAGCGGGTAGAGACCGGCGGGCTCCAGGTCGAACGGCGGGGCGGCGTCGCGGAGGTGCTGGACGGACACGCCGACGCCGGGGACCACGAGGTCGGGGCACAGCTCGGCGAGCGGCTCGAGGACGAAGCGACGGGAAACGACGCCTGGGTGCGGCACCACGAGGTCCGGCGTGCGGACGACGCTGTTGCCGTACAGGAGCAGATCCAGGTCCAGCGTGCGCGCTCCCCAGCGGGTGCCGCGCTTCCGCCCGCCGGCGCGCTCGACGTCCTGCAGCACCGCGAGGAGGTCGTGAGGCGGGATCGTGGTCTCGAGCTCGAGAACGGCGTTCAGATAGCGGGGTTGCGGTGGCCCCATCGGCGCGGCTTCGTAGACCCGGGAGGCACGCAGGAAAAGAACTCTGGGTTCGGTGCGGAGACGCTGCGCGGCGAGGGCCAGCGTGGCCCAGCGGTCACCGAGGTTGGAGCCGACGCCGACGTAGGCGCGCATGTCAGCGGACGGTGTTCTTGAGGATGCCGATCCCGCTCACCTCGACCTCCACCGTGTCGCCGCGGCGGATGGGGCCGACGCCCTCGGGCGTGCCGGTCGCGACGACGTCGCCGGGCAGGAGCGTCATGACGCGCGAGATCCACGCGACCAGCTCGTACGCGTCCCACGTCATGTCGCGGGTGTGCCCGTGCTGCCGCACGTCGAAGTTCACGCGGCAGGTGACCGAGACGTCGCGCGGGTCGATCGCGCTCTCGACGACCGGGCCGATCGGACAGAACGTGTCGAACCCCTTCGCCCGCGTGAACTGCTTCTCCGCGCGCTGGATGTCCCGCGCGGTGACGTCGTTCAGGCAGGTGAACCCGAAGATGCCCTCGCGGACCTCCTGCACGCCCGCGCGCGTGAGCGGCCGCCCGATGACGACGGCGAGCTCCGCCTCGTGGTGAACCTCGGCCGAGACCTCGGGGATGCGGATCTCGTCGCCGGGCCCGATGACGGCGGTGGACGGCTTGATGAAGATGAGCGGCTCCGGCGGCACCTCGTTGCCGAGCTCCTTCGCGTGCGCCTTGTAGTTGCGCCCGATGCACACGACCTTGGTCGGCCGCGACGGCGCGAGCAGCTCGACGCTGGCGAGCGCGTGGGCGGCGCCTTCCGGCAGCCCTCCGGCCCACGGCTCGGCCGTGAGCGCGCGGACCGAGTCGCCCTCGACGACGCCCCAGCGCTCCTCGACGCCGCGGCGGAACCGGCAGGTCCTCACGGCTCCTCCGCGAGGCCGAGCACGTCGGCCATGTCGTAGACCCCGGCCGGCTTGCCGGCGAGCCAGGCCGCCGCGCGGAGCGCGCCGCGCGCGAACTGGTCGCGCGAGGTCGCCCGGTGGGTGAGCTCTAGCCGCTCGCCCTCGCCCGCGAAGTAGACGGTGTGCTCGCCGACGACGTCACCGCCGCGGAGCGTCTGCACGCCGATCTCGCGCGGCGGGCGCTCGCCGATCATGCCGTGGCGCGCGAACGCGAGGTCCTTCGCCGCGTCGCGCCCGAGCGCCTCGACGGCCACCTCGGCGAGCTTCATGGCGGTGCCGGACGGCGCGTCCTTCTTGCGCTTGTGGTGCATCTCCACGATCTCGACGTCGTAGGCGTCGCCGAGGATGCGCGCGGCGCGGCGCACGAGCGCGAACAGCGCGTTCACGCCGACGCTCATGTTGGGCGAGAGCACCACCGGGATCCGCCGCGCCGCGGCCGCGACGCGCGCCTTCGCGTCGGCCGTGAAGCCGGTCGAGCCGATGACGATCGCGACGCCGCGCTCGGCGCACAGCTCCGCGTGCCCCACCGACGCCTCGAAGGCGGTGAAGTCGATCACGACGTCGGCGCCCTTCGCGAGCGCCTGGCCGAGATCGGAGACGATCGGCACGCCGATGCTGCCGAGCCCGGCGGCGGTGCCCGCGTCGACGCCCGGCGCGAAGCCGGGCCGCTCCGTCGCGCCGGCGAGCTCGAACCCCTCGGTCGAGCGCACGAGCCTGACGAGCGTCGCGCCCATGCGGCCCGACGCACCGGTGACGATGACTCTGGTCATGTGTCCGTATCCTTTCCGGCGGCGCCGGTCGCCCCGGTCCTCGATGCCGCGGATCCGGAGCGACGGCGGATCTACGCGAGCTCGAGCCCGAACCGCAGCATCGCCTCGCGGACCTTCGCGAGCGACGCGTCCGAGACCGTGACGAGCGGGAGCCGGATCTCGGGGCCGCAGCGGCCGAGCAGCGCCACGCCGGCCTTCACCGGTCCCGGGTTCGTCTCGACGAACATCGCGCGGTTCAGCTCGGCCATCCTGACCTGCAGCTCGAGCGCGCGGGCGAAGTCGCCCTTCAGGGCGGCGGCCGCGAGGTCCTTCATCGCGCGCGGGGCGATGTTCGCGACGACCGAGATGACGCCGTGGCCGCCGCAGGCGATGTACGGCAGGACCGTGTAGTCGTCGCCGGACAGGTACGAGATCGCGTCCTTGCCGACCCTCTCCACGAGCTGGACCTGCCGGTCCATGTTCGCGGTCGCCTCCTTGATGCCGACGATCGCGTTCGCCTTCGCGAGCCGCGCCACGGTCTCGGGCAGGATGTCTCCGCTCGTCCGCGACGGCACGTTGTAGGCGACGACCGGGAAGCGCGCGGCCTCGGAGATCGCGAGGTAGTGCTGGTACAGGCCTTCCTGCGTCGGCTTGTTGTAGTAGGGCGTGACGACGAGGGCGGCGTCCGCGCCGAGCTCCTTCGCCGCCTTGACGCTCTCGATCGCCTCGCGCGTCGAGTTCGACCCGGCGCCGGCGATCACCGCCGCGCGGCCGCGCACCGTCTCGACGGTGGTCCGGATGACGTCGGCGCGCTCCTTCGCGGTGAGCGTCACGCCCTCGCCGGTCGTGCCGCACGGCACGATGCCGTCGGTGCCCTCGGCGATCTGCCACTCGACGAGCTGCCGCAGCGCTCCGAGATCGACCGCGCCGTCCTTCATCGGGGTGACGACCGCGACCATCGAGCCCTGGAACCGCATGCGGACCTCCGCTGGGGATACGTTGAACCGAAAGACTTTAACCCGAACGGCGCCGGGCGCCGAAACGCCGCGAGCGCGGCTTCACGCGCTCCCCTCTCACCAGGTCGGCGTAGGTCTCCCTCTCGCGGGCGAGGAGCGCCTCGTCCCCGTCCACCAGGACCTCGGCCGCCCGGGGGCGGGAGTTGTAGTTCGAGGACATCGCGAACCCGTAGGCGCCTGCGGAGCGGATGCAGAGCAGGTCGCCCGGCTCGGGCGCCGGCTGCCGGCGGCGCTTCGCGAGGAAGTCGGAGGACTCGCAGACCGGCCCCACCACGTCGGCGACGATCTCGGCGCGGCCCGCGGGGTCGCCGACGAGCTCGACCTCGTGGTGCGCGTCGTAGAACGCGGGCCGTACGAGGTCGGTCATGGCCGCGTCGACGACCACGTACTCGCGGCGGCCGTTCCTCTTCCGGTACAGGACGCGCGTGAGGAGCACGCCGGCGTTCCCGACGAGCACCCGACCCGGCTCGAGCAGCACCTCGCCGTCGAAGTCGCGCAGCGCGTCCTTCACCGCGGCGCCGTAAGCGTCGGGGTGCGGCGGCTCCTCGTCGCTGTAGGCGATGCCGAGCCCGCCGCCGACGTCGAGGTGCTTCACCCGGATCCCCTGGGCGCGCAGCTCCTTCACGAGCGCGAGCACCTTCGCGATCGCCTCCAGGAACGGCGCGACGTCGGTGATCTGCGAGCCGATGTGCATCGCGACGCCCTTCACCACGAGGGCGTCGTCCTTGGCGGCGAGCGCGTAGAGGCGGAGCGCCTCGTCCGGCGCGACGCCGAACTTCGTCTCGCGCAGGCCGGTCGCGATGTGCGGGTGCGTCTTCGGGTCCACCGCGGGGTTCACGCGCAGCGCGATCGGCGCCTTGCGCCGCAGCCGGCGCGCCACGATCGACACGCGGGCCAGCTCGCCGGCGCTCTCGACGTCGATGACGCGGATGCCCGACTCGAGCGCGAACGCGATCTCGTCGTCGCGCTTGCCGACGCCGCTGAACACCACCTTGCGGGCGTCTCCGCCGGCCTGCAGCACCCGGTACAGCTCGCCCCCCGACACGATGTCGAACCCGGAGCCGAGCCGCGCGAACAGCGACAGCACGGAGAGATTCGAGTTCGCCTTCACGGCGTAGCAGAGCAGGTGCTTCAGCCCCGAGAGGCTCTTCTCGAGCACCTTCCAGTGCCGCGTCAGCGTCGCCGACGAGTAGACGTACAGGGGCGTGCCGTAGGCCTCGGCGAGAGCTTCGAGCGGGATGTCCTCGGCGTGGAGCGTCCCGTTCTGGCGGAGGAAGTGGTTCACGGGGCCCTCGTGGAGGATGCGGCGCCGGGGATCGGCTGTGAAGCCGGTCCAGGCGCCGGGGTGGGCGTGGGCGTCGGGGTGGCGGCCGGCGCGGGCGCTCCCGGAGGCCGCGGCGGGGCCTTGATGCCGCACGCGGCGAGGGAGGCGACGGCGGCGATCGCCGCGGCGGCGCGCAGCGAGCTCATCGGCGGGTCTTGCTCGAGATCCCGAGCGCCTTCTCCCAGCGCGCGAGCTGCTTCGCGACCTGCTTCGGGCCGGGACCGCCCGGGACCTCGCGCCGCTTCAGGCTCTGGCTCACCGACATCCGCTGCAGCGCGTCGGGCTTCAGCTGGACGTGGAACTGCCGCCACTCGCCCGGCGCGAGCTGCGAGATCGTGCGGTGCGTCCGGGCAGCGTGCGCCGCCGCCTTCCCGATCGCCTCGTGCGCCTCGCGGAACGGGACGCCCTTCGCGACCAGGTACTCCGCGAGATCGGTCGCCAGCGCCTCGCCCCCGCCCAGCGCCTCGCGCATGCGATCGGCGTGGAACGTGGCGGTCTCGATCGCGCCCGTGACCGCCTCGAGGGTCTCGACGAGCGCCTGCGGCGCGCCGAGCAGCGGGCGCTTGTCCTCCTGCAGATCGCGGTTGTACGCGAGCGGCAGGTTCTTCGGGAGCGAGAGCAAGGTCACGAGGTCGCCCATCGCGCGGCTCGCACGGCCGCGCGC
>DASSQI010000048.1:0-9169 GCA_035702585.1 Anaeromyxobacteraceae bacterium
CGTCGCGAGCTCGCCGACCGTCATCCCGGGGCGCGCCGGGATGGGGTACATCCCCACGAACGAACTGAACTTCGGGTCGAGCAGCGCCCCCTCGACGATCTCGCCGCCGATCGGGTTCGGCCGGTCGAGGACGACGAACGCCTTCCCCGCCTCGGCGGCCGCCTCCATGCAGAGCATCATCGTCGCCTGGTACGTGTAGTAGCGCGCGCCGACGTCCTGGACGTCGAAGACGAGGACGTCGAGGCCGGAGAGCGCCTCGCGCGACGGGCGGAGCGACGCCGCCGCGTCGCCGTAGAGCGAGTGGACGGGGAGCCCGGTGCGCGGGTCCCGCTCGCCGCCGACCGCCGCCATGTACTGCGCGTCGCCGCGGACGCCGTGCTCCGGCCCGAACAGCGCCTCGAGCTTCACGCCCGGCGCGGCGTGGAGCAGGTCGGCTGCGTGCCTGAGCCTGCGGTCGACCGCGGTCGGGTTGCAGACGAGCCCGACGCGCTGCCCGCGCAGCGGGCGAAAGCGATCGGACGCGAGGAGGTCGAGGCCGGAGAGGACGGGTTCAGGGGTGCGCGAGCGGCGGGGCGGCATGTCCGCGCCAGCGTAGCGGTCTCCGGCGAGCGCCGCCACGGAGGAGTCGTGCACTCTCGAAGGATTACGCCGGCGGGACGCGAACGGCTCGTCGTCGTGCTCGGGCTGCTGGCGGCGTCACCCGAGCATGTTCCAATCGGCGCGTGCTTCAGTACGAGATCGAGTTCTACGAGGACGAATACGGCGACGCCCCGGTTCTGCGATGGCTCCGCGAAGAGCTCTCATCCCGGAAGCGCCGCGCCCTCGGCACGGCCATGAACCGCGTCCTCCAGGTGCTCGGCATAGGAGTGTGCGACACGAAGTACGGCCGGCAGCTCGGGAAGGGCGTCTTCGAGTTCAGGCTGCGTGGGGCGGACCTCGCAGAGATCGCGCCAGCATCGGGTGAGCCTGACCCCGCCGAGACGAAGATGCTGCTCCGGGTCTTCTGTCACGCCCACGGGAAGAAGGTGATCCTGCTCCTCGGCGGGTACGACAAGGGCGAGGACACATCCGCGAAGCGTCAGAACAACGAGATCGCCGTTGCCCGAAAGCGACTGAAGGATTGGCAGAACAGGCAGCAGTAGGACCTGTTGACGCACGATGGACTAAAGCCCATATTCAGTTGGGCGGCGGCCCAGGTCCGCGGAGAATTCATGGCCCGCAAGTTCCAGGATTTCATGCGTGAGGTCGAGGCGGAGGCGCACCGCGAGGGGCCGAAGGCCGTCGCGGAGCTCGCCACGTTCGACGCCCATTTCCGTCTCGCCGGGGAGCTGCTTTCGCTTCGCAAGGCACGCGGTCTCACGCAGCGCCAGCTCTCGGCCAAGACTGGCATCCAGCAGAGCGAAATCAGTCGAATCGAGGCGGCACACTCGAACCCAACCGTCGGAACGGTGTCGGCGCTCGCCCGTGCTCTCGGGGCCGAGGTGCGGCTGGTCGTCGCGCGGAAGCGCACGCCGAAGTCCAGGGTGGTCGTCCGGCGCACCCCCACGTCGTCCGCGCGCGTAGTGCGTCGGTCCCGGTAGTCGGGGCCGGCGAGCGTCGCCACGGACGAGTGCGTGGCCCGTTTGCGACGTCACGCCGGCGGACGCGCCCCTGCGACCACCGCACGCGCTGAACGCGCGGCCGAGCTCCGACTCAGTGCCAGGTGCCCCCCGCGGCCCTGCAGCGGAATCGCAGCAGCTCCACGTCTCGCCGGCCGTAGTAGATCGTGCTGGAGATGCCCGAGTCACACCGTCCGAAGACGGTGTCGTCGACCGGGCAGACGTCGTCGCGAACGACGCCGCCGAACCGCTTGCAGCTCTCCTGCTTGGCTTCTTGATTCGGCTCGGCGTCGCCCACCCACTGCACGCACGAGGCGCTCGCTGGCATGTCGCAGCTCCACACGTGTGAGCTGCGGTTGCACGCGGCCGAGACCAGCACGGCAATGATGGCGAGCAGTCTCGGGCCCATGTTCACGAGCCGGAGTGTACCGGCCCGAAACGGTGGCGCCTATCGAAGCGTGAGCGCTCAGCACGTCGGCAGCGCCGCGTGGAACTCCTGCGGCGTGCGCGGCGGGATGTTCGCGAGGAAGTCCCCGAGCGCGAGGCCGAACGCCTTGCGCTCGATCCACGTCCCCACGCTCGCCGCGCGGCGGACCTTCTCCTGCTCCGAGGGATCGTGCCCGGCGCTGAGCGCGTCGAGCGTCTCCACGTACACCGCGTACGCCAGCTTCTCGAGGTCGCCGAGGTCACTCCACGCGTTCGCGCTCATGCTGACGGCCCTCCTCGAACGCACGGTACGGCCCTTCGCCCGCGCGCGTCGGCCCACTGACCGTGGGATGAGGGCGCATCCGACAGCCCCTCACGAGGCGCGATGCCGCGGTCGATATCGCCGAGCACCTACGTGCGTGCGAGCAGCTTCGTGCGCTTCGTGAGCAGCTCGGCGTAGTGCTCCTGCATCTCGGGCGGCAAGGCGCTCCGCGCGACGAGGTCGAGCGCCGGCACGAGCGCATCGCGCACGTCCGACATGACGCGCGCGGCGGCCTTCGCCGGGAGCTTGCAGTACTGCGCGTATTCCCTCCACTCGCGCGGGCGGATGTCCTTCTTGTTGCCACCGACGGGAAGCGCGAGCGGATCGTCGGGAATGACGAGCGACGTGCACAGCATGTCGTATGCGGGCGAGAGCCGGTACACGCCGTCGGGACCTCTCAGCAACGAGAAGTTCTTCAGGTGCATGTCGCCGTTGCCGCACCACCAGGTGAAGACCACGAGCCGGAACAGCTTCAGCATCTCGACGACCGTCTCCGTCGCGTACCTTCGCACCATCCGCGCGCACAGCTCGGCCGATCCCTCGTACTTCTGCTTCGGGGAGAGCTCCGCGAGCTGACAGAAGTCCTCCTGCATGAGCTTCCCTTTGGGGACGCGATCGAATCGCCGAACGATGTACGCGTTGCTTCCGTCACGAAGCTGGACGAGTCCGCACGGCGGGATCTCTATCCCCGCGAGGGTGCCCATGAGCATCGTGACGTGCTCGTTCTCGGGTAGGTTCGGGAACGTCTGCGCCTGCGGCTTCAGGATGAAGTCCCCGCCCTCCGCCGCGACCCGGAGCGTCGCCCGATCCGTCGTCAGCCCGAGGGAGACCTTCCTCTGTATCCCGGAGAGCGACGTGTGCCCGACCATCGCCAGAGCGACGGTGTGGAGCTTGGCAAGATCGACGTCCACGGAAGGCACACGCGCCGTCCCGAACAGCGCCTTGGCGCAACGCGCGTGGTATTCGCCGTCACCGCGAAGATCCCGCAGGCACGCGAGGCACCGGCGCGCCTTCATGAGCGCGGCTCCGTGGCGGGGCGGATCTCGACGGCTCCGACGCAGTCGGCGCAGGTCGCGAGAAGCAGCCCGAACGCGTCGTCCTTCGAGATCTTCAGCTTCGCGGTGCTCAGCTCGAGGAGCCAGCCTTCGGGGAGGAGGTTCTCGAAGAACGGATGGAGCCCGGGGCTGTCGTAGGGCTCCGGCCGCACCGGCAGCGTGAGCGAGACCGGGAGCCGATCCGGATTTGCTACCCACGCGGCGTCGTAGGTGAAGCGAACGCCGTTTTCGTGCTCCTCGATCGTTCCGACGCGGGCGCCGTCGATGCTCACGATCCCTCGCCGAAACGTCATTCGTCACCTTCGGCCGGACGGGGCGCGTCGACGACGCCGACCGCCTTGCCGAACACGCGCAGCACGGCGTTCGCGACGTCCATGCGGACCGTCGGCTTTCCGCGTTCCAGATCCCAGACGGCCCGCGGGCCGACGCCGGCAAGCTCCGCGAGCTCTCGCTGCGTCAGGCGGTTCGCGCGCCGCCGCTCCCGCACGAACGAGGCGACCGCGTTCGTATCCCGATCGGGAGGTTCTGGCTTCGACTGTCGCTTCTTCGTGGCCATGGCGGTCGTTTGCGGCTAGTTTCTCCCCATCGGGAGAATAACACCAATTCAACGACGCGTCGTGGCTGTCTGTGGCTCGATGGCGCGTCACATCTCCCGATCGGGAGACGCCCTACGCCTCCTCCCTCACCACTCCGCCACGATAGCCGGCGTGCAGGAGGAAGCCGCCGCCGATGATGCCGACGGGGACGAGGTGCACCGCGTGGTAGCCGATGCCGAACGCGAGCGCGAGCTCGGGCGGCACGCCCATGCCGCCGAGGGCGAGCACCACCGCCACCTCGAACGCGCCGGCGTTGCCGGGCGAGATCGAGATCGCCGCCGAGATCGTCGTCGCGAGCACGAGGAGGACGCCGGCCTCGACCGTCGGCGCGATCCCGAACGCGTCGAGCGCGAAGAGCCCGATCGCGACCTCGAGCGCCCACCCCGCGAGCGCCGCCATGACCGACAGCGCGAGCGCGCGCGGCTCGCCGGCGGCCTTGAGCCCCGTGCGCGCCCGGCCGATGAAGCCGCGCAGGCCGTGCTCGTCCTCCGTGTGGCCGGCGCGCGGTCGCAGCGCCCAGAGCACGGTGGCCGCGACGACCGCGATCCCGAGCGTGGTCCACACCGCCGTCTTCGCCCACGCCGGGAGCGGTACGATGACGAGGAACGCGCCGATGAAGGCGATGAGCGACGCGCTGCTCATCACGTGATCGAGGACGAGCGTCCCGCCGACCGACGCCATCGAGCTGCCGGTCCGCCGCGAGAAGATGTGCATGCGCGCGAAGTCGGAGGCCCGCGCCGGCATGAGCATCCCCACCGCGAAGCCCGCCACCGTCGAGATGTACGCGTCCCACGGCCTCGCGCGCGGCGCGACCGGCCGCACGAGGGCGAGCCAGCGGAGCGACTGCGCCGCGAGCGCGAAGAGGTTCGCGGCGGTCGCGAGGAGGAGCGGCAGGACCCGCGCCTGCGCGAACGCGTCGCGGAGCGCGGCGAGGTCGAGGCGACGCACCGCCACGATGCCGAGCCCCACGAGCAGCGCCACCCCGGCGCCGCGCACGACGCGGTCGAGCGTCAGCGCGGGCGCGCCCGGCGTGAGCGCGTCCACCGTCACGAACTCGTAGCCGGCGTCGCGCCAGCGGCGGACGATCTCGGGGAGCGCCTCGGCGGTCTGTTCGCGCCGCGGGTCGATGCCGGGCGTGCCACAGCCGTCGTGGAGCAGCAGGATCTCGCCACCGCGGATCTTCTCCGACGCGCGGTTCGCGATGCTCTCCGTCCCCGGCCGCTCGGTGTCCCAGACGCCGCGCGTCCACCCCACCAGCGTGAGGCCGCGCTTCTTCAGCGCGCGGCCGAGGATCGGCCCCTTCCAGCCGTGCGGCGCCCGGAAGAACGGCGCCGGCGCGACGCCGGCCCGCTCGATCGTGGCGCGCCCCTCGTCGAGCTCGCGCGCGACGGTGCCCGGCCCGGACACGTGGAGCTTCTTGTGCGAGTAGCCGTGGAGGGCGACGAGATGGCCGCGGCGCGCGAGCTCGCGCACGAGCTCGGGCCGCTCCTCGGCGGCGCGCCCGAGCACGAAGAACGTCGCCTTCACGCCGGCCGCGTCGAGCGCGTCGAGCACCGCCGGCGTGTCCGGCCCCGGTCCGTCGTCGAACGTGAGCGCCACCTGCCGCGAGTCGCGCCGGCCCGACCTGAGGCTCCCGACGCTGAGATCCCAGCGGACCCAGAAGATCTCGAGCGCCGCCGCGGCGGCGACGAGCGTCGCGACGAAGAGCCCCGAGCCGAACCAGGGATGGCCCTCGGCGAGGAGCCACGCGGCGGCGGCGAGCAGCGCGAGCCCGACGGCGACGGCGCCCGCGAGCACGAGCCGCTTGCGCCAGGGCATCACGGCGCCGCACCCCGAGCGCAGCCCGGCCGTGCGACCAGCGCCCTCACGCCGCGACCCCGATGCTCCTGTAGAGGTCGATCACCTGGCGCGTCACGGTCGGCCACGCGTACTCGTGCGCCGTCTTGCGGCCGCGCTCCGCGTACGCCGACGCGCGGAGCGGCTCGTGCGCGATGCGCTGCAGCGCCTTCACCCACGCGCGCTCGTCGTCGAGCGGGAGCAGCTCGCCCTCGCGGCCGTGCTGCATCACCTCGCGGAAGCCCTCGATGTCGGAGGCGAGGATCGGGCAGCCCGCCGCCATCGCCTCGAGGAGCGTGATGCCGAAGCTCGCGATGCGGGTCGGCGCGCAGTAGACGTCGGCGCTCGCGTACCAGTCGGGCCGCTCGTCCACGAGCCGCCCGGCGAACACGACGTCGTCCGCGACCTCCGCCGGCACGCTGCGCTCGTAATGCGACCTGAGCGGCCCGTCGCCGACCACGAGGAGCCGCGCGTCGACGTGCGGCCGCAGCTTCGCGAAGACCTGCAGCATGTGGTCGAGGCCGTTGCGCGGCTCGAGCCGGCCGACCCACAGGACGTTGAGCTTCCCGTCGTCGAACCTCTCGAGGCGCTTCCCGCCGCCGAACTCGTCCACGTCCACCCCGTTGGGGATGATGTGGAAGTCGGCCGAGAGGCGGCCGTGGAACGCGTGCAGGCACGCGCGCGAGACCGCGACGGCGGCGTCGAGCCGGTCGAGGTAGCGCTGCTGCCAGCGCCGCATGAGCATGAAGAACCGGCCCGGCTTCCAGTGGGTGTGGAACGTGCCGACCACCGGGCACTTCGCCTCGTGGATCGCGATGTACGGAAGCGTCGGCGTGAGCGGGCAATGCACGTGGACGACGTCGAACTGCTCGCGCTCGAACAGCTCGCGCACGCGCCGGCGGACGGTCCAGCCCTGCGTCGTCCGGCCGAAGCTGCCGTTGTTGTAGATGGGGCGGCTCGTGCCGATGCGGATGACGTCGGCGCCGGCGGCCTCGCCCTCGGGCGGCTGGAGGTCGGGCATCTCGCTCGTGATCACCTTCACGGTGTGCCCGAGCCGCCGCGCCTGGCGCGCGAAGTGGTGGACGTGCTCCTGCACGCCGCCGATGCTCGGGTAGTAGTATTCCGTGACGATGCCGATGCGCACGCGCGTGTCCTATTAACCCGGGCTGCTGCCGTTGACGAGGGAGGCGGCGGCGGTCAACGGCTCTGGGCGCGCCGGCGAGCCGCGATCGGGATCACCGGGGCGTCGGGGCGCGTCACCGCGCGGCGAGTGCCGACCGGCCTGCGGCGGTCGAGGAGCGGCAACAGCGCGGCGACGGTGCCGGCGATGCCGACCAGGTTCACCCAGGCTATCCGAAGGAAGACGGTCATCTCGCGATCGCTCGAGGCGCGCCCGGGCGATCGTGCCGGGTCCGCGCCGGCGGCAGTGTACCCGCGAGCCCCGGCGGCATGTCGAAATTTTGGCCGTCCGAACATCAACAACATTCCTCGTAACCGGAGATGACGGTGGGCGCCCACTCGATTCGCCGGCCGCCGCGACGCCTCGACCCGGAGGCGTTCACCCCTTAGCTTCGCCTGGTATCCGCTAGTATCCGCGCACTTCATGGCCCCAGACGCGAACCCCGCTGCCACCTCCGCCTCCGCCCGCTCGCTCGCCCCCCTCGGCTGGCCGGCGCTGCTCTCCGCGCTGTCCGACCGCTGCCGGCTCCCCGGCGGCCGCCGCCGCGCGACCGCGTTGCCGTTCCTCGAGTCGGCGGACGACGTGCGCGAGTCCCTCCGTCGGGTGGAGGAGGCCCGCACGCTGTCGGAGGCACGCGTCACCCTGCCCTTCGGCGGACTCGGCGCGGTGGAGGATCACCTCGATCGCGCCTCGCGCGGGGGAGTCCTCGAGCCGCTCGCGCTCCGCGAGTGCGCCGCCCTGCTCCGCGCCGCCGCGCGCACGCGCGCCTTCCTAGCGTCCCGCGCCGGCACCGTCCCGCGCCTGTACGGGATCGCCGAGGCGCTGTCGGAGGACGTCCGCCTCGCCGATCGCATCGAGTCGTCGATCGAGCCGTCGGGCGAGATCGCCGATCGCGCCAGCGCCGTGCTCGGACCGCTCCGCGAGCGCGCCCGCGGCCTGCACCGCGCGCTGAAGGCGCAGGTCGAGTCCCTGCTCGACGACGAGGACATGCAGCGGAACCTGCGCGATCGCTACTTCACGATCCGCAACGACCGCTACGTCCTGCCGATCCTCGCGAGCTCGCGCTCGCAGGTCCCCGGCATCGTCCACAACGCGTCGCAGTCGGGCCAGACGCTCTTCGTCGAGCCCGACTCGATGCTCGAGATGGGGAACGAGCTGTCGATCGCGAACGCGATGGCGGCCGAGGAGGAGCAGCGCATCCTGCGCGAGCTGTCCGAGGGCGTGACGCGCAAGACCGGCGACCTCCGCCGCGATCTCGAGGTGCTGTCCGAGCTCGACCTCCTCGAGGGCGCGGCGAAGCTCGCCTCCGACCTCGACGCGCACTCGCCCGACGTCGCGGCGCCGGACGACGGCTTCGTGCTGCTCTCGCTCCGCCACCCGCTGCTCGTCCTCCAGTCGAAGAAGGTGATCGCGAGCGACGTGAAGCTCGAGGCGCCCCGGCGCGCGCTCATCGTGTCGGGGCCGAACGGCGGCGGGAAGACGGTGTCCATCACGGCGGTGGGGCTGTCGGCGTGCATGCTCCGGGCGGGACTCCCCGTCGCCGCCGCGGCGGGGTCGCGGCTGCCGTTCTACGCGCAGGTGTTCGCGGCGGTGGAGGAGCGCGGCGACCTCGCGCGCGACCTCTCGACGTTCACGGCGCACCTCACCGCGATCCGGGACATCGCTGCGTCGGCGGGCCCGCGCGCGCTGGTGCTGGTGGACGAGATCGCCGCCGACACCGACCCCCGCGAGGGTGCCGCGCTCGCGTCGGCGGTGCTGGAGCACCTCGTCGAGGGCGGCGTCCACGTGCTCGTCACGACGCACCTCGACGAGCTGAAGGCGCTCGCGCTGTCGGACCCCCGCTTCGCGAACGCGCGCGTCGGCTTCGATCCGGAGCGGCTCGTCCCCACCTACCAGCTCCACCTCGGCTCGCCGGGTTCGTCGTCGGCGATCGAGGTCGCGGCGCGCGTGGGGCTCCCGCCGGCGCTCGTCGATCGCGCGCGCGCCGCGCTGCGCGGCCAGGGCGGCGCGCTGGCGCAGGCGCTCCGCGCGCTGGAGGACGAGCGGGCCCGCATCGCGGTCGAGCGGCGGCGCCTCGAGGAGGAACGCGAGAAGGCGCGCAAGGCGGCGGAGGACGCGCGCGCGAGCGCCGACGCGGCGAGGCGCGCGGAGAAGGA
>DASSQI010000049.1:0-4947 GCA_035702585.1 Anaeromyxobacteraceae bacterium
GGGCCATAGCCCTCGTACAGCACCGTCTCGTACGCCTGCTGGTCCTGGCCGCTGGCGCGCTTGATCGCAGCCTCGACCTTGTCCTTCGGCATGTTGGCGGCGCGGGCGTTCTGCAGCGCTCGACGGAGCGCCGCATCACGCTCCGGTTCGGCGCGCTCCGTTTCACGGTGGGGCGTCACGGGCGCGATCGCACGCCGACGGGCCGCGAGGGATGGGGGCGCACGGTGACCGCCGGGGCGAGGAGGCGCGCCGCGCGCTGGCCGGTGGCGCGCGGCGCAATCCGGTGCGATAAAGGCCCACCAATGGGACGCATCTTCGAGACACGCAAGGCGACGATGTTCGCCCGCTGGAACAAGATGGCGAAGGTCTTCACGCGCATCAGCAAGGACATTGCGATCGCGGTGAAGGCCAGCGGGCCGAATCCGGACAACAACGCGGCGCTCCGTCGAGCGCTGCAGAACGCCCGCGCCGCCAACATGCCGAAGGACAAGGTCGAGGCGGCGATCAAGCGCGCCAGCGGCCAGGACCAGCAGGCGTACGAGACGGTGCTGTACGAGGGCTATGGCCCCCACGGCGTCGCGATGGTCGTGGAGACGGCGACCGACAACGTCGTCCGGACCGTCGCCAACGTGCGGATGCACTTCAAGAACCACGGCGGGAACCTGGGGACGTCCGGCAGCGTCGCGTTCCAGTTCCAGCGCATGGGCGTGTTCCGGCTCGCCCCCGAGGGGCTCGACCACGACGCCGTCGAGCTCGAGCTCATCGACCACGGGCTCGAGGAGATGGGGGAGGGCACCGGCGACAGCGGCGAGAAGCAGCTCGTGGTCCGGTGCGCGTTCTCGAGCTTCGGGCAGCTGCAGGCAGCGATCGAGGAGCGCAAGCTGCCGCTGATCTCGGCGGAGTCGGAGTACGTCGCGCAAACGCCGGTGGAGCTCCCCGAGGACAAGGCGACCGAGGTCCTGGAGCTGGTGGACGCCCTCGAGCAGGACGAGGACGTCCAGAAGGTCTTCCACAACCTCGCGTGAGCCGCGCGCGCGGCTCAGCCGTTCGCGACGCGGAGCATCGGCGTCGTCGCCCTGGCGGCGCGATCCCGCGTCGCGGCGGTCCGCAGCTCGTCGAAGCACGAGACGCAGAACACGGCGATCTGGTCGCGCTCGCGGCCGGCGACGCTCTCGCGGAACGGGTGGAGCGTGTACGGCGTGTAGGTCCCGTCCGCCTTCATGCCCGTGCCGATGTCACACTTCGCGCAACGTCGATGCGAGATCATGCTGACTGCCTCCTCGGGAAAGGGTGCGGCCGGATGTCTCTCACGGTTCGCGCCGGCGATCTGTCCCGTCGCCGGGGTCGTAGGCCGATGTGCCCCGTCGTCGCCTGTGGGAGTGGCGACAGCGAGCAAAAATTTGCGCTGCGTCCGTGTCGTACCCGACACTGCTCCGCCTCGATGACCGACGACGCGGCACAGCGGGTACGCCTGATGCGCTACGAGCTCTACTCGCGGGCGGTGGACGGCCTGCGGGGCTCGAACGCGGAAGACGTGCTTCCGACCCTCACCGCCCAGACGCACGGGTGCAAGCGCGCGGCGGAGGCCATCGAGCTCGCCGAGTTTCACGTGGCGTTCCGGTTCCCGAAGCGCGGCATCGAGCACTTCGTGCGTCAGCTCGGGCGCTGCTCCGACTGCCAGCGGTCGCGGTGCGTCGCGGCCGACGACGCTGCCGCGTCGAGCTGCGGAGACGGAGCGGCCGCCGGGCTCGCCAACCTGCCCATCGCGCGCGATCCCTGATCGACGGCTCGCGACGACCTCTTGGGGCGAGGCGGTCCCGGTCCGCGCGCGCCGCGTATCATGTCGCCTGGCCTTCTCCACGACCGTCACCACGAAGGAGCCGGTATGCCGACCTGGGAATCGCAGGCAGACGCGCTGCTCGCGAGCGGCGCGCACCACATCCTGTTCCTCTCGCGCTCCGACTCGGCGCGCGGCCAGATCGCGGAGGGCATCGCTCGCGCGCTGGCGCCGAGACAGGTCGAGATCTCCTCGGCGGGCAAGGTCCGGGGGCGGGTCGATCCGCTCGCGGTGCGGGTCCTGTCCGAGCTGAGCGTCGACATCGCCGACCAGCGCTCGAAGGCGCTCGACGAGATCGACACCAGCGACGTGCAGGCGGTGGTCACGCTCGCGGAGGACGTGACCGTGCCGGCGAGCCTGAGCGGGGCGCTGCACGTGCACTGGCCGCTGCCGGATCCGGCGGCGCGGGCGGAG
Source organism: Anaeromyxobacteraceae bacterium (assembly GCA_035702585.1). Lineage (GTDB taxonomy): Bacteria > Myxococcota > Myxococcia > Myxococcales > Anaeromyxobacteraceae > DASSQI01. Next base: position 2,252 of record DASSQI010000049.1, read on the forward strand.
GGTGACGAGGAGCGGCTCACCGCGTACCGCGGCGTCCGCATCGAGCTGCGTCGCAGGCTGCTGCGAGCGTTTCGCCGCGAGGACCACCAGGCCGCCATGGCTGGCTTGCCGGCGACCTCGTTCGAGCCCGCGGCCGGAGGCGACCTCGACGCGATCCGCGCGCTGCTGGCGGCCTCGCTGCTGCCGTCGCGCGACATCGGCCTCAAGAACCAGCGCTTCGTCGTGGCGCGCCAGAACGGCCGGATCGTCGGCTGCGCCGGCCTCGAGGTGTACGGGCCCGACGGGCAGGTGCGCTCGATCACGGTGGACTGGACCAGGCGGACGGCGGGCCTCGGCACGCGCCTCCACGAGCGGCTCCTCGACGAGGCGGTGCTCTGCGGGGTGCAAAAGCTGTACGTCATCACCGCGACGGCGGAGGACTTCTTCGCGGGCCACGGGTACTCCCGGGTGAAGCTCGAGCAGGTACCCGCCGAGATCCGCGCGTCGGAGGAGTTCCGGATGCACTCTCCGGCGTCGGCGGTGACGATGTCGCGCGACGTGCCCACCGACTGACGCGGGCAGGCAACGCCCCAGCGTCCGGCTGGCCTCGATTTGAACTGTCGCGGGCACTCGACGCTGCTAACGAGAGTGCGTGGCTCTCCACGCGCTCGCGCAGACTCTTGGTCTATCGTTCACGTCCGGGATCAGCCTGTACGCGACGGTCGCGTTCGTCGGCGTCGCGCAGCACCTGGGCTGGGTAGGGCCGCTGCCGGGCGAGCTCGCCGTCCTGGCCAACCCGTGGGTGTTCGGAGTCGCCGGGGCGCTCGCGATCGTCGAGGCGCTGGCGCTTCTGGTGCCGGGAGTCGCGACGGCGTGGGAGGCGGTGCACACGTTCATCCGGCCCTTCGGGGCGGCGGCGCTCGCGGTCCTCGCGACCTGGGGGACGTCCGACTCGACCACCGCAGCGGCGCTGATCGCGGCCGCGCTCGGCCTCGGGACTCACGTCGCGAAGCTCGGCGTGCGGGCCGCCATCGACACGTCGCCGGAGCCGGTCACGAACGCCGCTGCGACCACGGCGGAGCTGGGAGTCGTGGCGACGATCGCGTGGACGGTCTGGCAGCATCCGTGGGTCGCGCTCGCGATCGCGGTCGCAACCGTCGTCGCCGGCTTCCTGCTCGTCCGCGCCCTCCTGCGCGCCGCGCGGCGAGCGTGGTCGTCGCTGTTCGCCCGGCCCGGGCGAACGACGCTGCCGTCTTGAGGGCGCTACCGTTGCCGGAGCCACGCCCCGATCGCGTCGTCGATCGCGGGATCGCGCGCGAGGCCGGCGAGGATGCGGAAGTCGCGCGTCGGCGGGTGGGGCGAAGCCGCGCGGCGCTTGCGGCGCGCGCCGACGAAGTCGCCCATCGGCTCGGTCCCCTTCTCGAGGCGCCGCAGCACGGTGCGGAGCGACTCGACGCTGTCGTCCACTCCGATCCATCGGCGCGAGAGCGCCGCCGCGGCGGCGAGCGTGGTGCCGGATCCCGCGTAGCAGTCGAGGACGAGGTCGCCAGCGTTCGAGGACGCCTCGACGATCCTCCGGAGGAGGTCGGGGTTCTTCTCGGTCGGGTAGCCGGTGATGCTGACGTTCTGGTTGTGCGCGTCGCGAAGATCCGTCCAGATGTCCTGGACCGCAACGCCGGCGGTCTCGTCGAGGTACACTTTCCGTCGCGGATTGCCGTTGGCGGACCAGACGATCTCGCCGCGCGCGTCCAGCTCGTCGAGCGTGCCGGGCGGATACTGCCAGTGCTTCCCCGGAGGCGGCAGCTTGCCGCGCCACGGCTGGCCCGTCGCGCCGTTCCGCGTCCCCGGAGCGTGCACGGGCACCTTCATGAACCGCCGGCCAGTGTCGGGCTCGACGTACCGGTACTCTCGCGCGCGCTCCTCGGTCCACGGCTCGACCGGCCGGTTGAACACGAAGTCGTCGGAGCGCGTGTAGAAGAGGACGAAGTCGGCGACGTTCCCGTAGGCCCTGCGCGTGTAGTTCTTCGGGTTGCACTTCCGGCGGACGATGCAGTTCCGGTAGTTCTCCGCGCCGAAGACCTCGTCCATCACGAGCTTCACGTGGAAGACCATCTTCTCGTCGAGGTGGACGTAGATCGAGCCGTCCTCGGCGAGGAGCTCGCGGAGCAGCACGAGCCGCTCGCGCAGCTGCTCGAGGTACGCGGCGCCGGAGTGCACGTCGTCGTAGGCGTGCTCGAGGCCGCGTGACTGGAAGCGAGATCGCGTCGCGAACGGCGGGTCGATGTAGACGAGCCGCACCTGCCCGGCGACGGACGGCTCGCGCAAGAGCGATCGGAGCACGAGCAGGTTGTCGGCGCAGTACAGGCGGTTCTCGCCCTCGCCGTCCCAGAGGATCGGAAACTGGTGAGCGGGCTCGGCAAGGATCTCTTCCCGCGAGCGCTTCCCGTCGTACGCGAGCTCGGCGGGCGCGCAGCTCGCGGGAGTGGCCTTCGCGAGCGCGCGCAGCCTTGCGGGGACCCCGGTTGCCATCTTGCCGGGATGCTACCTCGCGCGGCCGACAACGGGGACGAGCAGAAGAGAGCGGGCCGCGAAGCTCGCGAGAGCCCCGCGACCCGCGGCGGCGGCGTCTGTCTACGAGCGCGGCGCGGGCGCCGGAGCGCCGGGTGCCGAGGGTGCGGGGGCCGGAGGCGTCGTCGTCGCCGGCGGAGCCGCCGTCG
>DASSQI010000050.1:0-26237 GCA_035702585.1 Anaeromyxobacteraceae bacterium
GCAGGCCCGCTCCTCGTCGCGGCGAGGCTCGCCGACGTGAGGCGTCACGAGGCCGGCGTGGCGAAGCGGCTCGATCACGACGCCGTCCACGACATGCGGGTCGCGACGCGACGCCTGCGCGCGGCGCTGAAGCTGTTCGCGGCGCCGCGCGCGCTCGACCGCGACGTGAAGCGGCTGCAGGACGCGCTCGGAGACGTGCGCGACGTCCAGGTCCAGCTCGCGTGGCTCGCCGAGACGGACGAACGCCTGCGCGGCCCCGAGCGCGCGAGGATGCGCGCGTGGATCGCGGCGCCGCTGGACCGGCACGTCGCGGCGCTGCGCGACGCGCTCGCCGCGTGGTCGCGCGACACCGCGCCGGAGGCGGAGACCGCCGCGCGCGCAGTAACGGGACGGCGGCCGCTCGGCGGCAAGAAGATGCGGAAGGAGCTCGCGAGGCGCACCCGCCGCGTGGCGCGGCTCGCCGCGCGCGCGCGCGCCGATCCCGCGCCCCGTACGGCCCACGAGCTCCGCATCGCGGCGAAGAAGCTGCGCTACACGGCCGAGCTGCTCGAGGCCGGACTGCCGGGCGAGGTGGGGGCGCTCCTGTCCGCGCTGGTCCCGCTCCAGGAGACGCTCGGCGCGCTGCACGACGCCGACGTGCGCGTCGAGCGACTCGGCCGGCTCGCCGAGGAGGGCGAGGCGCTGGAGCGGCGCGCCGCCGCGAGGCTGCTCGAGCTGCTCGCCCCCGAGCGCGAGCGGCTCGCGGCGGAGCTCGTCGCCGAGCTCGAGACGCTCGGCACGCTTTCAGCGTGAAACCATGACCTCGAGCCGTTTCCTGAAGACCGCCCGGAAGAACGCCGCGTCGCGCTCTGCCTCCCACAGCTCGAGATCGAGCGCGCCGCGGGTCCGCAGGCGCAGCGTGACCACGCCGTCGCGCGTCGTGGCGCGCAGCGAGCGCACGTGGCTCTGGTGCGAGGCGTCGAGCGCGTTCGCGATGCGCAGGATCGCCGAGAGCTTCCGCACCGTCTGCAGCTCCGCCGCGGAGAGCTCGGCGAGGTCCGGCCGGTGCGCGTCGGGGACGCTGCGCCGGTGGTAGCGGGCGACGATCGCGACGAGGTCGCGCTCGCGGTTCGCGAACCCGGGGATGTCGGAGTTGGAGATGAGGTAGTGCGTGTGCTTGTGGTGCTTGTGCGACGACACCGCGTTGCCGACATCGTGCAGGAGCGAGGCCGCCTCGAGGATCCGCCGCGCCGCCGCCGGCAGCCGGTGCAGCGTCGCGAGGTCCTCGAACAGCGTCACCGCCAGCGCGCCGACCTGCGTCGCGTGGCGCTCGTCGATCCTGAAGCGCCGGCCGAGCGCGAGCGCCGCGTCCGCCGCGCCGTGATCGTCGGCCCGCTCCGCCTGGCGGCGCACGAGGTCCACCAGGATGCCGTTCCGCAGGCCGGTGTCGACGCTCGCGACCGACTCGAGCCCGAGGTGGCGCACCGCCCCCTCGAGGATCACGGCGCCCGCCACGATCACCTCGGCGCGCTTCGGCTCGAAGTGGCGGCGCCGGTCGGGGAGCGACATCCGGGCGAGGTCCTCGACGGCGCGCGCGAGCTCCTTCCTCGACGCGCGGCGCGCACCCTTCGACGCGGCGAACGCCACCACGGCGTTGATCGTGCCGGAGCTGCCGAGCGCGTCGCGCGGGTGCGAGAACCGGGCCGGCAGCGCCTCGCGGTACGACTCCGCCACGTAGCTCCGCACCAGCGCGAGCCGCTCGTTCGAGACCTTCCCGCCGAGGTCGAACATCTCGGTGAGCCGCACCGCGCCGAGCGCGACGCTCCAGAGCGCGGTCGGCTCCTCGCCGCGCGCGGTCGCGACCTCGGTCGAGCCGCCACCGATGTCGAGCACGAGCGATCGCGATCCTGCCGCCTTCCCGGACAGGACCCCCAGGCAGATGAGCCGCGCCTCCTCGCTGCCCGACACGACCTCGAGGTCGAGGCCGGCCTCCGCGCGGGCGCGGCGCACGATGTCCGCTCCGTTCCGCGCCTCGCGGACCGCGCTCGTCGCGACCGCCCGCACGCGCGCGCCGTCGCGACGGCACAGCGCCCCGTACCGCCGCAGCGTCGAGAGCAGCCGGTCGGCGACGGGCCGTGCGATCGAGCCGGTGCGGAAGACGCCCTCGCCCGGCCTCACCGGATCGCGCTCCTGGTGGACCGTCTCGAGCGTCCCGTCCGCGAGCACGCGCGCGATCTCGAGCCGCACCGCGTTGGTGCCGACGTCGATCGCGGCGAGCAGGGATGCGGTTCGCGGAGCTGACACCGTCGAGACACCCCGCCCGGGCCGTGCGGCGCTCGCGTCGTGGGAGTTCAAGGGCTTGCGCTGCAGCAGTCTACGGCCTCGCCAGGTGAAGACAGCCAACCTTCAGGGGCTTACGGATCGGTGATGCCGGGGAGTTACGAACCGGCGCTGCGTGCGTCACGTTTTTCATCGACCCAGCGCGCTTCCGGTAGGCGAGGCTCGACGGTGTCGCCACGGGTCGTGAGGAGCCGATGAACACCGCGCCGGAACCGACCGGGAAGAGCGAGCGCACCGCGGCGCCGGAGGGCGCGCGCGGCGGCGACCTGCGCGATCCGCGCCTCTACATCAACCGCGAGCTCTCGTGGCTCGAGTTCAACCAGCGCGTGCTCGACGAGGCCGCCGACGCGTCGTTGCCGGTGCTCGACCGGATCAAGTTCCTCGGGATCTCGTCGTCGAACCTCGACGAGTTCTTCATGATCCGCGTCGCGGGGCTGAAGGGGCAGATCGCCGCCGGCCACGCCGCCGAGCTGGGCGCCGACGCGATGACGGCGGCGGAGCAGCTCCGGGCGGTGACCGCGCGGGTGCAGCGGATGGTCGCCGACCAGCAGCGGCTCTGGAAGCATCAGCTCGAGCCGCAGCTCGCGCGCGAGCTCGGCGTCCGCATCGCGCGGTTCCGCGAGCTCACGCCGGAGCAGCGCGCCGCCGCGCGCGACCACTTCCGCCGCCTCGTCGTGCCGGTGCTGATCCCGCTCGCGAACGATCGCACCCACCCGTTCCCGCAGCTCCGCAACAAGTCGATCACGCTCGCGGTGCACCTGCCGCGCCCGGGCCCGCGTCGGCGCAAGAAGATCGGCGGCGCGATGGCGGTCGTGGGCATGCCCGCGACGATGCGCCGGCTCGTCCCCGTGCCCGACGGTCCCGAGAAGATCTACGTGCTCCTCGAGGATCTCGTCGCCGAGCACGCCGGCGAGCTCTTCCCGGGAAACCCCGAGGTGAAGACCCTCGCGTTCCGCCTCACGCGCAACTGGGACATCTCGGTGGACTTCGAGGAGATCGAGGACGCGTGGGCGCTCGTGAAGGCGTTCCGCGAGGAGGTCCGCGGGCGCGACCGCGGCGCGCCGGTCCGCCTCGAGTTCGCCGCCGACGGGTTCAAGGACCTGACCGGGCCGCTCGCCGACCAGCTCGGGCTCGGGCCCGACGACGTCTACTCGATCGACGGGCTCTTGCAGGTGCAGGACGTGTACACGATCGCGGACGAGCTCGCGCCCCCGCGCGTCGCGCTGGCGCCGCCGGCGGAGCCGCGCGTGCTGCGGGAGTACGACTCGATCTTCGACGCCGTCGCGGCGCACGACATCCTGCTGCACCACCCGTACGACTCGTTCGAGCCGGTCCTCGACTTCCTCGAGGAGGCCGCCGACGATCCCGAGGTCGGCGCGATCCGCCAGGTCCTCTATCGGATCGGCAGGGACAGCCCCTTCGTGAAGGCGCTCGTCCGCGCGGCGGAGAACGGAAAGAACGTCGCCGTCTTCCTCGAGATCCGCGCCCGGTTCGACGAGGACAACAACATGCGGAGCATCCGCGAGCTGAACGACGCGGGCGCGAGCGTGATCCTCGGGTACGGGTTCAAGCGCGAGAAGACGCACTGCAAGGTGACGCTCGTGACGCGCCGCGAGGCGAACGCGATGCGCCAGTACGTCCACGTCGGCACCGGCAACTACAACCCGTTCACCGCGCGGATGTACACCGACGTGTCGCTCCTCACGGCGAGGCCCGACATCGGAGAGGACGTCCGGCTGCTGTTCAACATGCTCACGGCGAACTCGCAGGCGAACGACTACCGCTCGGCCGCGACCGCGTCGCAGCCGTGGCCGTGGAAGCGCATCGCGGTCGCTCCACACTCGCTCAAGGAGCGCACGCTGGAGCTCATCGGCGAGGAGAACGACGTCGCGCGCCACGGAGCGCCCGCGCGCGTCCTCGCCAAGATGAACTCGCTCGTGGACCGCGACGTCATCCGCGCGCTGTACGCGGCGAGCCAGGCCGGCGTGAGGGTGGACCTGCTCGTGCGCGGCATCTGCTGCCTGCGCCCGGGCGTGCCCGGCGTCTCGGAGCGGATCCGCGTCCACCAGGTGGTGGACCGCTACCTCGAGCACAGCCGCATCTTCGTCTTCGGGGAGGGGAAGCGCGCGAAGGTCTTCATCTCCTCCGGCGACTGGATGCCGCGGAACCTCCAGAACCGGGTCGAGGTCATGGTGCCGGTCGACGATCCCGCGCTGCGCGCCCGCCTCACCGAGATCGTGGAGACCGGCTTCGGCGACACCGTGAAGGGAAGCGCGCTGCGCGCGGACGGCACGTACGAGCGGCTGCGGCCGCTCGACGGCGAGGCGCCGGTGCGGAGCCAGGACGCGCTGGATCCCGCGCGCAAGGCCGCGAACGCCCCGGAACTGCGCGCGTTGCCACAGTCGTGATTCGTCTTGACTCCGAGCGAAGTGCGCCGGCAGCTCCGGGAGGGCGTCGCTTCTCTTTCACGCGGCGCCGCCGTGCGGTAGAACCGCCCCGTTCTGCGGCCTCCATCCGTGGCGATTCGCCGCGCCCGCAGCGTCCAGGGTGAAACGATCCGATGAGCACGATCTCGAGAATCCGTCCGTGGCGGAAGGGTGAGCGGCTGGCAGTCCTGATGCCGGGCCTCGGCGCCGTGGCGACCACCGCCATCGCCGGAGTGGAGGCTGTGAAGCGCAAGCTCGCGCAGCCGGTGGGCTCCATCACTCAGCTCGGCAACATCGTCGAGGAGGACGGCAGCTTCGGCCCGCGCCTCTCGACCGTCCTGCCGCTGCCTTCGATCGACGAGCTCGTGTTCGGCGGCTGGGATCCGATCCCCGACGACGCGTACCAGGCGGCGCGCCGCGCGAAGGTCCTCGACGCGCCGCTCGTCGACAAGCTGAAGGAGCCGCTCTCGGCGATCCGGCCGATGCCCGCCGTGTTCGACAAGAGCTGGGTGCGCCGGCTCGACGGGCCGAACGTGAAGACCGGCTCGAAGCGGGCGATGGCCGAGGCGCTCTGCGCGGACATCCGCGGCTTCATGGAGCGGAACGGCTGCTCGCGCGGCGTCATGGTGTGGACCGGCTCGACCGAGGTGTACGCCGAGGTCGGTCCGGCGCATCAGTCCATCGAGAGGTTCGAGGCGGCGCTCGACGCGAGCGATCCGACCATCGCGCCGTCGATGATCTACGCGTACGCGGCGATGAAGTGTGGCCTCGCGTACCTGAACGGCGCGCCGAACCTGTCGGCCGACATCCCGGCGCTGCGCGAGCTCGCCGAGCGCGAGGGCATCGCGACCGGCGGCAAGGACTTCAAGACCGGCCAGACGCTCATGAAGACGACCATCGCGCCGATGCTGCAGGCGCGACTGCTCGGCCTCGACGGCTGGTTCTCGACGAACATCCTCGGCAACCGCGACGGCGAGGTGCTCGACGACGCGGCGAGCTTCAAGACGAAGGAGGTCTCGAAGCTCTCGGTGCTGGAGACGATCCTCGACGGCAAGCGCCACCCGGAGCTCTACCGGGAGGTCGCCCACAAGGTGACGATCCACTACTACCCGCCGCGCGGCGACAACAAGGAAGGCTGGGACGCGATCGACCTCGTCGGCTGGCTCGGCTATCCGATGTCGATCAAGGTGAACTTCCAGTGCCGCGACTCGATCCTCGCGGCGCCGCTCGTCCTCGATCTCGCGATCCTGGGTGACCTCGCCGCCCGCGCGGGCGGCCGCGGACCGCAGGAGTGGCTCTCGTTCTTCTTCAAGAGCCCCGTCACCGCGCCGGGCCGGTCGGCGGTTCACGATCTGTTCATCCAGCAGTCGAACCTGTACGGTCAGCTTCGCAAGTACGCCGCTGCATCCGCCGCGGCGGTCGAGAAGGTCGGCTGAGCGGGGAGAGGCCCCGAGCGATGACCGATTGGCACGAGCTGTCGAGGACGCTGTTCCTGGCGTATCTCGCGCTGTTCACGTCATCGCTCGTCTTCTTCGCCATCCGGCGACCGGCCACGCCGGAGCGGGTGAAGAAGTACAACTTCGCGGTCCGGTGGCTGGGGCGCTGGATGTACTGGTACCAGGCGCCGGTGATCCGGGCGATGGACGCCGCGGGGCTGAACGCGAACGGCGTCACGTTCCTCGGGCTCGGCCTCACCGCGGTCGCCGCGGCCTTCGCCGGCTACGGACACATCGGGCTCGCCGGGATCGTGCTCGTGCTCGCCAACTGGTGCGACCTGCTCGACGGCGAGCTCGCGCGCCGGCAGGGGACGGTCCATCCCGCGGGCGCGTTCCTCGACTCGAACCTCGATCGCCTGTCGGAGGTGATCCTGTTCGGCGGCCTCGCGGCGGGCATGCCGGGCACCTCCGGCAGGTTCTGGGCGTTCGCCGCGCTCTCCACGTCACTGCTCGTGTCGTACGCCCGGGCGCGCGGCGAGGGCCTCGGCGTCGATTGCCCCAAGGGTGGCTTCGAGCGGCCCCATCGCATGCTCGTCCTGATGTTCACGCTCCTCGGCGGGACGCTGGCGTCGCGCGAGCAGGCCATGTTCGCCGCCGAGATGGCGTGCGCGGTGATCGCGCTCGGCGCGGGCTACACCGCCGTCCAGCGCATGGTCGTGCTCTACGGGATCCTGCGGCGCCGCGAGCCGACGCCGACGCCGACCACCGCGCCGAAGCCGCAGCAGAAGCCCGCGCGCTCGCCTCTCGCGCCGAGGGCGGGCGAGAGCCCGTAGGCGCCCACGTGCGCCGCGACTCGAGCGCGTGCGCAGCGTGAGCCGGCGAGAGGTCGCAGCGATCCGCGAGAGCAGCCCTCCCGGGAACTTGGCGCACGGCGCCGCGCCCGGTAGGTCTTCGCGATGGCGAACTCCGTCGGATTCCACGAAGCCGTCGAGGACCTCACTCCAAAGACGCGGGACCTGCACCGAGCGATCGCCTCGCTGCAGGAGGAGCTCGAGGCGATCGACTGGTACCAGCAGCGGGTCGACGCGACGCAGGACCCGGAGCTCCGCGAGATCCTGAAGCACAACCGCGACGAGGAGGTCGAGCACGCGATGATGGTGCTCGAGTGGATCCGTCGCAACGACCCGGTCTTCGCCAAGGACGCCGCGAAGTACCTCGGCAGGGCGGGCAACGTCGTCGAGCGCGAGGAGGCGGAGACGAAGTAGCCGGCGCCGCTCCGCTCCGCGATCTCGCCCGCGGCGCGCAGCAGCCGCGGGCTCGACGTCGCTGCGCTCCAGGAGGGTGAAGGTCCGTGCTGCACCCCCGCGGGTCGGGTCGTGTCAGCCTCGCTCGACGCGCCCTCCAGCTGGCGTTACGACGAGGCAGGCCGTCGGGCGTTGCCTCGTTCGGGATAGCGGCGACGGCCCGGAGATGGCGTATGCTCCGCCCCTCTTCGCGCTTCCCGCGGCTCCACCCCCCGGCGCCGACGGAACTGTCTTCGGGCTCGTCAACTTGCAGCGCATCTTCGATCAGGATGGCGGACACGCCTCGGCCGTGACGGCAGCTCGCCGCCGCGCGTCGCCCGCATCCGGCGACCCCGACACCGGAGGCAGGGATCGATGACGGCCGGCGCGGGCCCCGACCGCTCCGAACGAACGCTGCGCGTCCTCATGGTGGAAGACCGGGAGGACGACGCGAAGCTCGTCGCGCTCGCGTTGCGTCGAGGCGGGTGGCGCCCGGAGATCGAGCGCGTCGACAGCGCAGACGCGCTGCGCACCGCGATGGGCTGCGGCGGGTTCGACGTGGTCATCGCCGAGTACGCGCTGCCGCGGCTGAACGGGCTCGAGGCGCTGCGCATCGTGCGCGAGCTGTCGCCGGACGTGCCGTTCGTGCTCGTGTCGGCGACCATCGGCGAGGAGGGCGCGGTCGAGGCGCTCAAGGCCGGCGCCGGCGACTTCGTGACGAAGCAGAACCTCGCCCGGCTCTCCACGGCCGTCGAGCGCGAGATCGCCGACGCGCAGCTCCGGCGCGAGCGGCGCGAGACCCTGGACGCGCTCCGGCAAGCGGTCGCGGCCCGAGACCAGTTCCTGAACATCGCGTCGCACGAGCTGAAGACGCCGCTCACGGCCCTGCAGCTCCAGCTCCAGAGCCTCTCGCGGTCGATCCAGGACGGCGGCGCCGGCAGCGACCGGGTCAGCGCGAAGATCCGGACGCTGTCACGCTCGACCGACCGGCTCGGGGAGCTCGTGAACAGGCTGCTCGACGTGAGCAACATCGCGGCGAGCGGGCACGTGAACATCGTTCGCGAGGACATGGACCTCGCCGAGCTGGTCCACCAGGTCGGCGCGCGGTTCGAGCGGGCGGCGGCCGAGGCGGGCTCGCAGCTCCGGATCGACGCGGCCGCTCCAGCGCGGGGCTCCTGGGATCGCATGCGCCTCGACGCGATGGTGACGAGCCTCGTCGCGAACGCGCTCAAGTACGGCCCCGGCCGCCCGATCGATCTCGCGGTCGCCGCGCCGGACCCGACGACGGTCCGGCTCACGGTGCGTGACCACGGCATCGGGATCGCCCCGGCCGACCAGGCGCGCATCTTCGAGCGGTTCGAGCGCGCCGTGCCGGAGCGGCACTACGGAGGGTTCGGGCTCGGACTCTGGGTGGCGCGCCTCGTCGTCGAGGAGCACGGCGGCAGGATCAACGTGTCGAGCGCGCCCGGGCAGGGGAGCGTGTTCGAGGTCGAGCTGCCGCGCGCGCCCAGGGGAGCGCTCCGATGACGGCGGCTGCGGACGCTGGCGCCGGGCTGCAGCGGCGAGCCGTGCTCGTCGTGGACGACGACCGCGACATCCGCGAGACGCTGGCGGAGATCCTCACGGACGAGGGCTACGAGGTCCTCACCGCGCGGAACGGCGCCGAGGGGCTCGCGATCGTCGCCGAGCAGCGGCCCGGGCTCGTGCTGCTCGACCTCTTCATGCCCGTCATGGACGGCGCCGAGTTCCGGCGTCAGCAGCTCAGCGACCCCGAGATCGCGGACGTGCCGGTCGTCGTGATCTCCGCCGCGGCGGGTCTCGAGCGCAAGGTCGAGCCGCTCGCGCTCGCGGGCTGGCTCGAGAAGCCGATCCACATCGACGCCCTCTTCGCAATGGTCGGCCGTTACTGCCGATAGGGGAGGCGCGCGGATCGCGTGCGCATCGCCCGCCGCAGCGTGAACGCGCCGCGGGTGTCGTGGTAGGGAACAGCGTGGAGAACTGCATGGAGCGCTTCGTCGGGATCGACGTCGGGGCCGAGACGGTGAAGGTGGCCGAGCTGCGGCGCACGGGAAACGGGGCGCTCGCGGTGAGCCGCCGCGAGTGGCGCGAGCACCGCAAGGCGCCGGGTCAGGTCGTGGCCGACCTCCTCGCATCGTGGTCGTGGGAAGGCGTCGCGGCGGCCGCGGTGACGGGGCGGCTGGGCAGGCAGATCGCGCTGCCGCGCGTGCCGGCGAAGCAGGCGCTCGCGGCGGGGCACCGGCACCTCCACGGCGCCGACCCGGCGACGATCGTCACCGTCGGCGCGCGCGGGTTCGCGGTGCTGGAGCTGCGCGCGGGCGGCATCGACGCCTGGCGCGAGAACTCGCGCTGCGCGCAGGGCACCGGCAACTTCCTGCGGCAGCTGGTCGAACGGTTCGACCTGTCGCTCGACGACGCCGCGGAGCTCGCCGCCGGCGTCGACCAGGCGGCGCCGCTCGGGGGCCGCTGCCCCGTCATCCTCAAGACCGACATGACCCACCTCGCCAACAAGGGCGAGGGCAAGGACCGGATCCTCGCGGGCCTTCTCGACGCGATCTGCGACAACGTCGAGACGCTGGTGAAGCCGCGCCACGCGCCGCCGCGTGCGTACCTCGCGGGCGGCGTCGCCCGCTCGCGTCGCGTGCGCGAGCACTTCCGCCGGTACCTGCAGCGGAACGGGATGACCCTCGTCGAGGCCGACCCCGAGCAGCAGCTCTTCCTCGAGGCGATCGGCGCCGCGCTGCAGGCCGCCGCCGGTACCGCCATCGCGCGCGACGGCCTCTCCGCGGCGCTGCCACCGCTCGGGGGCATCGTGCTCCCCGCCCGCGACGCGAAGCTCGAGAAGCTCCCGCCGCTCTCCGACGCGCTCGTGCGCGTGCGCCGCATGCCCGCCGCTCCGCTGCGCGACGAAGGTCCCGCGCGAGAGGTCATCGTCGGGTTCGACATCGGCTCCACCGGCGCGAAGGCCGTCGCGATCGACTCCGCGTCGGGCGAGCCGGTCTGGGAGAGCTACCTCCGGACGAACGGCGACCCGGTCGGCGCGGCGCAGGCGCTCGCGAGGGCGCTCATCGCGTCCCCCGCGTCGCGCCACGCGGTGCGCGCGTTCGGCGCGACCGGCTCGGGGCGCGAGATCGTGGGCTCGCTGCTCGCGACCTGCTACGGCCCGGGCTCGGTCTTCGTGCTGAACGAGATCGCCGCGCACGCGACCGGCGCGCTGCGGTTCGATCCGCGCGTCGACACCATCTTCGAGATCGGCGGCCAGGACGCGAAGTACATCCGGCTCGCCGGCGGGCGCGTGGTGGACGCGGCGATGAACGAGGCGTGCAGCGCAGGCACCGGCTCGTTCATCGAGGAGCAGGGCCGCCGCTTCGACGGGATCGAGACGGTCGTCCAGCTCGGCGACGAGGCGCTCCGCGCGGACGGCGGCGTGGCGCTCGGGCAGCACTGCTCGATCTTCATGGCCGAGATCCTCGACGAGGCGGTCGCGAGCGGCGAGCCGCGGCCGCGCATCGTCGCCGGGATATACGACGCCGTCGTCTCGAACTACCTGAACCGTGTGAAGGGCAGCCGCTCCGTCGGCGAGGTCGTCTTCTGTCAGGGCATGCCGTTCGCCTCCGACGCGCTCGCGGCGGCGGTCGCGCGCCAGACCGGCGCGGAGGTCGTCATCCCGCCGAACCCGGGCACGGTCGGCGCGCTCGGCATCGCGCTGCTCGCGCGCGACGAGCTCTCGCTGAAGGCGGCGGCGAGGAGCGGAAACGCCGCGAAGGGCGCCGCCGGGCCCGCGGCGCTCGACCTCGAGCGCTTCCTCGCGGCCAAGGTCGAGAAGAAGGACACGTTCGTCTGCGGCTCGGCGGTCGGCTGCGGCGGCTCCGGGAACAAGTGCAAGGTGGAGCGGCTCACGACGCGCGTCGAGGGAGATCGACAGCGCTTCACCTGGGGCGGGAACTGCTCGCTGCACGATCAGGGCACCCGCCGTGCGAAGCTCCCCGACCGCGCGCCGGATCCGTTCGCGCTCCGCGCGGCGGCGGTGCGCGAGATCTCCGACCGCGTGTCGCAGCCGCGCGGCCGCCCTTCGGTCGCGATGACGACCGAGTTCCAGCTCGCGACGCTGTTCCCGTTCTTCGCGACGTTCGTGGACGCGCTCGGCTTCGAGATCCGCGTCGCGGCGAGCGGCGACCGCGCGGCGCTGAAGCGCGGCATCGAGGGCGGCAACGTCCCGTTCTGCGCGCCGATGCAGCAGTACCACGGCGTCGTGCAGGGAATGGCCGAGGGTCGTCCGGACTACGTGTTCCTGCCGATGCTGCGAGAGCTGCCGCGGGTCGCGCAGGAGAAGCACTCGACGGTGTGCCCGGTCGTGCAGGGCTCCGCCGACGTCCTGCGGTGGGATCTCGGCGCGGCGCTCGGCAAGACCGTGTCGCCGGTCATCGACATCGGCACCGGCTTCCTCGACTCGGCCGCCTTCCTGCGCGCGTGCCGCCGCCTCGCCGCCGAGCTCGGCGTGGGCGACGACGAGGCCATCGACCGCGCGTGGCGCCTGTCGCGCGAGGCGCAGGTGCGGTTCGACGCGCGCCTCCTCGAGATCGGACGCGAGGCGCTGCGCTTCTGCGACGAGCACGAGGTGCTGCCGGTCGTCGTCGTCGGCCGCGCGTACACGATCCACAACGACGTCCTCAACTCGAACGTCCCCGCGATCCTGCGCGAGCAGGGCGCCATGGGGATCCCGCTCGACTGCTACCCGGTGCACGACGACGCGCCGGTGTTCGACGAGATCTTCTGGGGGCACGGCCAGCGCATGCTCCGCGCCGGCTGGCAGATCCGCCGCACGCCCGGCGTGTACGCGATCTTCTGCTCCAACTACTCCTGCGGTCCGGACAGCTTCACCGCGCACGGCTTCGCGTACCTCATGGAAGGGCGGCCGTTCGCCGTCATCGAGACCGACGGCCACGCCGGCGACGCCGGGACGAAGACGCGCGTCGAGGCGTTCCTCCACTGCGCGCGCGAGGACCTGCGCAACCCGCGCCACGTCGAGCCTTCGGATCACGATCGGCTCTCGGTGGAGTCGCTCGTCCTCGGCGATCTCCGCGGCACCGGTGAGCGCGTGCTCGTGCCGCGGATGGGCCCCGAGTCCGAGGCGGTCGCGGCGGTGCTGCGCGGCGCCGGCATCCCCGCGGAGGCGCTCCCGGAGCCGACGGCGGAGACGCTGCGCATCGGGCGGCGCCACACGTCGGGGAAGGAGTGCCTGCCGATGACGATCACGGCGGGCAGCGTCCTCGAGCGGCTGGAGCAGTCGCGCGACACGCACGAGCGCTTCGCCTTCCTCATGCCGGGGTCGGAGGGCCCGTGCCGCTTCGGCGCGTACCGGCAGCTGCACCAGCTGCTGCTCGACCGCCTCGGGTGGAGCGACCGCGTCCGCATCTGGTCGCCGCCGTTCGGCGACTACTTCCGCGGCATGCCGCCCGGTTTCGCGGGCATCGCCCTCGCCGGGGTCGCGGCCGCCGGCGCGCTCGAGCAGGCGCTCCACGACGTCCGGCCGGTCGAGACCGAGCCCGGAGCGGCGGAGCGGATCCACGGCCAGGCGAAGGCGCGCCTCCTCGCGCTCCTCGAGCGGGAGTGCCGCGGCGATCTCGGCCTCGGGCGCACGCTCGTCGAGATCGCGTCGGCGCGGCTCTGGGGCGTGCCAGAGCTGGTCCGGCAGGCCGCACGCGAACTCCGCGTGGTGCGCGGCGCTCGCGAGGTGCCGAGCGTGCTCCTCGTCGGCGAGATCTACGTCCGGTCCGATCCGGCGTCGAACGGGCACGTCGCGGTCGAGCTGGAGCGACGCGGCCTGCGCGCGGTCCTCGAGCCGGTCGCGGAGTTCCTCGAGTACTCGGATCACATCGCGCGCAAGCGCGGCCGCAAGCGGAGCCCGTCGCACGCGGTCGAGTACGTGGCGCGCACGCGAGTCGCCGCGCTGGTGCACGACGCCGTCGCCGAGGAGCTCGGCCGGCCGAAGCACGTGCCGGTCGCGGAGGTGCTCCGGTCGGCGATGCCTTACGTGCGCGACGATCTCGAGGTGGAGACGTGCCTCACGATGGGCGTGCCGCTGCGATCCTGGCGGCGCGGCGAGATCGACGCGGCCGTGAGCGTCGGTCCGCTCGAGTGCATGCCGAACAAGCTCGCCGAGACCCAGTTCTGCCACGCGGCCGAGCACGAGGGGTTGCTCACGCTGTCGCTGTCACTGAACGGCGACCCGCTCGACGCCGAGGTGCTGGACCGCTTCGCGTTCGAGGTGCACGCGCGATTCCGCGCGAAGCGGATGATCTGACGAGGACTGCGTCCTCGCTCAGACCTCCCAGACGTGCGCGACGCGAACGCCGATCGCCTCGGCAGCCTTGGCGACGGTCTCGCGCCCCGCGCCCATGCCGTCGACCCAGCGCGGCACGACGACGTGGAACTCGCCTCCCGCCTGCTCGGCGGCGCTCGAGAAGAGCTGCCACCTGCTCGCGATGTCGGGGAAGTTCATCTCTCCCGGGAGGACGACGTCGATGAGGACGTAGCGGTAGCCGCCCTGGCACACGAGGTTGGGTCGGTGATCGGCGCGGATCCCGCGGATGGTGTCCGGCCGCCGCTTGCCGGGGCAGTCGGCCAGGATGTGGGTGTATCCGGCGAGCGGCAGTGTCTCGGCGATGAGACGGGTGAAGGCCGTCACCTTGTCGCCGCGGATGACGATGGGTCGGAGGGCGGCAGGCGTGACGCGAACATTATTCGCGCGCGCTGCCTCCTTGCGGCGAGGAGGCGCACAAACGCGCGTGGGCCTGGTCGCGCGGTCGACGGACCTCGCCGCCGCGGGTTTGGCGCGTGACGAGCGCGCTCCGGCGGAAGCCTTCTTTGCAGGCTTCCGTGGGGTCGTCGTCGAACGCCTCGCCGTCCTCTTCTTCGTCACCGCGCCACCTCCACTGAGCGCCTCTGCTTATACAAGACTCGGGCCGCGATCCCGGCGCCCCAAGCCCCCGGTGGGGATCGAGTGTTCACGCAGGACCGGGGCAACGCCTCGAACGGCTGGTGTACGCTGCCACCCACACTCCGTCGTGGGGAGGTCTGGAATGCGCGTTGCCGTCGTCGGCGCAGGAGGAGTTGGCGGTCTCATCGGCGGCCTTCTCGCACGGGCCGGAACCCAGGTCCTCTTCGTGGCTCGCGGCGAGCACCTCGCGGCGATGCGGACGAGCGGCCTGCGCGTGGACAGTCCGCGTGCGTCCTTCACGATCTCACCGGTCCAGGCGAGCGACGATCCGGCGACGATCGGTGCGGTAGACGCGGTGCTGGTCGCGGTGAAGGGCTGGCAGGTCCGCGACGTCGCGCCCCGGCTGCAGCCGCTGCTCGGCGACGGCACCTTCGTGGTGCCGCTCGAGAACGGCGTCGAGGCCGCCTCCGACCTCGCGCGCGTGCTCGGGGAGGAGCGCGTCGCCGGCGGGGTCTGCCACATGCTGTCGTGGGTGGAGGGGCCCGGGCGCATCCGCCACGTCGGGCAGATCCTGCGAGTCACGATCGGCGAGCGGCGCGGCGGGACCAGCGCGCGCCTCGAGGCGCTCGCGACGGCGCTGCGCGCCGCGGACGTCGACGTCGTGCTCTCCGACGACGTGGAGGCCGCCACCTGGGAGAAGTTCCTCTTCATCGAGCCGTTCGGCGCGGTCGGCGCGGTGACGCGCGCGGCCATCGGCGTGACGCGGGGTCTCACCGAGACGCGGCAGCTGCTCGTCGCCGCGATGAACGAGATCGCCGCGCTCGCGAAGGCCCGCGGCGTGCGCCTCGCGCCCGAGGCCGTCGCGCGCTCGCTCGAGCTCCTCGACAAGCTCCCGGCGGACGGGACCGCTTCGATGCAACGGGACATCGTCGCGGGGCGCCCGTCGGAGCTGTTCGACCAGACCGGCGCGGTCGTCAGGCTCGGCAAGGACGCGGCGCTCCCGGTGCCGATCCACGCGTGCCTCTACGCTGCGCTGCTGCCGCAGGAGCAGGCCGCCAGGCGTGCTGCCGAGCGCAAGCAGGCGTAGGCCGAGCGCCCTGGGGGGTCGATCTCCGGCGCGGGGCATGGCAGAACGCTGCCGTGCCCCGGAAGATCATTCAGATCGACGAGTCCCTCTGCGACGGCTGCGGCGACTGCATCCCCTCCTGCGCCGAAGGCGCCCTCTACCTCGAGAACGGAAAGGCGAAGCTCGCCGCCGACCGTCTGTGCGACGGCCTCGGCGCCTGCCTCGGCGAGTGCCCCCGCGGCGCGCTCAAGGTGATCGAGCGCGAGGCGGACGCGTTCGACGAGGTAGCGGTGCACGCGCACCTGCTCGCGACCGGGCACCCCGCGAACCCCGGCGTCCCCGCGGCGCCGCCGGTGATGCTGCACGGCGGCGGTTGCCCGGGCTCGACGCCGGTGCTGCTCCAGGGCGGCGGCTGTCCGGGATCCCAGCAGGTGGACCTCTCCGGACGCGCGGGCGCCTCCGCGCAGCCGGGCATGCCGCAGCGCCGGCGCCTCTCCGTCGTCTCCGACGCTCCTCCGGCGGTGGCCGATCCGCTCGCCGATCCCACCCACGCGAACGGGAGCCGCCTCGGGCAGTGGCCGGTGCAGCTCCGCCTCGTCTCGCCCATGGCCCCGTACTTCCAGGGCGCCGACCTGCTCGTCGCCGCCGACTGCGTGCCGTTCGCGTACGGCAACTTCCACCAGGACTTCCTCGCCGGGAAGCGCGTCGTCGTGGGCTGTCCCAAGCTCGACGATCAGGACGAGCAGTTCCGCAAGCTCGCCGCGATCGTGAGCTGCGTCCGCAGCGTCACCGTCGTGAAGATGGCGGTGCCGTGCTGCCACGGCATCGCCGCGGCGGCGCAGGCGGCGGTCGCGCGCGCCGGCCGTCCGATCCCGTTCGAGACGGTCACGATCGGCCTGCGCGGCGAGATCGTTTGACGAGGACTGCGTCCTCGCCCCGCGGGCGCGACTTGGTCGCGCTGGAGCGCGAGCGCTCCGTTAGCGCGCCAGCGCGACCTCGCGCGGCAGCCGCACGGTGAACGTGGTCGACTGCGGATCGGAGACGACGTCCACGCTGCCGCCGTGGGCCTGCACGATCTCGCGCACGATGAAGAGGCCGAGCCCGGTCGAGCCGTTCGCGCCGCCGTGGCGGAACGGCTCGAACACGTGCGGGAGCAGCTCCTGCGGGATGGGCGGACCGTCGTTCGCGACCGCGAGCTCCGCGACGCGCTCGCGCGCGCTCGCCCGGACGGCGATGCGCGCGGGCGGCGGCGCGTGCTGGACCGCGTTGACGAGCAGGTTCGTCACGACCTGCTGCAGGCGCCCGCAGTCCCACGCCCCCTCGACGGCACCGTCCGCGACGACGTCGATCTCGCGCCCCGGATAGGCGTCGAGGACCTCCGCGACCGCGCGGCGAGCGACCTCGTCGAGCCGACAGCGCTCCGCGTTCGCCGCCGGCGCGTGCAGGCTCGAGAGGTGCACGAGGTCGGTGATCATGCGCTGCATGCGCTCGGTGCTCGTGGCGATCCGGTCGAGGTAGCCGGCCTGCTTCTCGTCGCAGCCGTGGCTGCGGAGGAGCCCCGCCGCGAGCGCGATCGCCGAGAGCGGCGTGCGCAGGTCGTGCGACAGCACGTCGACCAGCCGCTCACGGTCCGCGGCCTCCGCGACGAGCCGCTCGTGAGAGACCTCGAGCGCCTGCAGCGCCGTCCGGGCGCGACGCGCCGCCAGCATCGCTGCGGTCGTCTCCTGGCCGACGGCGAGGATGCGCCCCGGTCCGAGCTGCGGCGCGAGCGAGTAGCTGAGCGTGAAGTACCGCTCGACGCGCGCCGCGCCGCGGCCGAGCACGAACCGGCGGTTCTTCACCACGACGGGCTCGCCGGTCTCGAAGACGGAGCGGACGGCGTTCACGTCGTCGTCGCCGCGCTCGGGCCACACGAGCAGCGCCGAGCGGCCCAGCATGCGGCGCTCGGGAGCGAGCGCCTGGTACGCGGAGTTCAGCCACTCGAGGATCGAGCGGCGGCCGCGCATGACCGCGACAGGCACCGGCGCGCTCGCGAACATCTCGAGGCAGCGCGCTGCTCCTTCAGCGAAGCCAGGCGACTGGCAAGCCCGAGCCATTCTCCCCCCGCAGGGTGCCCCGGAGCGGGTACGAGTGCACCCATGGCGAGTGTCGCCTGTTTCACCGGACGTGACAACCCCGGCCGGGGCGACGCGGCGACTTGCCGCCAGCCCCGCCTCATCGGAGCCGGATCAGCGGGCGAGCTCCAGGGGTCGAGTCGCGTCGCGCGGCGCCGGCGTGCACTCCGGGTCGGACCAGCGGGCGCGACGCCGCCCTGCGAGGCGGAGGAACTGGTACCGATCGAGCTCGAGCGAGGACGTGACCGCGTGGCACAGCTGCTCGAGCTCCAGCTCCTCCTCCGCCGCGGCCTCCGCCGCGAATCGCTCGGCGAGCAACGAGCGGTGCTGGAGCATCCTGAGGCGCCTGATCGCCTCGACCCGCGCCGCCTCGAGCCGCGCGAGGTCGCGCTCCGCCGCGGAGAGCGCCGTGGCGCTGCGGCTCCAGCCGTACAGGACGCGGTAATGGGCCTGGTCCCACTCGACGGCGCGCCGGAGGGCCTCCTCGCGCGCCACCTGCAGTCGCCGCGCGAGGCGCAGCATGCACGACGTGGTGATGGGGAGCGCCAGCGCGAGCAGGAACAGCGTGAACCGCGCGTACTCCACGTCGAGGCGCTGGGCCGCAGGGCGCAGTCCGGCGATCGACCAGGACACGGCCGCGGCGAACCCGAGAGAGCCGATGGCGGCGATCGCCATCCACGCCCGGCGGCGCCGCTCGGTGAGGCCGTCGAACAGCTCGAGCGTGCGCCGGAGGGCGACGTCCGCGAAGTAGAACAGGCTCACCGCCGCGCCCACCGCGAAGACGAACCCGAGCACGACGCCTGCGGGATTGCGCTGCAGCTCGCGCGCGAGGTCGTCGGTGCGCACGCCGCCAGCTTCGAGCACCGGGATCGCGAGCTGCCACGCCTGCGCGAGCAGCAGCACGAGCGCGAACGCGTGGATCAGGGCCGCCCACGGCGGCGGGACGGGAGGGCGACCGAGCAGCTCGGCGCCGCCGTCCGCCTCGAACACCGCCGGCTCCGTCGCGGCGCTGTCGGCCTCGCGCCGCGCCGCGGCGACCCGCGCCTGCTGCTCGTCGCGGGCGCCCGACAGGCGAGCCACCTCCGCCTGCGCGAGCTGAAGGTCGATCTGCAACGAAGCGGGCCCCTCGCTGCGCAGGTACCGCTCGAGCCATGCGGGACGTGTTGCGGCGACATCCCCCGTCTGCGGGGTAGCGGAGATGACGCCGCCCTCGCCGATCGAGATCGCGACCGGAAGGCGCCGCGGCGACACCGGGAGCGCCGCGAGGTACCGCGCCAGGCGGTGTCGGAGGAAGTCGTCGACGCCCACGCGGCCCGACGCCGCCGCGAGGCGGGCCGTCCACCACGACGTGAACCAGCTCCGCCGGATCGTCGGGATCTTCTGGCGCCGCGGCCTCTTCGGGTCGGGGGTCGGGCGCGTCGCCCGTTGAAGGCTCCAGCGCTCTCGCATCCAGCGCATGGCGCGCGGCACCGCGAGGTCCTGAGGGTCCCTGGCTGCGGGGGGAAGAGAGCGAGCTGCGTTCACGACGAACCACCCCCGGCTCCCTCACCGGTCCGCCCGTTCCGGGGAGCCACGGGTGAAAGCTAGGAACGCTGCCGCTTGCCTGCCAGGAACATGGGCGGGGCCACGCCGGCACGCCAGAGGATCGCGATCAGCTGGTGGAACGCGTACGGCGCAGATCACGCCGGATTCGCCACGACGTGAGGCCTCGCCGCGAGATCCGGCCCCCAAAAAAGGAACGGGGCGGAGCGCTCACGCCTTTCGGCGGTGCAACTCCGCCCCAGGTTCCCCCTCCCCCCGGAGCCTTCAAAAGTGAGCGGAGCCTACGGGTGATCCCTCGCGAGTCACAGGCGGTCCTTTGTCGCAGCAGCGTAACCCCAGGAGTTGCCGCGCGTTCGCGCCGGTTCATGCCCGCCCCGATGAGTCGTCGGACCTCTTGCCTGGGGGCATGCCGCGCCCCTGCGCCATGGCCAACCTTGCGCGGTGGAACACGAACACGAGTGTGGCTGGGAGCGGCTCGATCCGAGCGCCTGGGATCGCATCCGCGCGAGGACCGGCGCCGACGTGAACGCGCGCATCGATCGCAAGGCCGCGTCGCGCGTCGCCAGGGCCCAGAGCGAGCCTACGGCAGGGGTGCTGCGCCACCTCGCCGAGCTCGATCGCGAGTGGGACGTCGATCGCGCGCTCATGGCGAACTTCGCGGTGCTGGGCGGACTGACGTTCGGCCTCGGCATGGCGCGTCGCAGGCCAGGGCAGAGCCGCAACCCGTGGCTCGTGCTGTTCGGGACGCAGCTCGGGTTCCTGTTGCTCCACTCCGTCGCGGGCTGGTGCCCGCCGCTCCCGGTGCTGCGGCGCCTCGGCTTCCGGACGCAGAAGGAGATCGACGTCGAGCGCCGCTGCCTCGAGGGGATCCTGCGCCAGCGGAACCAGCAGCTGCTCGGGACGTCGGAGCGACCCGTCCTCTCGACGCCGCAGTAGCCGTCAGCCCCTCCGCCACGCGACCGCGAACACCGCGTCGGTCCCGTGCGCGTGAGGCCACGCGCGGAGCGCGCCGCGATCGTCGAGCAGCAGCGGGTCCAGCTCGGGCGCGACGCGCCGCCACCCGACGTGGTCGCGCTCGAACGCGCTCGCGACCTCCTCGTTCTCCTCGCGGCGGAGGGTGCAGGTCGCGTACACGAGCGTCCCGCCAGTCTTCACGTGCTGCGCGGCGCGCGACAGGAGCTCGAGCTGGATGCGCGGCAGCTCCCGGAAGCTCGCGGCATCGATCCGGAAGCGCAGGTCCGGGCCGCGGCGGAGCGGTCCCAGCTCCGAGCATGGCGCGTCCACGATCGCCCGATCGACGCGCAGCGACGCCGGAGGGCCCACTCCCTCGACCCGCACGATCTCCGTCGCCCCGGCGTTGCGCGTACGCGTCGCGAGGCGGGCGAGGCGGGCGGCGTCGAGGTCGCAGGCGTGCACGCGACCCGAGCTCCCCACGTCGGCGGCGAGCTGCAGCGTCTTGCCGCCGGCGCCCGCGCACAGGTCGAGGACCGTGTCGCCGGGGCGCGCGCCGACCGCGCTCCCGAGGAGCTGGCTGCCCTCGTCCTGCGCCTCGAAGAGTCCGTCGCGCCAGGCGCGCGTGCCGACGAGGTTCGGTCGCGGCGTGCTCACCCGGAGGCACGCCGGGGCGAACCGCCCGGCGCTGGTCGCGATGCCCTCGGCGGCGAGGCGCTCCGCCAGCGCGTCCCGCGACGTGCGCAGCAGGTTCGCGCGGAGGAACACCGGCCCTGGCAGGCAGAGCGCGTCCGCGAGCGCCGGCGCGTCGTCGCCCACCTCCCGGACGAGCGTCTCCGCGAGCCAGTCCGGGAGCGAGTAGAACGTCGCCAGGTCTTCGGGTGCGCCGGCCCGGCGAGGGACCGAGCCGCGCGCATCGACCAGCGCAGCGGCGAGCCGCTCGGCGTCCTCGACTCCGGCGAGGTCGCGGACGAGCGCGACGAGCAGGTGGCGTGGAGGCGCATGCGCGCCGCCGGCGCCGAGGTGCCACGCGAGGCGCCGGCGCCAGAGCCCCACGCCGAAGATCGCCTCCGCCGCCGCGGCCCGCTCGTCGCGCGCGAGATCTCGCCGGGCGCGCAGGAACCGGTCCAGCTCCCGCTCCGCGGCGCGGCCGTCGAGCACCGCGGAGATGGGCGCGTCCAGGTCCGCAGCGACGCGCTCGAGCGCCTTCCACGGCAGCGGCGCGAGGCGCGCGAGCGACGCCGCGGGGAACGCCATCAGCTCCGGTAATCCGCGTTCTCGGTGATGTACTCGTGGCTCCGGTCGGCGCCGAGGACCTCCGCCGACGCGCTCCCCGCGCCGAGATCGACCTCGATCTCGACGCTCCGCTCGTGCGGAGGGAAGTCGACGGGCGGGCGGAACGTGAGGCCGTCCGCAGCCGGCGAGGACGCGTACAGCTCGGCGGCCCGCAGGTGCTCGACGAGGCGCCGCTCCTTCTCGGCGTCGAGCTGCATCACGCCGTGCTCGAGGATGGGCTCCCCACCGACTGCCATGCGAACGCGCGCGGGCTCGAGCGGGATGCCCTCCCGGCCGGTGTACTTCCCGATCGCGCAGAGCAGCCGCCCGACGTTCGGATCGTTGCCGTTCACGGCACACTGGAAGAGCGGAGAGTTCACGATCGACTTGCCGATGCCGCGCGCGGCGGCTCTGTCGCGGGCGCCGCGGACCGAGACGCGCATGACGTGGTGGACGCCCTCGCCGTTCCGCACCACGTCCTCGGCGAGATCGCCGCACACCTGGCGGAGCGCCGCCGTGAACGCCGCCGCCTCGACCGGACCGCGCGCTCCGGAAGCGAGCGCGACGACCATGTCGGACGTGCTCGTGTCGGAGTCGACGCTGATCGCGTGGAAGCTCCCGTCGATCGCCTCGTCGAGCGCACGCCGGAGCGCGTCGCGCGGGAGCTCCGCGTCGGTGAGGACGAACGCGAGCATCGTCGCGAGGTCCGGCTCGATCATGCCCGCGCCCTTGGCGATGCCGACCACGCTCGCGCCGCCGGGGAGCTCGACGCGGCGCACCTTCGGGTAGAGGTCGGTCGTCATGATCGACTCGGCCGCGGGAAAGATGCTCGCCGCCTGCAACGAGGCGGCCGCCGCGGGCATCGCCGCGATCATCGCCTCGGTCGGCAGCCGCCAGCCGATGACTCCGGTGGACGCCGGGAGCACCTCGGTCGCGCGGATGCCGAGCGCGCGCGCCGCCGCCGCGCACACCGCCTCCGCCGCCTCGACGCCTCCCGGCGCGCAGACGTTCGAGACCTTGTTGTTCACGACGACCGCGCCGAGGGCGGGCTCCTCCACGCGGGCGCGGCCGACGATCACCGGTGCGCCGGGGAACCCGTTCCTCGTGAACCTCGCCGCGAACGACGTGGTCGGCCTGTCGAGCGCGAGCAGCGTCAGCGCCATCCGCGACGGCTTCGGGACCTCGACGGGCGTGAACTCGAACCGGGACGTCCCGACGCGAAACCCCGCGGGGAGGCTGCTCTGGGCCTCGACCCAGGCGCGATGCTCGGCGCGGTTCGAGAAGCGGAGATCGGTGCTGGGCATGCCGCCGTGTAGCCCGCGCGGGGCGGCGGATCAACAGGCGACGAGACGGCGCCGCGGGCACTTCGATCGAAACGGAAGAGGCCCGGCCAGTGGCCGAGCCTCGCGACGACGACGCTGTAGCCGCGCAGCTACTCGGGCAGCGGCTGTGGCCCCGGCTTGATCCCGGCGATGTCCGGATCCTCGCCCGGAACGCGGTTCCGCTTGCGGTCCTCGGCCTCGCGCTGACGCTGCTCCTTGCGCGCGTTCTTGTCGCGCTGCTTGTCGCGCCTCGCCGCTTCCTTGACGCGCTTCAGTGCTCCGGGGTTCTGAGCCATCGCGATGTTCTCCTAGCTGCGCGTGGCAGCGACAAAAAAGGAGGCCCGACCAGCGAAGGCCGGGCCCCGCGTAACCGGAAGTCGCCGGTTAGACCGGACGGACGTTCGCGGCCTGAAGGCCCTTCGGGCCCTTCTTGACCTCGAACTCCACGCGCTGACCTTCCTGCAGGGACCGGAACCCCTCGGTCATGATCGCAGTGTGGTGGCAGAAGACGTCCTCGCCGCCGTTGTCCTGCGTGATGAACCCGAAGCCCTTCGCATCATTGAACCACTTCACCGTGCCACTAGCCATCTTCACTCTTCCTTCGAAACGTGCGGCGCCCTTGCCGTACGGCGCGCCTTCGCAGGGCACGCGTGCGCGTAACGTAATGGTTCGCGCGAAAAAAGTCGAACGATCGCGCGAGGCAGCGGGCGTGCGGAGCGCGGACGCCGCGCCGCCCGGGGGAGCGGGCGCTACCCGCTATGACCCAGCCCGGGCGGGGGACCCGGCGCCCGCCCGCCGATCTCGACGCCGGAAGGATGTCCCTCGAATGGCGCTCCCGCAGTACAACGTCCCGCGATGGCCACGCGCTGGACTCACGTCGTCCTCAAGGTCGCCGATCTCGACCGCTCGATCGCGTTCTACGAGCGGTTCTGCGCGCTCGACGTCGTCCGCGACGGGCGCATCGACGGCGGCCACACCGTCTGGCTCGCGCCGCGCACCGGCGACGAGCCGCCGGAGTTCGTGCTCGTGCTGTACCTGCACGCGGCCAACGGCCGGATCGACCACCTCGGGTTCCAGTGCGACACGCGCGACGAGGTGGACGCCGTCGCCGCCGAGGCGCACCGGCTGGGCATCGTGATCGAGCCGCCCTTCGACGGTGGCGGCGACATCGGCTACGTGACCCAGATTCGCGATCCGGACGGGCACGTGGTGGAGTTCACGTTCGGTCAGCCCATCGCGGGGCTGGGGCGCTGACCGCCCGGCCGCGGGGCCTGGGCGCTGAACGACGGGCCCGGGCGCGAGGAACGTGCGCCACGGGGAAACGACGAGGCAGACGAGCTCGATTGCCCGCCGGCAATTGCCTCGTGATCTCGTGATCTCCTTTCCCGGTTTGCTCGCCCCCCGCGGGATTGCTGCGTCGCGCCGCGCTCGGCGCTCTGTACCGTCTCCTCGGGACGGAGTGTGGGTGCCGCCACGACGGGGCAGTTGGCGCGGCGTCCGGGAGTAGTCACACCAGCGGCACGACCAACGGTGCGTCCGGGGGAGGGCGGCGATCCTCCGCGTGGACGGATGCGCGTCGACGTGGCCGCGTGGACCGCCGACGCATTGCGCCTCGGCATCCCGCAGGAGCAGGCATATGCGCAATCGGTTGACGTCGCTGGGCGCCGCGATCGCGGCGCTGGTCCTCGTCCTCGCCGCGCCAGCCAGCGCGCAGCTGCCGGGCGGCACCCTGGGTCCCACCGCGATCCCGAAGTACGTCCAGCCGCTCGCCGTGCCTCCGGCGATGCCGAAGACGGCGGTCATCCTGCAGAAGGCGAATCCCCGCGCGCCGGGGCGCGCGCCGGTGGCCATCGACTACTACGAGATCGCCGTTCGCCAGTTCGACCAGCAGATCCTGCCGCCCGCGGACGTGAACGGCGCGCCGCTGCCGCCGACGGCGGTGTGGAGCTACGGCTCGGTGAACCATCCCGGCACCTTCAACTACCCAGCGTTCACGGTCGAGGCGCAGTACGGCAGGCCGGTGCGCGTGAAGTGGGTGAACGATCTCCGCGACGCGCAGGGGAACTACCTGCCCCACCTGCTGCCGGTGGATCCCACGCTGCACTGGGCGAATCCGCCCGGAGGCGAGGAGGAGCGCGACTCGCACCCGATGTTCGAGGCGACGCCGGGCCCGTACACCGGGCCGGTGCCGATCAGCGTGCACCTCCACGGCGGACACTCGCAGGACTGGGCCGACGGTTTCCCGGAGTCGTGGTTCCTGCCGGCCGCGGCGAACATCCCGAGCGGATACGCGACCGTCGGCAGCCACTACGAGGCCTTCAGGGCCGCGGCCGAGGCCGCGCTCGGCTGCCCCGCGGACCCGCTCGCGTGCTGGGGGCCCGGGTTCGCCGTGTTCCAGTACGACAACCTGCAGGACGCGACGACGCTCTGGTACCACGACCACACGCTCGGGATGACGCGGACGAACGTCTACGCGGGCCCGGCCGGCTTCTACCTCCTGCGCGGCGGCCCTGCCGACGAGGTGAAGGGGAAGCTCCCGGGGCCGGCGCCGTCGCCCGACGAACGCGCCGGGACGAGGCACTACGAGATCCCGATCGTGATCCAGGACCGCTCGTTCAACTCGGACGGATCGCTCTTCTATCCTCCGTCGCGCGAGTTCTTCGACGGGTTCGCGGGCCCGTATCTCCCCGAGCCGCTCGGCGGCGAAAGGCGGAGCGACATCTCGCCGATCTGGAACCCGGAGTTCTTCGGCAACACGATGGTCGTGAACGGCAGGACCTGGCCGTTCCTCGAGGTCGAGGCGCGGCGGTACCGGTTCCGGTTCCTGAACGGCTGCGACTCCCGGTTCCTCCTGCTCGCCACGAACGTCGCCGGCGCGCCGGCCGCGGTGCCGTTCTGGCACATCGGCAGCGACGGCGGGTTCCTGCCCGCTCCGATCCACCAGGACACGGTGCTGCTCGGACCCGCCGAGCGCGCCGACGTCATCATGGACTTCTCGGACGTCGCTCCGGGCACGCGGATCACGCTGCTCAACCTCGGCCCCGACGAGCCGTTCGGCGGGGGCGTGCCCGGGACCGACTTCGCGGTGTCGGATCCGGGGACGACCGGCCAGGTGATGGAGTTCCGCGTCGTGAAGCGCGAGCGCGGCGACACGAGCGCGCGCCCGGAGAAGCTCGCGTTCCCGGCGAGGCGCGGCCTGCCGAGCCCGACGAACGTCCGCAAGGTCTCGCTGAACGAGCTCGGGTCGGCGACGCTGTGCGTGGACGCGAGCGGCGCGGTGGTCGACTGCGACGACTCGTCCGCCGTGGACGGCTTCGGGCCGCGCGAGGCGGAGCTCGGGACCGTCGACACGGACGGCTCCGGCGTGCCGCTTCAATGGGCCGCCCCCGTCACCGAGAACCCTGCCGTCGGTGCGACCGAGGTCTGGGAGATCCACAACTTCACCGAGGACGCTCATCCGATCCACATCCACGAGATCATGTTCGAGGTGGTGAACCGCGAGGCGATGGACTCGGGCGCTCCGCGTCGGCCCGAGCGCTGGGAAA
>DASSQI010000051.1:0-3012 GCA_035702585.1 Anaeromyxobacteraceae bacterium
CTCCGGGTCGCAGTGGATGTTCCACTCCGTGACGGGAGACGTGTTGCCGGGCGCCCGGAAGGTCCCACCCATGCAGACCCAGCGACGCAGGAGGCGCGGCAGCTCGGGCTCCATGAGCACGGCGACCGCGAGGTTGGTGAGCGGTCCGAGCGTCACGAGCGTGAGCTCGCCGGGCCGCCGCCTGGCCTCGTCGACGATCAGCTGTGGCGCGAAGCGTCCGCTCCGCGGGCGCGTCGGCTCCGCGAGCTGCGCGTAGCCCATGCCGTGCGGGCCATGGGTCTCGGGCGTGACCTCGAGCGGCCGGAGGAGGGGGACGGGCCGGCCCGCGGCGACCTCGATGTCCGTGCGGCCCGCCAGCTCGAGCACCGCCCTGGTGTTGCGCTCCGTGTCGTCGACGTGGACGTTGCCCGAGAGCGCGGTCACCGCGAGGAGCTCGGCCTCCGGGCTGCTCGCCGCGTACAGCAGCGCGAGCGCGTCGTCGATGCCGGTGTCGACGTCGAGGACGAGGGGGATCCGGTCTGCCGTGCTCACACGGCTGATCGTACGGGACGCGGTCAGCCGAGCGAGGCCATGACCGCGCGATCCGCGAGGCCCAGCGGCAGCGACCCGGTTCGCGCGATCGTGTCGTGGAAGTCGCGGATCGCCTCGACAGGCACGTCGGCCGGCGCGATGCCCGCGAATCCGCGGGCGTCGAGGTAGCGGCGGCGGATCTCGAGGATCTCCAGGCAGCCGGTGAGGTACGACGACGCCTGCGTGGGCCACCAGCAGTAGCGGCCGACCTCGGCGATCGCGACGGGCTCCGGGAGCGCGGCCTTGTCGCGCATGAAGGCCACCGCCTCGTCGAACGTCATCTCGCCCAGGTGGAGCGACGTGTCCACGATGATCCGCGCCGCGCGGAAGATGGTGGCCGAGAGGTGCTGCAGCTCGTGGAGCGGGTGCTCGAAGAACCCGCGCTCGCGCATCACGCGCTCCGTGTACAGCGCCCAGCCCTCGTTGAAATAGGGCGTCCCGTAGACCTTGCGCACGCGCGAGGTGGGCGCCGACTTGCGCATCACGAGGTGCCAGTGGTGGCCGGGATACGCCTCGTGGACGGAGGTCGTGGGGATGGACCCGAAGGAGTTGTTCGACAGCCGGCCCTGGATCTCCTCCTCTGTGGCGCCGTCCGGCGCGAACGGGACGAAGAAGTGGCCCTTCAGCTTGTCCGAGAACGCGGGGGGCGCGATGTACGACGCGACGCCCAGGACAGGGCGCTGGAACACCGGCGATGGGACGACCGCGCACGTCTCCCCGTCCGGGAACGACACGAGGCCTGTGTCCACGAGGAACGCGCGCGCCTTCTCCGTCCACTCCGTGTACGCCTCGAGCATCGCCTGCTCGGTCGTGGGGTGGTCGGCGTCGTTCTCGCGCAGGACCGCGACGTAGTCCGGGTTGCCCGTCGCGTCCTTCGCGAGGTCCGTCATCTCGGCGTCGAGGCGGTCGAACTCGCGCTGGCCGCGCTCGCGCAGCTGGCGCGCGTCGTCCGGGAGGACCTCGCGCTCGCGCAGGATGCGCGTGTAGCCCTCCTCGCCCAGCTGCCACGAGCCCGATGCCCGGGGCAGGAACGCCTCGAGGTGGGCGACGAACCGCTCGAGCTCCGCGGCCGCTCGAGCGCCCGCGGCCTTCATCCGCTCGCGCGCCGGGTCGTCGGGGAGGTCCTGCCAGGCGAGGTCCCGCACGTAGCGCAGCGCCCCCATGGCGGCGTTCCGGCCCCGCTCCACGATCAGCGGATGCGCGAGGTCCGCATCGAGGTTGGCGATGCCGGCGTCCACGAGCGGGCCGACGGCGTCCAGGCGCGCGGTGGCGGCCTCGGCGAGCTCGGCGTCCGGCCGCAGGCGGTGGAGGAACAGGGCGAACACGCCGCTGGTGACCGGACCCGAGTACGTGACCGGGTCACGCTTCCACGCCTCGAACGGCGCCATGATCAGCCGGCCACGGAGCACGGCGCGGGCCAGGTCGCGGTCGATCGCCTCGTCCGTGGTGAGACCCTCGTCGCCGATCGCATCGAGGCGGGCCAGGAACGCGGCCGCGGCGGCGTCGCGCGCCCGGAGCGCGTCGGCGGAGACGTCGTCGAGCCGGTCGTCGTACTCGGTCAGGCCGTAGCCGGTCGCGCTGACCGGGGAGGCGGCGAAGTCGCTGGCGAGCAGGTCGGACAGGGTGGCATCGAGCTGCGGGTTCGGCATGGGGTTCTCCGGGCGGGAGCGCGGTCAGGGTGCCTTGGGGTTGACCATCCGACAGCGGTCGCGGATGGGGCACAGGTCATGCTCGGGGTTCTGCGCGTGGCACAGCGCGCGGCCGTGGTGGATGAGCAGCACGTGGGCCGCGTACATCTCGTCGGGCTCCAGGATGCCGAGGAACAGGTCGTGCGCCTGGTCCGCGGTCACCTTCGGGGGAATCAGCCCGATCCGCTTCGAGACCCGCTCCACGTGGCGGTCCACGGCCATGACGGGCATCCCGAAGCAGAAGGCGAGCACGATCGACGCCGTCTTCTTGCCGATGCCGTCGATCTGCGTGAGCCAGTCGCGCGCCTCCAGGGCGGGCATGTCGCCGAGGAACGCGAGGCTGTAGTCGCCGCGCTGCTCACGGATGTGGCGCAGCGTCGCCTGCAGCCGCGGCGCCTTCTGGGGCCCCAACCCGCCGGGCCGGATCACGTCGATGAGCTGGGGGAGCGGGGCGTTCTCGACGGCCGTCCAGTCCGGCGGCGCGGCGGTGCTCAGGCCGGCGCCACCCCAGCCGATGCCGGGCCTGTGCTCCTCCGGCGCGCGGTCGCTCGGGTACGCCGCGCGGAGCGCCTCGTAGGCCTTCTCGGCGTTGGTGTCGGCGGTGTTCTGGGTGAGGATCGTGAGGATCAGCTCGCTCGTCGGGTCGAGGCGCGCCTCCCAGGTCTGCTCGCCGTACTGGCGCGTGAGGCCCTCGAGCACGTACGCCTGGAGACCCGGGCGATACCGGCGCAGGTAGCTCGCCCACTGCTTCGCG
>DASSQI010000052.1:0-4099 GCA_035702585.1 Anaeromyxobacteraceae bacterium
GCGACGTCGTCGTCGGGCTCGCGGCGGACGCGGGGATCGAGATCCCCGAGGACGACGTCTCCCCCGAGGAGCGCGCCCGCCGCGCCGAGCGCGCGCGCCTCGGCCGCGTAGCGCGCGAGCACCGCGACGGTGTCGGCGATCGCGGCGGGATCGAGCCGCCCGGCGCGATCGACGCCGCGGCCGAGCCGGGTGATCTCGGCCCGCTCGACGAGCGGCGCGAAGCTGTCGTCCCGCCGCTCGGCGACGAGCAGCAGGACGGTGTTCGTCCCGACGTCGATCGTCGCGAAGCGCTCCGCGCCGGCGGCAGGGCTCATCGGCCGAGCGGCCCCCACGCCGGGGTCGCGAGGTCGAGCGACTCCGACGTCACGACCGTCTGCCGGTTCCCGTCCACCGTCGAGACGACGAGCTGCGCGCGGCCGTTCCGGTCGCTCGTGAAGGCGAGGAGCCGCCCGTTGGGCGCCCAGGTGGGCTCCCAGTTCGTGCGGCCCTGGTCCTGCGTCACGCGGCGGGTGCGGCCGCCGTCCGGCGGGACGACGAAGATGTCGAACACCTTCCGCTCGTCGCGGCCGGTGAAGGCGATGAGATCGCCGCGCGGGCTCCAGCGGGGCGTCTGGTTGTAGTTGCCCTCGAAGGTGAGCCGGCGCTGGTCGGAGCCGTCGGCGTTCATCACGAAGACGTGCGGGTTCCCGGAGCGGCTCGACACGAACGCGATCCGCTTCCCGTCGGGCGACCAGCTCGGCGAGCCGTCGGTCGCGGGATCGCGGGTGAGCCGCTGCACCCCCGAGCCGTCGGCGTTCGCGACGTACACGTCGGAGTTCCCGCCCTGCGACGCCGCGAAGGCGACGCGGGTGCCGTCGGGCGACCACGCCGCGGCGGTGGTGAGCTCGCCGACGGAGGCGAGCTTGCGGGTCTGCCTCGTCCCGAGCTCCACGATCCAGAGCTCGGGCTTCCCGCCGCGGTAGCTCGTGTAGGCGATGGCGCCGCCGTCCGGCCGCCACGCGGGCAGCAGGATGATCTTGTCCTGCAGCACGACCTCGCCGGCCCGGCCGTCGGCGTCGTACACGACGAGATCGCGCGTGCCGCGGCCCATGCGCACGGCCGCGATCCGCGTCGAGAACACGCCCGGCTCGCGCGTGTAGTAGCGGATGATCTCGTCCGCGAGCTGGTGCGCCACCCCGCGCGTCGTCATGCCCCGGATCTCGCGCGCGAGCACCTCGCGCGCCGACCCCACCTCGTGGAGCCGCGCGTCGGCCGCGACCTCGCCGCCCGCGCGCCGGACGCGCGCCTTCACGAGCCCCTGCGCGCCGACGTCGGTCCAGCGCTGGTACGCGATCTCCGGGGCGCTGATCCCCTCGGTCCGCGGCGCGAGGAAGGACTTCGCGTCGAGCACCTGGAACAGCCCGGAGACGTGGAGGTCCCAGGCGACGAGCTGCTGGATCTCCGCCGCGTCACCCTCGGCCGCGCCGTCGGCGAGGAACGGGGCGACGGCGATCGGGAGCGGCTTGAAGTTGGGCGCGCCGACCTCGATGCGAGCGGCCTGCGCGAGCGCGAGCGCCGGTGCGAGCACCGACAGCAGCGCGAGCTTTCGGATCATCGTTCCTCCCTTGCCGCCGGCGTGCCGGCGGCGAGGAGACGGTTCACGGCCGGTAGACGACGGCGAGCCCCTGCGAGCGATACACGGCGCGCCGCTCCGGCGGCGGCGGCGGGAGCCGCGCCGTGCGGAGCGCGTGCTCGAGCGCGCCGTCGAAGACCGGGTTCCCGCTGCGGCGCTCGAACCGCCAGTCCGCGATCTTGCCGTCGGGCTGGATGAAGAGCAGCACGGTCGCGCTGAGCGACACGCGCTCCTTGTCCGAGATGGTGGACGGGAGGACGTAGGTCTCCTGCAGCGAGCGCGTGACGAGCGCGAGGTACGGATCCCCCTCGCCGGTCTCGGAGTCGCCGAGCGGGTCGCCGTTCGGGTCGCCGTAGCTCGGCTCGTTCGCCTTCATCTGCGTCATCACGGAGGCGAGGCCGCCGCCGCCCGAGGCGCGCGAGGGCGTGCCCTTCGCGGGGGCGGCCTGGGCCGCGCGCGTCGGCTGCGGCTTCGCCGGAGCCGCCTTCGCGGGCGGGATCGCGGCCGGCGAGGGCGTCGGCGCCTTCGCGACCACCGGCTGCGGCTGCGCGGCAGGGGCGGGCTTCGGCGCCGGCTCGGCGGCGGCGGGAGGGCCGGACGGCTTCGGCTCCTCCTTGCGCGGCAGGAACTGCTTCGGCCGGAGCTCGCCGCGCTTCGCGAGCCGCGCGACGATCGGCTTCTGGTTGAGATCGATGGGCGGCGGCCCGTGCTTCACCAGGACGAGCGCGACGAAGGCGGCGTGGAGCGCGAGCGAGACCGCGATCGTGGGCCACAGCCGCTCGCGGCGGCCGAGCAGCGGCGACGGGGGGATGGCCGCCGACGCGACCGCGGCGCTCACCGGCGGTCCTCCTGCGGATCGGTGATCATGCCGACGTTCGTCACGCCGGCGCGCTGCACCCGCGCCATCACGTCGACGACGAACCCGTAGGGCAGCTCGCGGTCCGCCATGAGGTACAGCACGGCGTCGCGCCGGAGCCGCTCGTTCGCCTTCAGCTTGTCCTCGAGCTCCTTCAGCGGGACCTCGGCCGGCTTGTCGGTGGTGCCGAGCCAGAGCGTCTGGTCCTTGCGCACCGAGAGCACGAGCTTCTCGTCGTCCGACTTCAGCGGCTGCGCCTGCGCCTGCGGCAGCTTCACCTCCACGCCCTGCTGGATGAGCGGCGCGGTGACCATGAAGACGATGAGGAGCACGAGCATCACGTCGACGAGCGGCGTGACGTTGATCTCGCTGAGCGTCTGGCGGCTCCCGCCGCTCGACCCGAACGCCATGGGTTCCCTAGCTGAAGAAGTGCCGCTTCACGATGTTGAGGAAGTCGTGCGAGAAGTTCGTCATCTCGCTGTCGAGCACGCGGATCCGCGCGACGAACGCGTTGTACGCGACGACCGCCGGGATGGCGGCGGCGAGGCCGAACGCGGTCGCGATGAGCGCCTCGCTGATGGGCTTCGCCACCGTGGAGAGGTTCGCGTTCCCCATCCGGTAGATGTCGTTGAACGCGTGCATGATCCCCCACACCGTGCCGAACAGCCCGATGAAGGGGGCGGCGCTGGCGGTGGTCCCGAGGAACGGGACCGTCGACTCGAGGTGCGTGACCTCGGTCGCGGCGGCGCGCTTCAGCGCGCGCTCGACGTTCTCGAACCCGCCGAGCTCCTCCTTCATCCCGGCGGCCTCGCCCTCCTTCTTCGCCGTCACCTTCGACAGCTCGACGTAGCCGGCGCGGAACACCTGCGAGAGCGGGCTCGCCCGGAGCCGCTCGGACGCCTGGTAGATCGCGTCGAGCCGCTTCGACTGCCAGAAGGTGTCGAGGAACTTCACCGACTCGTCGGCCGCGCGGCGGAGGTGGAGCCACTTGCGGAGGATGATGGCCCACGAGACCACCGACGCCGCGACCAGCACCAGCAGCACGAAGGTGACGATCGGGCCGGAGTGGGTGACGATCTCGAGGTAGTCGAGGCCGCCGCCCGGTGCCTGCGCGAGGGAGAGGTGCAGCGGCTGCTGGAGGTCGAGTCCGTTCATGTCGTGCAAGTTCTCGAAAGACCGGCCGTTTCTAGCACGTGGGGGCTGTGCCGCAAGTTCGGGACGGGGCGCGCGGTCGCGTGTCGCTCAGACCACTCCCGTGCCGGCGCGGCCACGGTCCGCTGAATGGAACACGCGAGAACCGCGTCTTCGTCCCGTGGCACGTGCGTTGCTCGATCCTGGGACGTCCCCCGCCGGTTCGCGGTAAGAAGCGGCCAAGGAGAACCGATGAACCGCATCCTGCTCGTGCCCCTCGTGACTGCCGCCCTCGCCGCGGCCGGCTGCAACTCCAGCAGGTGTGACGCGACGGACCTCACGTTCTATTGGCGCTTCGTCGGTGCGCCGGTCGGGGGAAGCCGCATCGCGACGCCGACCAACACCGACAACGCGTGCGGGAGCGCCGGGATCTACGCCATCGAGGTGACCATCGGCGGGGTGACGGATCGGTGGCCCTGCTACGACAGCCTGGGCAACCA
>DASSQI010000053.1:0-15210 GCA_035702585.1 Anaeromyxobacteraceae bacterium
GTCACGGTCTGCGGCTGCTGCCAGTCGTCCGGACCGAACGTCAACGAGGTCGGGGTCGCCGTGCCCTCCGCGGTGTTGCTGCTCGACACGGGAATGCGGACCTCCGCGTCGGGAGCTTCCGCGAGCGCGACCGTGAACGCGGCGGTACCGCCGAGCTCCGAGGTCGTGAGCCCTTCGCGAGGGCTCACGACGACGCGCGCTTCGTCCTGCAGGTCGGCCACGTCGAAGAAGCCGCAGCTGGCGACGGCCGCCACCATGACGATGAACGCCAGCACGAGAGGACGGGCCGAGGAACGCGCGCGCTGCATGGGCAGACCGTATGTCCACTGCTCGCTCCGTGCAGCGCTCGACGACCGATCGCCCGCCGTGAGGTCCGCGCTGCGGACCAGCTTCGTGGCGTGGCCTATGCAGCCTTCCGAGCGCCGCGCCCGCGGACGAATCGCCCGTCGCGTGGGCAGCGTGAATCAGGAGCGAGATTGCACGCACCGGAGCTCCAGGCGCACTCGCTCGCGCAGACGGTTGCCACCACTCTCGCTCCGCGCATCGCGCTCCACGGCATTGACCGAAGTTCCGTCGGACGCGGCGAGCGCACGCGCCAGCTCGGCCAGGCGCGTGCAACGGCCGGCGCCGAGGAGGGCCTCCGTCGCCGCGCGGACGTCGTCGCCGGGAACGCCTCCGATGAGCGTCGCGAGCTCGGCGGCCCGCTGCGGCACGAACGCCGCGAGCAAGGCCGCGAGTCGCCGATCTTCGGGGCTCAACCGCGCCTCAGCAGCGCCGCGACGCGACCGCGATGCGGCCACGCGAGCAGGAGCGCCCCCGCGACGAGCGCGACAGCGGCGCCGGAGAGGAGCCACAGCCTCCCCCCGCGCTTCGCCGGTGCGGGCCCGGCAACCGGGCTCGCCGCCGCCTCGGACACGACGACGGACACGGTCGCTGGGTCGAGTGCGGCGACCGCGCCCGCGACGAGCGATCGGATGCCGTCCGTCATGGGCTCGACGCGCCCGCGCAGCCCGGGCCGTACCTTCACGAGCACCGCGGCGCGAGGCGGTGGCGGGGCCTGGGCGCGCAGCGGATCGTCCGGTGCGAGCGCGAGGTGTACGCGCGCCTCCGCGACCCCGTCGATCGCTTCCACGCTCCGCGCCAGCTCGCCCGACATGGCGTGCAGATACCGCGCCCGCTCCTCCATCGGCGTCGGCACCATCCCCGGCTTGCCGAAGACCTCCCCGAGGCCAGGAGCTCGAGTCCGCGGCAGGTCGTGCTCGGAGAGAATGCGGCGCGCCGAGGGCGCATCTCCCCCGCGCACGCTCACGATCCACCCTCCGTCGTGCGACCCGTCGCGTTGCTTCTCCGCGGCCACGCCGCGTTCGTCGAGCGCGACCAGCATCGCGTTCGCCTGGGCCTCGTCCACCGCGTGGACGATCTCCTCCCGCGCGCAGCCCGCGAGCGCGAGGAGCCCGAGGAGCAGGAGCAGCCGCTGGTTGCGCGCGGGCTCGCCGACGGACACCGGCCGCGGCTCAGGGACGAGCTGGACGCGCACGTTGCTCGAGCGAATCGCTCGAGCCGTGCTGGACGATTGAAGACAACGGGCAGCGCTTCCGCTCACGGTGCCGGGAGGGATTGTCGTCATCGTGAGTCCTCACACCGGCGTGTTCACGGCCTGCTTCACGGTTTGAGCGCCTTGCTCGACGATCTTCGAGGCGATCTCCACGGTGTGGGAGAAGCGGTGCGCCTCGGCCTGCAGCGCGAGCAGCTCGCCTCCGGTGAACGTCCGGCCGGAGCGGGCCTGGGCGAGGATGTCGTCGAGCCGTCGCTGCGCCCGCTCGACGGATTCGAGCGTCCGAAGCGGTGACGTCGCGGTCGATCCGGCGCGGGATACGGGCGGACCATCCCGGAGCAAATCGGCGAAGCGGGTCTTCGGCGCGCACGCTGGCGTCGTGGACGCGCTCGCGGCTGCGCGCGTTGCGATGGGGGCGAGGGCCATGTTCGCGCTCAGTGGATGTTGGAGATCGCGGCCTTCGAGGTGTCGTGCCGCACCTTCATGACGTTGCTCAGGGCGGTGAACTCGCGGCTCTCACGCTGCATGTTCTCCTGCAGTTGCAGGTACTGGACGTTGAAGGACTGGGCCTGCTGCTGGAGCGTGCGGGTCGCCTCGAGGAGGTCGCCTCCGCCCGCGGCGGCGCCGTCGCCCGGGAGGGCCGCCGTTCCAGGGGCGGCCGCGGAGGCGATCCCGCCGCGGACGGCTGCCGCCAGCACGGGCCCGCCCGGGATCGCCGGCGCTGCGAGGGCGAGCGTCTGGGCGATGCTGTGCGTCGCTCCGGCAGCGGCGCCTCGCAGCGCTGCGGAGAAGCGGCCCGGCTCGGCCTTGCGTTCGGTGGTGGGTGCGACGTGGAGGGGTGAGATGCGGGACATGGCGGTGCTCCTTTCGTGCAGCCGACCAGCGCAACCGCCGTGCCGGCGCACGCGCGCGCCGAACCCCCGCAAACGACGACACGATCCGTGAGGCCGTCGCGCGCACCGGCGGCCGCGCCGCGCACCCCCGTCCGCGCGGCGGTCGTGGTACGGTTCCCGGCGTGCTAGCGGCCGAAGCGCTCCGGCGGCTTTCCGACGCCGTCCTCGCGGCGCAGAAGCCGATCCGGATCCTCCGCGCGATCAACTGGGACGAGCACGTCCACGAGCGGTTCTTCCGGGACGGCACGGTCGAGCTGCCGCGGCCCGAGTACGCGCCGCTCGGCTTCGACACCGCGGCGAAGGTGAAGGAGCTGCGCGCGCTGAAGCGCCAGATCCGGGGGCGCAATCCGGTCGAGGAGCTGCTGCGCGACAAGTGCGACGAGTACATCGCGCTCGCGCGCATGCTGGAAGCCCGCGGGACGCGTCGCTTCTACGAGATCTCGCGCGAGGTGTTCGGCGACCCGCGCGACCGGTTCCCGGATCACGCGGTGGACAACCTCGCCATCGCCCGGCTCTGGGCGGCGCGCCCGCGCGCCCGCGACGAGGAGGCGTCGATCCCGGCGGAGGACGCCGCGGTGCAGGTGCACGACATCTGCGCTCCGTACGTCGGTGGTCAGATGAAGGTGATCGTCCGGTCGCGGCTCACGGCGAACGCCGCCGCCGGCGCGACGCACGTCACGCTGAAGAAGGGGGCGATGTTCTCGCGGCGACAGGTGCGCGCGCTCGCGCACCACGAGGGGCTCTGGCACGTCCTCACGTCGATGAACGGCTATCGCCAGCCGGTGCTCACCGTCATGGGCGTCGGCCTGCCCCGCCACATCGAGTCGCAGGAGGGCGGCGGGATCGTCGCCGAGTTCCTCACCGGAAACATCACCGACGAGCGCTACGTCGAGCTCGGCGAGCGCACCATCGCGATCGACATGGCCGCGCGCGGCGCCGACTACCTCGAGGTGTTCCGCTACCTCGCGTCGCGGTTCCCGCCGCGCAAGGCGGCGCAGATGAGCGAGCGCGTGTTCCGGGGCGGCGTCCTCGAGGGCGGCGCGCCGTTCACGAAGGACGTCGCCTACCAGCGCGGGTATTGCCGGACGTTCAACTTCCTGCGCGCGGCGCTCGAGCACCGCGACCTCGACCTCGTCCGCGCGTTCCTCGCGGGGAAGATGAGCGTCGACGAGGCGGAGCTCGTCCGCGACCTCATCGAGGAGGGGCTGTGCGCCGGGCCGGTGCACCTGCCGGCCTGGTTCGACGACGTCGATCAGCTGAACGCCACCGTGACGCACAGCGTGACGATGAACCGGTTCAGCATGCCGGTCATCACGCGGTACTACGCAAAGAGACGGCAGCGGAGGACTCGCGACGCGACCGAGACCGAGTGAAGTCCAGGCTCGCGCCGCTATCCGATCGCCGCGCCGACGAGTCGTCCGATCAGCCACGTCGCCGCGCCGACCCCGAGCACGACGACCTTGCGGCCCAGCGCGGGAAGCATCCGCGTCCCCGAGAGGAAGCTCATCAAGGCGCCGACGCCGAGCAGCGCCGCCGAGGAGAGCGCGGCGCTCGCGAAGATGGCGGCGTCGCCGGAGGCGAGCAGGTACGGCACCAGCGGGATCGCGGCGCCTATCGAGAACATGCCGAAGCTCGCGAGAGCCGCTCCCCACGGTGATCCGAGATCGTTGGGATCGAGCCCGAGCTCCTCGCGCACCAGCGTGTCGAGGGCGTGCTCGGGGTTCTTGAGGATCTCCGCGGCCGTGCGGGCCGCCTGTTCCGTGGAGAGGCCCTTCTGCTTGAAGATGAGCGCCAGCTCCGCGGTCTCCTCCTCCGGAGCCTCCGCGATCTCGCGCCGCTCCATCTCCACCTGCTTCGTCAGGACGTCGCGCTGCGTCGCGACGGAGTCGTACTCGCCCGCCGCCATCGACGCGGCACCCGCGAGCAGGCCGATCGCGCCGGTCGAGAACAGCGTCGCGGTGTCGGCGCCGGTGCCCGCGACTCCGAGCACGAGGAGCAGGTTCGACACGAGCCCGTCGTTCATCCCGAAGATCGCGGCGCGGAGCGAGCCCGCGCGACCGCCACCTCGATGCCAACGCTCGCGGTCGGTGATGAGCGAGCGCGCCTCGTCGGGATCCTCGCCGCGGAGGCCGACCAGCACGCGGCGGTGCTCCTGCTCCTCCTTCACCATCGCGACCGCGTCGGCTCCTCCCTGGCTCGCGTACTTGTCGGCGTCCTTGCCCTCGTTCTCGACGACGAGCGGCAGCACCGCGCCGGTCCCGAGCCGGCGGGCGAGCCACAGCAGCACCCGGATGCGGGATGACGGGCGATCGGGCGGCAGCGGCGCCCCGGCGCGCTCGAGCTTGCGCAGCCAGACCTCCGCGTGGCGTCGCTCGCCCTCGGCCAGCTCTCGGAAGCTGCGCGCGCGAGAGGGGTCCTTCTCGATCTGCGCGAGGCCCTCGTAGAGCGCGGCGCCATCGCGCTCGTCCACTAGGTTCAGGAGCCAGAGGTCGGTGCGTTCGGGCATCGCGCAGCACTGTAGCAGCGGCGGCGAATCGCGACGGCGCGACTCGCAGACGCTCGCCCGCCGCCGCGGGCCCGTACTATAAAGACGGGTTCCGCCTGGAGCATGCCGCCGTGAAGATCCTGGACACTCGAGACAGAAGCTTTCCCGACACGTGGGCGCAGCTGTGCGCGCGCGGCTCCGCCGAGGACGAGGGGCCCGTCCGCGAAGCTGCTGCGCGCATCGTGCAGGACGTGAGGACGCGCGGCGACGACGCGCTCCTCGACCTGACCGAGCGCTTCGATGGCTGGCGCCCCGCCGACGCGAAGGCGCTCGCCGCCGGCCCGGCCGAGTTCGAGGCCGCCTACCGCTCGCTTCCGCCCGCCGCGCGCCGCGCGCTCGCCACGGCCGCGAAGCGGATCACGGCGTTCCACGAGCGCGAGCGCGACGCCGAGGTCCCGGCGCACCGGGATCCCGCCGGCGCGATGCTCGCCCAGATCACGCGGCCGCTCTCGCGCGCCGGGCTGTACGCGCCGGGCGGGACCGCCCGTTACCCGTCGACGGTGCTCATGACGGCGATCCCGGCCAGGGTGGCGGGCGTGCGCGACATCATCGTCTGCTCTCCGGCGATGAAGCCGGCGGAGGCGGGCGGCGCACAGGGCGTCATCGACGCCTGGACCCTCGCGGCCTGCCACGTCGCCGGCGTGACCTCGTTCTTCAAGATCGGCGGGGCGCAGGCCATCGCCGCGCTCGCGTACGGGACCCGCACCGTGCCGCGCGTCGACAAGATCTGCGGCCCCGGCAACGCGTACGTGTCGGCCGCCAAGCGGCTCGTCTACGGCGAGGTCGACATCGACATGATCGCCGGGCCGACGGAGATCGTCGTCGTCGCCGACGGGAACGCCGATCCCGCCGAGGCCGCGAGCGACCTGCTCGCGCAGGCCGAGCACGACGTGCGCGCCGTGTCGGTGCTCGTCACGACGAGCGAGGCGCTCGCGCGGCGCGTCGACGAGGAGGTGCAGCGGCAGCTCGAGGACCTGCCCAGGCGAGAGATCGCGCGCCGCTCCGTCGAGGAGCGCGGGGCGCTCATCGTCGCGCGCGACCTCGAGGAGGCGATCTGGCTCGCCGACGACTTCGCGCCCGAGCACCTCGCGCTGCTCGTCGACGAGGCCGAGCGCTGGGTGCGCAAGGTGTCGCGCGCCGGCGCGATCTTCGCCGGGCACCACACGCCCGAGGCGGTCGGCGACTACGTCGCCGGGCCGAGCCACGTCTTGCCGACCGCCGGCACCGCCCGCTTCGCGTCGCCGCTCTCCGTGACGACGTTCCGCCGCCGCATGAGCGTCCTCTCGTTCACCGCGAAGGCGCTCGCGGAGGTCGCGCCTGCGATCGACGCGCTCGCGACGGCGGAGGGGCTCGAGGGACACGCCCGCGCGGTGAGGATCCGCGTCGCGAACGCCGCGAAGGCCGCGGAGAAGGCCGCCGCGAAGGCAGCGGCGAAGCGGAAGCGCGCTCGCGCGGCGCCGGCGCGGAAGCCGCCCGCGACGGCGCGGCGCTCCGCCGGGAGGGCGCGGTCGTGAGCTGGAGGGAGCACCTGCGCCCGGAGATCTACGGGCTCACCGCGTACCGCACGTTCGACTACGCGACGGCCCCGCCGGATCTCGTCAGGCTCGACGCGAACGAGTCGTCGATCCCCGAGGACGCCGAGGATCGCGCGGCGCTCGCGGAGGCGCTCGCGGACGTCGCCGTGCACCGCTACCCGGAGGTGAGCGGCAGGCCGCTCCGGGAAGCGCTCGCGGCGCGCTGGGGAGTCGCCCCGGAGCAGGTCATCCTCGGCAACGGCTCCGACGAGATCATCGCGATCCTGATCACCGCGTTCGGCGGCGGTCGCGGCGGCCAGGGCGCGAAGGTGCTGTTCCCGACGCCCACCTTCGGCGAGTACGAGGGGATCGCGCTCACGCACGGCGTCCGGCCTGTGGCGGTGCCGCTCGACGCCGAGTTCCAGCTCGACGAGGCGGCGCTCGCGACCGCGATCCGCCGCGAGGGGCCGGCGCTCACGTTCTTCGCGACGCCCAACAACCCCACCGGCAACCGCTTCGACGCCGCGGTCATGGAGCGGCTCGCGCAAG
This sequence comes from Anaeromyxobacteraceae bacterium, assembly GCA_035702585.1. GTDB lineage: Bacteria > Myxococcota > Myxococcia > Myxococcales > Anaeromyxobacteraceae > DASSQI01. The sequence continues at coordinate 7,057 of DASSQI010000053.1, forward strand.
CGAGCGACGGCGTCACCGTCGTCGACGAGGCGTACGCGGACTTCGGCGGCGGCACCATGGTCGACCGCGTCGGCCACGTGCCCGGGCTGTGCGTCATGCGCACGCTCTCGAAGATCGGGATGGCCGCGCTGCGCATCGGCGCGCTCGTCGCGCCCGCCGACCTGGCGCACGAGCTCGACAAGGTGCGGCTGCCCTACAACGTCAACACCGCCTCGCAGGCGCTCGCGATCGCCATCCTCCGGCGCGCCGATCGGCTCTCCGAGAAGGTCGCCCGCGGTGCCGCGGCCCGCCGCGCGCTCGAGGCCGGCCTCCGTGAGCTGCCGGGCCTCACCGTGTATCCGAGCGACTCGAACTTCGTGCTCGTGCGCACGCCCGGCGACGCGAAGGGCGTCTGGGAACGGCTGCTCGAGCGGAAGATCCTCGTCCGCAACCTCTCGCGACCTGGCCCCCTCCAGAACTGCCTGCGGATCACCGCCGGCACACCCGAGGAGAACTCGAAGTGCCTCGAAGCCCTGCGCGCCGTGCTCCGGTGAGCGCTGCTGCCAAGCCCCGCGCCTCCGCTGCGCGCTCCGGGTCGATCGCGCGGAAGACCCGCGAGACCGACGTCACCGTCGCGCTGTCGCTCCGTCCCGGCGAGGCGGCGATCTCGACCGGCGTTCCCTTCTTCGATCACATGCTCGAGCAGCTCTCTAAGCACGGCGGCATGGCGCTCGAGGTGCGCGCCGAGGGCGACCTCCAGGTGGACGCGCACCACACGGTCGAGGACGTCGGCATCGCGATCGGCGAGTCGCTGAAGCAGGCGCTCTCCGACAAGACCGGCCTCGCCCGCTACGGGCACGCCCTCGTGCCGCTCGACGAGGCGCTCGTCGAGGCGGTGATCGACCTCTCCGGCAGGCCGCACCTCACGTTCAACGCGGCGCTCCCGTCCGGCAAGAAGTTCATCGGGACGTACGACGTGGACCTCACGCGCGACTTCTTCCAGGCGCTCGTGAACCACGCGCGCATCTGCGTCCACGTGAACGTCCGCTACGGGCGGAACCTCCACCACGTCGTCGAGGCGATCTTCAAGGCGACGGCGCGAGCGCTGCGCGCCGCGACGGCCGCAGAAGGCTCGGCGCTGCCGTCCACGAAGGGAATGCTGTGACGCCGACGGTCGTCATCACCGACTACGGCGCCGGCAACCTCCGGTCGGTCGAGAACGCCGTCCGCGCGGTGGGTGGCTCCGTCGTCGTCACGCACGACCCCGACGCCGTCCGGCGGGCGACCCACGTCGTGGTGCCGGGGCAGGGCTCGATGCCGGCGTGCGCCGAGGCGATGCGGCGCAGCGGCGTCGCGGACGCGCTCCTCGAGGCGGTGCGCGATGGGGCGAACGTCCTCGGCATCTGCGTGGGCCTGCAGATCCTCTTCACGGAGGGAGAAGAGGCAGGTGGCGCGCGCGGGCTCGGCCTCATCCCCGGCCGGATCGCGAAGCTCCCGACGGACGTGAAGCTGCCCCACATCGGCTGGAGCCCGGTGCGGGCGACCGCCGGTTGCGATCCGCTGCTGGCGCCGCTCGACGGCGAGTACGTGTACTTCGCGCACTCGTACGCCGCGCCCGCGGACGCACCTGGCGTCGCGCTCGTGACGGAGCACGGCCGTCCCTACTGCGCGGCGCTCGCGCAGGACCGGCTGTTCGCCGTGCAGTTCCACCCGGAGAAGAGCCAGAAGGTCGGCCTCGCGCTGCTCGACCGGTTCGTGAGGCTGCCGTGCTGATCATCCCTGCGATCGACCTCATGGACGGTTGCGCCGTGCGGCTCGCGAAGGGCGACTTCGCGACCAAGACCGTCTACTCGGATCGTCCCGCCGAGATCGCGGCCTCGTTCCGCGCCGCGGGCGCGAAGCGCATCCACGTCGTCGACCTCGACGGCGCGCGCGCCGGCCGGCCGGTGAACCGCGACGCGATCCGCGCGATCGCCGCCGCGGGCGTCGAGATCGAGGTGGGCGGCGGGCTCCGGCGGATCGAGGACGTCGAGGAGGTGCTCGGGCTCGGCGCCGCGTTCGCGGTGCTGGGCACGGCCGCGGTCGAGCGGCTCGACCTCGTCCGCGAGGCCTGCCGGCGGTTTCCCGGGCGCGTCGTCTGCGGGATCGACGCGAAGAACGGCGAGGTCGCGGTGAAGGGCTGGGAGGTCGGCAGCGGCCTCGCGGCCACCGACGTCGCGCGGAGGGTGCGCGACATCGGCGTCTCCATCGTCGAGTACACGGACGTGTCGCGCGACGGCATGTTCACGGGGGTCGACGCGGAGGGCTCCGCGCGGCTTCAGGCGGAGGCCGGCGTGAGCGTCATCGCGTCGGGCGGCGTCGCCTCGATCGCCGACGTGGAAGCGTGCGCGAAGGCCGGACTCGCCGGGGTCATCGTCGGGAAGGCCATCTACGAGAAGCGGATCGACCTCGCCGAGGCGATCCGGCGGGCAGGGTGAGGCTCATGCCGGCGAAGCGCATCATTCCGTGCCTCGACGTGAAGGACGGCCGCGTCGTGAAGGGCGTCAACTTCGTCAACCTGCGCGACGCGGGCGATCCCGTCGAGGCGGCGTCGCGCTACGACGCTCAGGGCGCCGACGAGGTCACGTACCTCGACATCGCCGCCACGCGCGAGAACCGCGGGACGCTCGTCTCGCTCGTGGAGCGGACCGCCGAGTGCGTGTTCGCGCCGCTGACCGTGGGCGGCGGCGTCCGCGACGAGGCCGACTTCATCGCGCTGCTCCACGCCGGCGCGGACAAGGTGAGCGTGAACTCCTCGGCCGTGAAGGAGCCGGGGCTCGTGAATCGGCTCTCCGCCGTCGCAGGCGCGCAGGCGCTCGTCGTCGCGATCGACGTGAAGCGGCGGCCGGGCACGCGGCCGACGCAGTGGGAGGTTCACGTGGCGGGCGGGAGCAAGGCGACCGGCGTCGAGGGGATCGCCTGGGCGCGCGAGGTGGCGGACCGCGGCGCCGGCGAGATCCTGCTCACCAGCATGGACCGCGACGGTACCCGCGCCGGCTATGACCTCGAGCTCCTGGAGCGCGTCTGCGAGTCGGTGCGCATCCCGGTCATCGCGTCTGGCGGCGTCGGCACGCTCGAGCACCTGTACGAGGGGCTTCGCATCGCCGACGCGGCGCTCGCGGCGAGCATCTTCCACGACGGGCAGCACACGGTCGCGGAGGCGAAGGAGTTCCTTCGCGCGCGAGGCATCGACGTGCGCCCATGCGAGCCCGTGGCCGCGGAGGGGGCCCAGAAGTGAGCCTCGCGATCCCGCAGGAGGTCATCGACCGGATCCAGTACGACGAGCGCGGCCTCGTCCCGGTCGTCGCGCAGGACGTGGACGGCACCGTCCTCATGCTCGCGTGGGCGAACCGCGCGGCCATCGAGGCGAGCGTCCGCGAGGGCCGCGCGCATTACTGGTCCCGGTCGCGCCGGGAGCTCTGGCGCAAGGGCGACACCAGCGGCCACACGCAGGAGATGGTGTCGCTCCGCGTCGACTGCGACGGTGACGCGGTGCTGTACGTCGTGCGCCAGACCGGGCCGGCGTGTCATGAAGGGCTACGCAGCTGCTTCCGCTGATCGGCGGCGGCTTCGCATCGGAGGGTGAACCGGATGGCCGACGAACGTTTTCTCGCCCAGCTCTGGGCGACCATCGAGTCGCGCCGCGCCGACGAGGGCGCGACCGAGAGCTACACGCGCAAGCTGCTGTCCCAGCCCGCCAAGATCCGCAGGAAGATCGCGGAGGAGGCGTACGAGGTGAACGAGGCGCACCAGGCCCTCGTCGACGGCAAGGACACGAAGGACCACCTGGCGCACGAGGCGGCCGATCTCCTGTACCATCTGTTCGTGTTGCTCGCGTCGGCCGACGTCACGCCGTCAGCGGTCTATGCCATCCTCGAACGGAGGCACGCCGCGCCTGGCGGCAGCACGGCCGGTACGGCCAAAACCCCTTGACAGTCCTTGGGGTTTCGTCTAAAGCAGCCCGCTCCAACCATCGCGCACGCCGGGCCGCCTGGACGCCCCGCCGTGCTCGCGTTCCGGAAACGCTGGAAGTCGAGGAAACCGAATGACGGGTGTGCGAGTGAAGGACGGCGAGTCCTTCGAGAACGCCATGAAGCGCTTCAAGAAGCAGTGCGAGAAGGCCGGGATCCTCTCGGAGATTCGCAAGCGCGAGCACTACGAGAAGCCCAGCGTGAAGCGCAAGAAGAAGGCGCTCGCAGCCAAGAAGCGCGCCCTGAAGAAGGCGCGCAAGAGCTTCTAGCCGGGGTCACGTCCCAATGGCGCTCAAGGACCGCATCGACGCCGACCTCAAGTCGGCCATGAAGGACAAGGACGCCGCCCGGCTGTCCGTGGTCCGCATGCTGAAGAGCGCCATCAAGTACCGCGAGATCGAGCTGATGAAGCCGCTCGACGACGCGGGCATCGAGGGCGTCGTCGCGTCGGAGATCAAGCGGCGCCGCGACTCCGTCGAGCAGTACCGCGCCGGCAATCGCGAGGATCTCGCCTCCAAGGAGGAGGCCGAGATCGGCGTGCTGCAGGGATACCTCCCTCAGCAGCTCAGCGCGGCGGAGGTCGCGGCAAAGGTCGACGCCGCGATCGAGAAGGCAGGCGCGAAGGGACCGAAGGACATGGGCGCGGTGATGAAGCTGCTCATGCCGGAGGTCCAGGGCCGCGCCGACGGCAAGGTCGTGAGCGAGCTCGTGAAGCAGAAGCTCGCTCCGAAGTAGCGGGGCCCGTCGCTGATCCCGGACGAAGTCATCGAGGAGATCCGGGGCCGCGTGGATACCGTGGCGGTGATAGGCCGCCACATCGAGCTGAAGAGGTCCGGTCGAACGTGGAAGGGGTGCTGCCCTTTCCACGGCGAGCGGACGCCGAGCTTTCACGTCTACCCCGAGGACAGGCACTTCAAGTGCTATGGCTGCGGGGAGTACGGCGACGTCTTCAAGTTCCTGCAGAAGCTGCAGGGCAAGGAGTTTCCCGACGTGGTTCGGGCGCTGGCGGCGGAGGTCGGGGTCGAGATCCCCGAGCGCGCCGAGGACGGTGCGGAGCAGCGGCGTCGCCGTCAGGAGCGGAACGAGATCCTCGCCGCCCTGGACGCCGCGGCCCGCTACTTCGCCGCGCGCCTGTGGAGCTCGCACGGCGACGAGGGCCACCGTTACCTCGCCGGCCGCGGCATCTCGGACGAGGTCGCCCGCCGCTTCCGCCTGGGCATCGCGTCCACGGACTGGCAGGACCTCTCGAAGCGCCTGCCGCCGAAGGGCATCAGGCCCGCTTCGCTCGTGACGTCCGGGCTCGTCGCCGAGCGGGACCGCGGCGAGCCCTACGACCGATTCCGTGGCCGCCTCATGTTCCCGATCAGCGGTCTCGACGGAGAGGTGATCGGGTTCGGCGGGCGCGTCATGCCGGGCGCCGGCGACAAGCTCGCGAAGTACATCAACTCGCCCGAGTCGCCCGTCTACAAGAAGAGCCGCGTGCTCTACGGTATCGACCTCGCGCGCGAGTCGATCAGGCGCACGCGCACGGCGATCCTGGTCGAGGGGTACTTCGACGTCATCGGGCTTCACCAGGCCGGGATCATGAACGCGGTCGCCGTGTGCGGCACCGCGCTCACGCCGGAGCACGTGGACCTGCTGAAGCGCTGCGATTGCCGGGAGATCGTCCTGCTGTTCGACGGTGACGCCGCCGGGCTCGCCGGCCCCGCGCGCGCCGCCGAGGCGCTGTTGCCGTCCGGCCTGTCCGGGAAGGTCGCGGTGCTCCCTTCGGATGCCGGCAAGGTCGATCCGGACGAATACGCCCGCGAGAAGGGTGCGGCCGGCGTCGAGGCGCTCGTGTCCGCGGCGCCCACGTTGACCGAGTTCCTGATCGAGCAGGTCGTCGCGCGCGAGTCCGCGCTCCACCCGCCCGACACGCTCGAGCAGAAGCTCGCCGCGTTCCGCGCGCTGAAGCCGTTCATCTCGCTCGCGCCGGAAGGCCTCGCGCGGACCGTGTTCGAGGAGCGGGTGGCGAAGCGCCTCGGCGTGGACGCGGCGGTGCTCGCGGCCGAGGTCGAGAAGCCGGCGACGTCCAGGTTCGCGCCCCGCCGTCAGCCGCAAGCGATGACGCCGGCCCGCGAGGCCGAACGGGCGCAGCCGGCGCGAGCGCAGCAGCCGCCGCCGGGCGCGGGGCAGGGTGTCCGCCGCGCGTCGAAGCTGTGGGGCCCAGCCGTGGACGCCCTCGGCCTGCTCGCCGCGTTTCCCGACGTCGCCGACGTCGCGCGCGAGGAGCACCTCCTCGGCCTCTTCCCGCCGGGCCCGCTCGCGGACGTGGTCCGCGACGTGCTCGAGCACCGCGTCGCCGGCGACCAGGTGCTCGCCCGCCTGGACGCGGTCGTGGATGCGGCATCACGCGCCCGCGTCGAGAAGCTCCTCGGTCCGGCGCGTCCCGACCCGACCACCGCCGAACGGGAGATCCGCCGGGCGATCCTGCGTGCGAAGGTGGAGCTGCTCGAGGGTGAGCACGCTCGCCTCAACGCCGAGGTTGCGCGCAAGGGCTCGCCCGTACCCGAGGAATTGCGCGCGGAGAGCCTGAGAACGTGGCACCGCCTCGTCGATCTCAAGAAGCGGCTTGCCGCCCTGTGAGAACTTTGGATGAAACACGTTCTGAAAACGATTCTCACAAGGTTCGGCGGGCTCGGCCGCCGGAGAAGAGTTAAGCAACCCGCTGCCGCGGAGCCCAAGGAGCCTCACCACATGACGACGTCGAAGTCCCACGCCGCCCGCAAGGCACAGCCCAAGGCTGCCGCTGCCAAGACGGGGAAGAACCGTAGCGAGCGTCCCGGCAAGGAGCGTTCGCCGGCCAAGGCTGCGGGCAAGGGGCATCCCGCCAAGGTGACGGCCAAGGCGCCGGTACGCCACGAGAAGGCGAAGGCAGCAGCCCCGAAGGCGCACGCCAGGCCCGAGAAGGCGGAGAAGGCCAGGAAGGGCGCGAAGGCGTCGCAGCCGGAGAAGCTCAAGGCCGCGCAGCCGGAGAAGGTCGCGAAGGCGCCGCACGCCAAGGCCGCGGAGAAGTCGCACGCGAACCGGGCGCCGGAGAAGCACGGCTCGAAGCACGCCGAGAAGATCGCCGAGAAGGGCGCCGAGAAGCAGCAGCCCAAGGCGCGCCCTGCCGAGAAGGCCGTCGCCGCGGCCGCGGCCGCGCCGGCGAAGGTCGCCCGCGCAAAGCCGTCCGCGCCCGCGAAGCCGGGCAAGCGCGGCGGCAAGCGCGGCGACGACGAGCTCGAGACCGAGGCCGAGACCGAGGAGGAAGCCGAGGAGGCCGCCGAGGTCGAGGACGACGTCGACGACGACGATGCCGACGATGTCGACATCACCGAGAGCCCGAACGTCAAGCAGCTCATGGAGCGCGGACGGGAGAAGGGCTTCCTCACCTATGACGAGGTGAACGACGCGCTCCCCGGCGACATGGTCTCCGCCGAGCAGATCGACGACGTCATGTCGATGTTCGGCGAACACGACATCGAGGTCGTGGACGACGCGGCCAAGATGAAGCTCCCCGACAAGCCGCCCGAGCCGGAGGCGAAGACGGCGGACGAGGAGGAGGAGAAGCGGGAGGAGGAAGAGGACCCCGGCTACGGGAAGTCCAACGACCCCGTCCGCATGTACCTGCGGAAGATGGGGTCGGTCTCGCTCCTCACTCGCGAAGGCGAGGTCGAGATCGCGAAGCGCATCGAGGAGGGCGAGAAGGAGGTCTTCGCGGCCGTCCTCTCGTCGTCGATCGCCATCAAGGAGATCCTCGACGTCGGCGAGCGCCTGCGGAAGGGCAAGATCCGCGTCCGCGAGATCATCAAGGACGCGGGCGAGGAGAACCCCGAGCGCGAGGAAGAGGAGTCCGACGCCGACGTCGAGTCGGCCGACGGCGCAGAGGCGGAGGGCGCCGAGGCGCCCGCCGGCGACGGCGCCGAGGCGTCCGCCGCGGCGGAGGCGGCCGCGCCGAAGATCCCGAAGGACGAGGAGCGCAAGGTCGAGCACGTGCTGAAGCACATCGACCGGATCCGCAACCTCGAGCGCGAGGTCGCCGAGATCAAGGAGCCGCTCGAGACGAAGAAGCTCTCGGAGACGCGGCGCAAGGAGCTGCGCGCGGAGAGGAAGGGGCTCGAGGACCAGATGGTCGAGAACCTCG
>DASSQI010000054.1:0-38391 GCA_035702585.1 Anaeromyxobacteraceae bacterium
CCAGAGTCCGGTCCACAGGTCCCAGAGTCCGGTCGCGGGCCGCAGGTCCCAGAGTCCGGTCCACAGGTCGCAGAGTCCGGTCCACAGGTCCCAGAGTCCGGTCCAACACAACAGGTCCAACAGGTCCCAGAGTCCGGTCCAAACGCGGCCAGCACCGGGAAACTCCTCGGGTCGCCGGTGACGGCGGGCGTGCCCCGAGCCACTCCGCCGCTCAGCGCGGTGCGACCTTCTTCAGGAACTCCGCGACGGCAGCGCGGTACTCGGCCTCGTTCACGGTGAGTATCGAGTTGTGATCGCCGCGCTCGAAGATCCGCAGCGTGACCGGCCCGCCCGCCGCCGACGCGAGGTCCCGCGCGTGCGAGACGTCGACGAGGCCATCGTCCCGCGTGTGCAGGATGAGCACCGGCCCTCGGTAGCCAGCGATCTTGGCGCGCTGGTCCAGCCGCTCGCGAATGGCCGCCTCGAACGTCGAGCGCGGCACACCGAGCTCCGACGCGTCGACCCGCAGCGCGAGCCGCTGCTGGACGTCGGCGATCCCGCTCTCGATCACGAGCCCGGCGGCGCGCGGGAAGCGCGAGACGGCCTCCAGGGCGAACAACGACCCGACGGACCGGCCGAAGAACACGATGCGCTCCGGCGGCACACCGCTCGCCTTCACGACGCGCTCGACGTCGTCGAGCATCCGCCCGAGCTGCGGCGAGCCCGTCGACATGCCGTACCCGCGGTACTCCGCGAGGAGCACGCTCCAGCCGAGCGAGCCGAGCCACCTGACGAAGCCGTCGTCCCAGTCGCCGACCACCTCTCCGTTCCCGTGGAAGTGCACGACCGTCGGCGCATCCGCCGCGACCTTGCGGAACGCGCACGCGAGCGTCGCGCCGTCCACCTCGACCAGGAACGGTGACGCGACGCGATCCTTCCGAGGGAAGAAGTACCGCTCCGAGATGAGAGGATGGTCGAGGACGGAGGACGCGGACATGGCGAGTGCGCAGAGCAGGGCGCCCTTCACGGGCGCCCCTCGGAAGGGCCCATGGTCGTAGGTGTAGCGGGCGCAGTCAGCTTCCGCCGCGAGCCCGGTCTGTACCTTCGAAGGAGCTGCCGGCACCCCACACGAACGCCGGCTCGACGACCTCATGAAGACCACGATCAAGGCCGCCGTCCGGATCACCTGCGTGCTGTTCGTCACCTCGATGTTCCACATGCAGTACCAGACGTTCGCGTCCCGGATCGCTCCCGCCGCCGTGGTCCACCACGTCGCGGCGAACGGGTGAGCGGCGGACCGCGGGTGCGCCGATGCCGGACGGGATATGATCGTCCGCGATGCACGGCGATGATCTGATCCCCTGGGAGCACGAGCACGCATTCGTCGCAGCGGAAGGAAGCAGCGGCGAACGGCGGACGCGCTGGGTCGTCGCGATCACGCTCGCGATGATGGCGGGCGAGATCGTCGCGGGCCTGGCCTTCAACTCGATGGCGCTGCTCGCGGACGGCTGGCACATGGGCACGCACGCTGCCGCGCTCGGCGTGGCGGTGTTCGCCTATCGATATGCGCGGCGGCACGCGAGGGATCCTCGCTACAGCTTCGGTACCGGCAAGGTCGGCGCGCTCGGAGGCTTCGCGAGCGCCGTCGGCCTCGGTGTCGTGGCCGTCGTGGTGTTCGGCGAGAGCGCGTCACGGCTCGCGCACCCGCTCACGATCCGCTTCGACGAGGCGATCGCGGTGGCGGTCCTCGGCCTCGCCGTGAACCTCGCCTGCGCGCTGCTCCTCCGCGACGACCACGATCACCACCATCACGCCGGCGACGATCGCCACGAGCACGACCACCACGACGACCATTCGCACCCCGCGCACGCGCACGGCCACGGCGCGCAGGCGCATCGCGACCACAACCTCCGCGCGGCCTACCTCCACGTCCTCGCGGACGCGCTGACCTCGGTGCTCGCGATCACGGCGCTGGTCGCGGGGAGGACGTTCGGCTGGACGTGGATGGATCCGATGATGGGCCTCGTGGGGTCGGTCGTCATCGCGCGCTGGTCGTTCGGGCTGCTCCGCGACACGAGCGCGGTGCTCCTCGACGCGGAGGTCGCCGCGGACCGGCGCGACGCGATCCGCGCGGCCGTCGAGGCGCGCTCCGGCGACCGTGTCGCGGACCTCCACGTGTGGCGCGTCGGGCCTCGCCACCTCGCGGCGATAGTGTCGGTCGTCACGTCGGACCCGCGCGACGCCGCGCACTACAAGCGCCTCCTCGGCGCGTTCCCCGACCTCGTCCACGTCACCGTCGAGGTGCATCGGTGCCTTCCAGACGACACGCGCGCGGCGTGAAGCAGCCGACGCGCCTCGCGCCACGCACGGCGACGGTCCGTGAGTCGCTGGCGGCGGCGCTGCGAGCCGAGGCGCTCACCGCGCGCGAGCTGTCGACGGCCGTGGGCGTGCGGGAGCGCGACGTGGCGGAGCACCTGGAGCACCTCGCGCACTCGCTCGAGGCGAGGGGAGAGGAGCTCCGCGTCGATCCAGCGACCTGCGTCGAGTGCGGCTACGTGTTCCGGACGAGAGCGCGGCTGAGCCGCCCGTCCGCGTGCCCGAGCTGCCGCTCGACGCGCATCGATCCGCCGGCGTTCACGATCGCGGACCGGTCACGTTGACCGCGACGTTCCGGCGCTCTCCGGCGTCCCCGACATCGGCTTCCAGCCGGCCGCGCGGGAGGTGACGGCCGCCCTCCAGGCGCTGCAGCACGCCGATGAGGTGCTCGCGGGCGGCGCAGCGGAGCTCGAAGGCCCTTCCCGCGTCCTCCGCCGAGAGGAGCGCGCGGAGCTCCACGGCGCGATCCGTGACGTTCGTGACCTGCAGGCCGGCGACCTTGCCATCCCACAGCGGATGCCCTTCTGCGAACCGGCGCAGCTCGGCGCGGACGACGTCGACGGGCACTCGGTAATCCGCGTGGACGAACACGGTCCCGAGCAGGTTGGAGCCGGTTCGAGTCCAGTTCTGGAAGGGCGCCTCCAGGAACCGGGTGATCGGGACGATCAGCCGGCGGAGGTCCCAGATCTTCACCACGACGTAGGTGAGCGTGATCTCCTCGATCGTGCCCCATTCACCCTCGATGATGACGACGTCGCCGACGCGCACCGGCTGGGTGATCGAGAGCTGGATCCCGGCGAGCAGCGTTGCGATGGACCGCTGCGCGGCGAGACCTACGACGATGCCAGCCACGCCTGCCGACGCCAGGAGCGAGGTGCCCAGCGCGCGCATCCCGTCGAACTGCAGCAGCACGAGCGCGCTCCCGACGAAGAGGACGACGGTACCGGCGACGCGGCGAAGGACCATCACCTGGGTCCGGACGCCGCGGGCCGCGAACGGGTCGCCGCCGCCGAACCGCTCCTCGACGAGATGCGCGATGAACCCGATGGCGCGCAGTCCAGCCCAGGTGAAGGTCGCGATGACGAGCGTCCTGACGATGCCCTCCAGCGCGAGCCGCGGCGCGACGGCGAGGTGGAGGGATCTGAGCGCCACCGCGAACGTCGCCAGCGCCAGCAGCAGGATGCTCGGGCTCGCGGCGGCCTCGACGAAGCGATCGTCCCAGGTCGCCTGGGTCCGTCGTGTGATCCGCAGGGCGATCGCGCGGAGCGCCGAGCCCAGCACCTCGGCGACCACGAAGGCCAGCAGCGCGGCGACTGCGAGGCCGATCCACTGCCAGGCCTGGACGTCGAGGAACCGGAACGACACGAGGACGGGCGGAAGGCGATCCGCGACCCACCTCGGCCCCTGCTCCGTACCGAGGAGCGTCGCGACCAGCGTGAGCGAAGGGGTTGCGAGCATGGGGACGACACTACGATCATTGGACGTCCAACTACCAGCTTGCATCTCGCGGCGAACTCGACGCGCGTGACTCGACGGCGGGATGCGCTCTCTACACCCGTCCGACGAATCCGCTCATCACCGGAACCGGCCGGCCCGCCGCGGCGGCAGCGACCTCTCTCGCGATCGACTCCTCGACCTCGCCGAGCAGGCGCAGGAAGTCGCCCTCGAGGGCCGCGAGCGGGACACCGTTGCGGTACACGAGCCGGGTGTTCGCGAGCGACCGGACGCGCTCGCCGGGCGTGACGATGCCGGTGAGGTTCAGCGGGTCGGCGGCGCTGATGATGATCAGCCTGCCGTCCGGACCGCCGCGCCGCACCTCGCGCAGCCGCTCGACCGCGTCCGGCAGCGCGAACTGCTCACCCGACATGCCCGAGACGAACCGGCCGCCGCGGATCTCGCCGCGCGCCTCGAGTCGCCTGTACACGCGGACGAGCTCTCGCCAGGGGACGGCGGCCGTCTCCCGTTCGAGCAGGCGTCGGAACACGACGCCGTCACGCCGCAGCAACGCCCACGCGAAGGCCTCGACGGCGCCCTCGCGGGCGACGCGGCCGGCGGCGCCGGGCTGCTCCGGCTCGGACTCCTCACCCGGGCGCGCCGCGTCCGCGATCACCGACCAGCGCCCCGCGGCCGCGCTGCGGGCGTCCAAGGCCGCCGGTCCGCCGATGATCGCTCTCAGCCCCGCGAAGCCGTCGGAGGTGACGAGCCCGGCCGCCACCAGGTCGCCGAGGGCGCCCCGCAGCTCGTCTCCGCGCAGACCGCACGCGACCGTGAGCTCGTTCGCGAAGGACGCACCCCGTGACCGGAGGTGCGCGAGGACGCGCGCGGCGACGTCGCCGAGGGGCGGGTCCGCGCGTTCGGCGCGCGCCGAGGTATCCTGCCGGAGCGCGCTCCACGCGCCGCCGTGCTCTCGCCGGAACAGCGCGATGGGCGTGGCGCCGATCACCTGCGTCGGGCCGCGCGAGAGGCGGGCCCAGCACGCCTCTCCCGTGAGGCACAGCACGTCGAGCTGAGCGGGGTCGTAGCGGTCGAGCCGCGCCGGCAGCACGTGCTTCTCCCAGGCGCGCGCCGGAAGCTCGAGGCCGTCGAGCTGCGTCAGGAGGGCGCGGAGCCCCTCGGTGCCGGTCAGCACGTGCGCCGGATCGGCGTGCTGCCACGCGAACAGGAACCGCATGAAGTCCGCCGCGGAGACCGGCGCGATCTCGGCGCGGAGCCGGTGAAGCGTGTACCGGTGGATGCGCGCGAGCAGCCGGCGATCGCACCACTCGAGGGCGGCCGGGGCGGGGGGCACCGCCGGCGCGGCCGGCGGCGTCGACCCCGCACCTGCCGTGGCTGCCCCGGGAGTGAAGGCGCCCCGCAGCACCACTCCCTCCGCCTCGAGCCTCAGCAGCGCCGCGTAGACGTCGCCCTCGGACAGCGCGAGCCATCTCGCCAGCGCCGCGGAGGTGGTCGGCCCCACGATGGCGAGCCTGCCGCGGAGCACCTCGACGAGCGCGTCCGCGCGCTCCCACGCCCGCGCCGCGCGGCCGGGTGGCGCAGCCAGCGGCGGGACCAGCGAGGCGTCGGGGTGTAGCGCCATCACCTCCGGCAGCCGCTCGGCCGCGACGAGGAGGGCCGCGCCACCGCCGCCGTCTGCGGGGACGACTCGCGTCGCCCTGGACGCTCGCACGAGAACGTCGAACAGCGGCGGATCGACCTCGTCCTCGAGCAGGTGGCCTGCGACGAGCAGCGCGTCGTGCAGCTCGTCCGCGTCGCGCGGATCGGGTCGCTCCTCGTCGCGGACCCGCTCGATCGCGCCGGCGTCGAGCCGCCCGAGCCCGTCGTCGACCTCGACCGGGCGCCGGCTCTGCACCGCCTGCGCGCGGCGTTCCTCCAGCGGCGCGTCGTCGAGGAAAGCGTAGGGGCGCGCGTTCAGGATCTCGTGCGCGAACGCGGATGGTTCGGGCGTGTCGCGCGACTCGAGGCGCAGCTCGCCGCGATGGATGCGCGCGAGGACCTCGGCGAGCCCCGGGAAGTCCATCGCGTCCTCGAGGCAGTCGCGCACCGTCTGGTCGACGAGGGGGTGGGCGGGTATCTCGCGATCGCCAGGGATGTTCTCGAGGCACGCCGCCGCGTCGGGGAACACCGCCGCCATGAGGTCGTCGGCCTGCATGCGCTGGAGCTGCGGCGGCACCTTCACGCCGCCGCGACAGCGCGGCACCGCGAGCGAGATGGTCGCGTTCCAGCGCCAGCGCGTCGCGAACACCGGCGCGGCGAGGAACGCCTGCACGAGCACGTCGCGCGCCGTCGCGGGGTGCAGGTAGCGGAACACGTCCGCGAGCGGGAACGAGTGCTGCGGGCCGAGCGACAGCAGCACCGCGTCCTCGGTCGCCGCCGCCTGCAGCTCGAAGTTGAACTGCCGGCAGAAGCGCTTCCGCAGCGCGAGCCCCCACGCGCGGTTGATCCTGCTGCCGAACGGGGCGTGCAGGACGAGCTGGCTACCGCCCGACTCGTCGAAGAAGCGCTCGAGGACGAGCGTCCGCTGCGTCGGGACGACGCCGAGCGCCGCGCGACCGCCCCTCACGTACTCCACGACCTGCTCGGCCGCGCCGGGAGAGACGCCCGCCTCGGTCGCGAGCCATTCCGTCGCGCCAGCCCCGTCGAGGCGCTCGCCGACGTCGCCGCGCAGGTCACTGACCGCCCGCGAGAGCTCGTCGCTGCGCGCCGGGGCCTCACCGAGCCAGAACGGGATCGTCGGGGGCGCCCCGTGCGCGTCCACGACGCGGACCACGCCGGGCGAGACGCGAGTGATCTGCCACGACGTCGTCCCGAGCTGGAACACGTCGCCGGCGGTGCTCTCGATCGCGAAGTCCTCGTTCAGCGTCCCGACGAACGTCTCCTCGGGCTCCACGATCACCCGGTAGTCGGCGACCTCCGGGATGGCGCCGCCCGAGGTGATGGCGAGCATGCGCGTCCCGCGCCGGGCCCGGGCCGTCCCGTGCACCTCGTCGCGGTGGAGCAGCGCGGCGCGCCTCCCGCGACGCGTCGCGAACCCCTCCGAGAGCATCGCGACCACGCGATCGAAGTCGGCACGCGCCAGATCCCGGTACGGCCAGGCGCGGCGCACGAGCGCGTACAGCGCGTCCTCGGGATACTCCCGGCACGCGAGCTCCGCCGTGACCTGCTGCGCGAGGACGTCGACGGGCGCGTCGTGCGAGACGATGCGGTCGAGCTCGCCGCGGCGCACCGCCCGCAGCAGCGCCGTGCACTCCAGGAGGTCGTCGCGCGACAGCGGGAAGAGCCGACCCTTGGGGAGGCCGCGCAGCGTGTGGCCCGACCGGCCCACGCGCTGGAGCAGCGCCGCGATCCGGTGCGGCGAGCCGATCTGGCAGACGAGGTCCACGTGGCCGATGTCGATGCCCAGCTCGAGCGAGGCCGTCGCGACGAGCGCCTTGAGGTCGCCCGACCTGAGGCGCCGCTCCGCCTCGAGCCGGAGCTCCTTCGAGAGGCTGCCGTGGTGCGCCTTCACCTGATCGCTTCCGATGATCTCGCCGAGGTCTCGCGCGAGGCGCTCCGCCAGCCGTCGCGTGTTCACGAACACGAGCGTCGTGTCGTGCCTGGCGACGAGCTCCGCGAGGCGGGCGTGGTACTCGCACCAGACCTCGTGCGCCATCACCGCCTCGAGCGGAGACCCTGGGACCTCGATCGCGAGATCCATCTCCCGGCGATGTCCCTCGTCCACGATCGCGCAGGCGCCGCGGCTCGCCTCCTGGCCGACGAGGTAGCGCGCGACCACCTCGATCGGCGTCTGCGTCGCCGAGAGCCCTATCCGGAGGAGACGGCCATCTGCGACCTCCTCGAGCCGCTCGAGCGAGAGCGCGAGGTGGGCGCCGCGCCGCGACCCGATGACGGCGTGGATCTCGTCGACGATGACCGTGCGCGCGGTCCGCAGCATCTCGCGGCTGCGAGGTGAGGTGAGCAGGAGGTAGAGCGACTCGGGCGTCGTGACGAGGATGTGCGGGGGCTTCTTCAGCATCGCCGCGCGCTGCGCGGTCGTCGTGTCGCCGGTCCGCACCGCGGCGGTGATCCGCGGCACCTCGAGGCCCGAGGACTCGGCGAGCGCCGCGATCGCGCGGCGCGGCTCGGCGAGGTTCTGGTGGATGTCGGCGCTCAGCGCCTTGAGCGGAGAGACGTAGACGACGCGCGTCTCGTCCGGGAGCGGCCGCTCCATGCCCTCGCGCACGAGCGCGTCGATCGCGGAGAGGAACGCGGCCAGCGTCTTTCCGGAGCCGGTGGGCGCGGCGACGAGCGTGTGGCGCCCCTCGCGGATCGCGGCCCAGCCGCGGGCCTGCGCGCGCGTGGGCTCGCCGAGCGTGCTCTTGAACCAGCGCGCGACGAGAGGGTGGAAGGCGGTGAGCACCGTGACCTCGCTTGCCCGAGGCCACCTGACCTAACCGCTCCGTCGGCGCGCGTCACACCGCCCGGGGCCGTGCGCCCCTCGAGGCGCCCATCACCGACAGCGCAGCGCCGAGGGCGCCGACGAGCTGCGGCTCGGGGACGACCGTAATCGGGCGAGCGAGCGCCTGCGAAAGCGCCTCGACCATCGCCAGGTTGAGCGCGACGCCGCCGCTCATGAAGACGTCGGTGCCCGGCCCTGCGCTCCTCGCGAGCGCCGCGACGCGCGACGCGAGCGCCTGGTGAAGCCCCTTCACGATACCCTCGAGCGGCTCGCCGCTCGAGACGAGCGAGATGACCTCGCTCTCGGCGAAGACCGTGCAGGTGCTCGACACCGGCACCGCGCGCGTCGCGCTGCGGACGTGCTCCGCGACGGCGCCGAGGGGCACCTGCAAGCGCCCGAGGATCACCTCGAGGAACCGTCCCGTCCCGGCGGCGCACTTGTCGTTCATGGCGAAGTCGACCACCTCGCCGGCGCTGCCGATCCTGATCACCTTCGTGTCCTGCCCGCCCACGTCCACGAGCACGCCCGGCCGCCGCATGCATTCGAACGCGCCGCGCGCGTGGCACGTGATCTCGGTGAGCGCGAGCCCCGCGCGTATGCGCTTGCGACCGTACCCCGTCGCTCCCAGCGCCGCCGCGGGGCCGACCTCCGCGCGCAGCTCCGCGACCATGCGCTCCGCCTGCTCCTCGACGCGCGGGCTCGCCGGCTCGACGCGGCGAGCGAGCACGCGCCCCGCGGCGTCCACCGCGACCGCCTTGCAGGTGGTCGATCCCGCGTCGACCCCGATCGCCGCCGCGACGCTCACGCGAAGCTCTCCATGAACGCCGTGATGCGGTTGTCGCCCTGCTCGGACGCCCACGCGCGCGGGTCGTTGTGGTCCGCCTCGAGCAACAGGACGCGCACCCCGAGATCGGCCGCGAGCCGCTCCTTCAGGTCCACCTGTCCGATCGAGTACGGCTTGCAGGACCGGTCGCTGTGGAGCACCGCGCCGTCGACGTGGTAGTCGCGGGCGAGCCGCGCCAGCGTCTCCTGCCGGTGACGCAGATCCTGGTTCAGGATGACGTGCGTGTACGCGACGCCTGCAGAGCCGAGCGGATCGGCGGGATCGACCCGGCTGCCCGCCTCGGCCCACGCGTTCGTGTAGCTCGTGCAGACGAAGTTGAACCCGCGCGACGCGAGCAGGGTGGAGACCTCCCGCACCGCGAACCAGATCGGCAGGTTGTCCCAGAGCAGCCGGTGGCGCTCGTCGCGGAGCCCGCCGATCCCGCGGCTCACGCGGTCGCGGAGCTCGTCGCGGAGCTGGCGGTAGTAGGCGTTGCACGCGTCGGTGCCGCGCAGCGTGACGATCGGCGCGATGTGGAAGAAGCCGTCGAACCCGGTCCAGGGCGCGGGGCGGTTGGTCGCCGTCGCGAGGCACTCTCCCCACAGCTCGGATCCCTCCTTCGCCTTGCGCGTGACCTCGGCGAGCGCGTCGGGATCCATCCTGCGGCCCGAGATCTCCTCGGCGACCGCGACGAGCTCCTCGAGCTGCGCCCGCACGTACGAGACGTGGTGCGGCTTCGCCTCGCCGTAGACGTACGGCGTGTCGACGAGCACGAGCGGCACGCCGAAGTGCGCCGCGAGGGCGCGGTACCAGTAGAGGACCGTCTGGCAGATGTTCGTGCAGCAGGCGAGCAGATCGGGACGCGGCAGCCGGCCGACGGGCGTCTTCCCGGTCGCGACGCAGCCGAGGTCGGTGCGCGCGTAGCTGCACAGGTCGCGCGAGTAGCCGTCGCCTTCCGCGGCGTCGGAGAGCTCCGGGACGATCCGGCGGACGCCGCACAGCGCGGCGTGGTTCTCGGGGTAGACGCCGTGAAAGCCGA
This sequence comes from Anaeromyxobacteraceae bacterium, assembly GCA_035702585.1. Classification (GTDB taxonomy): domain Bacteria; phylum Myxococcota; class Myxococcia; order Myxococcales; family Anaeromyxobacteraceae; genus DASSQI01. The sequence continues at coordinate 10,153 of DASSQI010000054.1, forward strand.
GCGGGCGCAGGATCTCGACCGGGAACCCGCTCGTCACCCACGCGACCGGCACCGCGCCGTCGGCATAGCGGCCCTGGTAGTAGTGGGCCGTCATCAGCTCCTTCAGCTTCCGCGTCGACTCGAGCGGCGGGCCGAAGGGCGTCTCGCGCGGAGCCCTGCGCGGCCGCAGCCGCCGCTGCCACGCCTCGAGGGTCGCCAGGAACGGCGCGGCGACGCGGCCTGCCGCCTCGTACTGCGCACGCCTCAGGATCACGCCGCCCTCCCGGCCGAGAGCATCTCGACGAACGCCTCGACGCGCGTCACCGCCTGGGCGGACAGCTCCCGCTCGAGCTCGCTCTCGAGCTGCAGGACCGGGACGCCCCGGGCCGCGAACGTCGCGCGGATCGCCGGCACGTCGAAGAGCTCCGGCTCGCAGAACTTCACGCCGTGGACGATCACGCCGCGAGCGCCGGACGACTCGAGCAAACCCTCGAGGTGCCGCATCCGCGCGGCCTGATCGGCGGAGCGGGTGGGGCAGGGCGGCGCCGTCCAGTAGCGCTCGACGACGCGCTGCCACCCGGTGGCGCTGCCGCGCTCGCGCACGACGCGGCGGCCGACCGCGGCGTAGTCGTCGCCTGCGACGAACGCGCCCGCGCGCGCGAGCACGTCGAAGAAGGCCATCGGCTCGGGCACGTAGCCGGTGACGAGCACCGGCACTCCCGCGCGCGCGCCCTCTCCCTGGATGGCGCGCTGGGCGTCGCGCAGCTCCGCGGCGTGCTCCTCCGGCCACAGCCACTCTCCGCGCCGGAGCAGCGCGTACAGCTCGACGTCGGAGAGCGCGAGGCGAGGCCCGGCGTCGAGCAGCGACGCGCGCAGCCGGTCGATCTCGTCGTGCAGCCGGACGGCGGCGTCGAGCCGCGCCGGGTCGAGCGCGTGGCCGCTGAAGGCCTCCAGCTCGCGCACCAGCGAACGCAGCTCGGCGTCGAGGAAAGCGCGCGAGCTCGGGCGAGGCGGGCCCTTCGGGTGCTGGAACGCGAACGCCGCCTTGCGCCAGCCGCCGAAGTCCGCGGCGAGCGTCGCGAGCTGCTGCACGCTGTCGCACGTGTGCGGGAACAGCACCCCTTCCGCCGCGTCGGCGCCTCCGGACGCGAGGAACGCGAGCGCGTTGCGCACCACCGGGCAGACGTACGACTGGATCCTCCCGGCGTCGTCCCCGCGAGGCGCTCCGGGCGGTCCCCAGACCTCCACCGCGAGGACGTCGAGCGCGGTGAGCAGCTCCTTCGGATGGTGCACCGGGAGCACCGCGACGGCCTTGCGGCCGTACCGCTCTCGCTGCTCGCGGATGTATTCGTCGCGCCTCACGCGCCACGAACGCTACCACGGCGCCGACGGCGCGGCGCCGCGACGCGTGGGGCATGCCACCGCAGGCGGTCGCCGGTCGGCCGCCGGCTACTTCGCCGCGGGCTGCGGGAAGCCGCGCTTCCGCATGAGCGCGCCGATCCCCGCGTCGCGCCCGCGGAACGCGCGGTACGCGTCGGCGGGATCGACCGTGTTGCCGGCGGCGAACACGTTGTCGCGGAGCCGCTTCGCGACGGCGCGATCGTACGGACCCTTGCCCTCGGTGAACGCCTCGTACGCGTCGGTGCTGAGGGTGTCGGCCCAGAGGTAGCTGTAGTAGCCGGCGGAGTACCCGTCGCCGGCGAACACGTGCTGGAAGTGCGGCGTCCGGTGCCGCATCACGATCTGGCGCGGCATCCCGAGCGCCGCGAGCGTGTCACGCTCGAACGCGGCCGGGTCGATGGGGCGATCGCCGGCGAGGTGCAGCTTCATGTCGACGAGCGCGGCCGCGAGGTACTCGACCGTGGCGAAGCCCTGGTTGAACTTCGACGCCTTCTCGATCTTCCGGACGAGCGCGCGCGGGATCGGCTTCCCGGTCTTCACGTGGCGCGCGTACTTGTCGAGCACCTGCGGCGTGGAGAGCCAGCGCTCCAGGATCTGCGACGGGAACTCCACGTAGTCGCGCGCGACCGAGGTCCCCGAGAGCGACGGGTAGGACACGCTCGAGCTGAGCCCGTGCAGCGCGTGCCCGAACTCGTGGAACAGCGTCTCGGCGTCGGTCCAGCTCACGAGGACCGGCTCGCCCGGCTTGCCCTTCACGAAGTTCGCGTTGTTCGAGACGATGGTCGGGATCTCGCCGTCGAACCGCTCCTGGTTCCGGTACGCGTTCATCCACGCGCCGGAGCGCTTCCCCTCGCGCGCGTAGGGGTCGAAGTACCAGCGGCCGACGTGCTTCCCGGCGCCGTCGCGCACCTCCCAGACGCGCACGTCGGGGTGGTAGACCGGCACGTCCCGCGCGGGCACGAAGTGGAGGTCGAGGAGCTCGCCCGCCACCCAGAACATCGCCTCGCGCAGCTTCTCGAGCTGCAGGTACGGCTTCACCTCGTTCTCGTCGAGGTCGTACTTCGCCTTGCGGACCTTCTCGGCGTAGTAGCTGTAGTCCCAGGGCTCGATGGTGATCGCGGCCTTCTCCTCGTCGGCGATCGCCTGCATGTCGGCGACCTCCTCGGCGACGCGGGCCACCGCCGCGGGCCACACCGCCTCCATGAGCTCCATCGCGCGCTCGGGCGTCTTCGCCATCTGGTCCTCGAGCCGCCAGTGCGCGTGCGTCTCGTAGCCGAGCAGGCGCGCGCGCTCGGCCCGGAGCTTCAGGATCTCGGTGATGGTCGCCTTGTTGTCGCGCGCGTCGCCGTGATCGCCGCGCGTGGTGAAGTTGCGCCAGACCTTCTCGCGCAGGTCGCGGCGAGCGGAGTAGGCGAGGAAGGGCTCCACGCTGGAGCGCGTGTTCGTCACCGCCCACTTGCCCTTCTTCCCGCGCGCCTCCGCGGCCGCCGACATCGCCGCGCGGACCGACTGCGGCAGGCCGGCGAGGTCCGCCTCGGTCTCGAGGACGAGCATGTAGTCGCCTTCCTCGGCGAGGACGTTCTGCGAGAAGGCCGTGTAGAGCGTCGCGAGCCGCTCGTTGATCTCGGCGATGCGCTTCTTCGCGGCGGCGTCCGCCTTCGCGCCCGCGCGAGCGAAGTTCGTGTAGTACAGCCACGCGAGGCGCCGCTGCTCGGGCGTCTTGCAGGACTGCTCGCGCGAGTCGTACACGGCCGCGATACGCGCGAAGAGCTTCTCGTTCTGCGTGATCCTGTCCTGGAACGCGGCGAGCTTCGGCGCCATCGTCCGCTCGACGGCCTGGAACTCCGGGGTCGCCATCGTCGAGGAGAACACGCCGTAGACGCTCGACACGCGGTCGAGCGTCCGGCCGGAGCGCTCGAGCGCGGCGAAGGTGTTGTCGAACGTGGCCGGGGCCGGGTCGGCCGCGATCGCGTCGATCGCGGCGAGCTGCTCGGCCATGGCGGCCCCGAGCGCGGGCTCGAAGTGCTCGACCTTCACGACGTCGAACGGCGGCACGCCTGCGTGCGGGCCGCTCCACGCCTGGAGCAGGGGATTCTTCACGGGCGCCTCCGTGGCCGGGGCTGCCGCCGGGCCGGAGAGAAGGACGAGCTGGAAGCACAGACTGGCGACGAGACCCGACATGAGACCTCCGCGGACGCGAGCGCTCCGTTTTCGGCGTCACCTTGCGCCGAGTCAAGGCCGTTGTTCGGCTCCGCCGGGTCCGCGCGGCCGGGTTCGCACGGCCGGAGCGCTCGCCGCCGATTATGTGATGGCCATGCAGAAGCTCGAGGTTCAGGTCTGGTCGGACATCGCGTGCCCGTGGTGCTACGTCGGGAAGAGGCGGCTGGAGGCCGCGATCGCGCGGATGCCCTCGCCGGGAGAAGTCGAGGTCGTCTGGCGGGCGTTCGAGCTCGATCCGACGGCTCCGCGGGTGCAGCCCGACGTCCCGTACGCGGAGCGGCTGGCGCGGAAGTACCGCGTCCCGGTCGCGCAGGCGCAGGCGATGATCGATCGCATGACGTCGGTCGCGGCCGGCGACGGGCTCACGTTCCGCTTCGACCTCGTGAAGCCCGGCAACACCTTCGACGCGCACCGCGTGCTCCACCTCGCGCGCGAGCGCGGCGTGCAGGGCGCGGTGAAGGAGCGCCTCCTCCGCGCGTACATGACCGAGGGCGAGGCGATCGGCGATCCCGAGGCGCTGGCGCGGCTCTCGGCGGAGGTGGGGCTCGACTCCGCGGAGGTGCGCAAGCTGCTCTCGAGCGACGCCTTCACCGCGCAGGTGCGCGCGGACGAGGAGGAGGCGCGGGAGTTCGGGATCGACGCCGTTCCGTTCTTCGTGCTCGGCGGCGTGTACGGCGTCGCGGGCGCGCAGCCCGTCGAGGTGCTCCACGAGGCGCTGTTGCAGGCGTGGAACGAGCGCCCTCCCGCCGCGGAGTACGCGGAGGGCGCGGTGTGCGGCCCCGACGGCTGCGGGTGACCGCCTCGGTCAGCGGTTCACGTCGACCACGAGCCGGCCGCGCACCTTGCCGGCGAGGATCTCCTCGGCGGCGCCGAACACGTCTCCGAGCGCGATCTCGGTCGTGAGCGCGTCGAGCTTCGCCGGGTCGAGATCGGTCGCGAGCCGCGCCCAGGCCGCCTCGCGCTCGGCGCGCGGCGCGCGCACGCTGTCGATGCCGTACAGCGTGACGCCGCGCAGGATGAACGGCGCGACGGTCACCGGGAAGTCCATCCCACCGGCGAGCCCGCAGGCCGCCACGGCGCCGCGGTAGCGCGTCGTGGCGCAGGCGTTCGCGAGGGTCTGGCTCCCCACGGCGTCGACGACGCCTGCCCAGCGCTCCTTGCCCAGCGGCTTGCCGGGGCCCGACAGCTCCGAGCGCGGGATGACGCCGCTCGCCCCGAGCGACCGGAGGTAGTCCTCCTGCTCGGGCCTGCCGGTGGACGCGATCACGCGGTAGCCGCGCGCCGCGAGGAGCGGGATGGCCACGCTGCCCACGCCGCCGCTCGCGCCGGTGACGAGGACCTCGCCGTCGCCGGGCCGGACGCCGTGCTCCTCGAGCGCGAGCACGCACAGCGTCGCCGTGTACCCGGCGGTGCCGATCGCCATCGCCTGGCGCTCCGACATCGCCGCGGGGATCGCGAGCAGCCAGTCGCCGTCCACGCGCGCGCGCTGCGCGTATCCGCCCCAGTGCGCCTCGCCGATGCCCCAGCCGTTCAGGAGCACGCGGTCTCCCGGCTTCCACGAAGGGTGCGTGCTCTCCTCGACCGTGCCCGCGAGGTCGATGCCCGGCACCATCGGGAACTTCCGGACGACCGGGGAGCGCCCGGTGATCGCGAGCCCGTCCTTGTAGTTCACGGTCGAGTACGCGACGCGGACGGTGACGTTGCCGGCCGGGAGCTGCTCGGGGGAGAGCTCCGCGAGGCGCGCGGCGTGGCGGCCTTCGACCTGCTCCACCAGGATCGCCTTGAACATGGCGGACCACGATAGTGGAATCCGGCCGGCGCCGCGGTGGAATCCGGTCGGCGCCGGAAGGACGCCCGCCGCGAAGCTCGGTGCCCGGCTGGGACTCGACCCGACACGCGCGCCGCGTCATGGACCTGCTCCTTCGAGGAGGACGCCATGGCTGGTCAGGTGAAGCCGATCCCGGACGGCTATCACAGCATCACCCCGTACCTGGTCGTGAAGGGAGCCGCGCGCGCGATCGAGTTCTACAAGGCGGCGTTCGGCGCGAAGGAGCGCTTCCGGATGGCCGAGCCCGGCGGTGGCATCGGTCACGCGGAGCTCGAGATCGGCGACTCCTGCCTGATGCTCGCGGACGAGCAGGAGATGCGCGGGTTCCGCGGCCCCGAGGCGTACGGCGGGAGCCCTGTCACGCTCCTCCTGTACGTCGAGGACGTCGACGCGACCGTGAAGCGGGCCGTCGAGGCCGGCGCGAAGCTCACGCGTCCCGTGGAGGACCAGTTCTACGGCGATCGGACGGGCGGCATCACCGACCCGTTCGGCCACGTCTGGTACGTCGCCACGCACGTCGAGGACGTCCCGCCCGAGGAGCTGGAGCGGCGCGCCAGGGCGGCGAAGCACTGACGCCGCGCAGCCACGCGGCGCCGGAGACCGTGCCGCCCGTTCACGCCGTGCGCGGCCGCGCGGTCCGCAAAACCGACGAGATCTCGGGCGCTTGCGTGCGGCGCGCGCTGGCGCGGGCGGTGCATGGTCGGGAGGGTGAAAGCGGTCGCTTCGCTCGGCTGTTCTGGAGTACGTCATGAGAATGCGCGCCATCGCCGTCGCCCTCGTCCCGCTCCTGCTGGTCGGCTGCGTCACCACGACCAGCCGCACGACGGCGTGGAGCGGCGAGGAGTACTCGTGGGAGCGCCGCGGACGCGTGGAGCGCGTTCGCGAGATCGTGACGCAGCAGCAAGGGGACCCGGCCGGCGGCGCCCTCGCGGGCGCGCTCATCGGCGGACTCTTCGGCGGGATGCTCGGCGGGCACACGCACTACGATCGCTGGGGACGCGCGCACAGCCACCTGAGCGGCGCGGGTGCCGCCGTGGGCGCGGTCGGCGGAGCGATGGTCGGCGCCGCCGCCAGCCAGGGATCGGGCCAGCAGGTCTCGCACGAGATCCTCGTGCGGTTCGACGACGGGACGCGTCGGCGGTTCCGGTTCGACGGCCCGATCGCCTTCCGGGTCGGCGAGGAGGTCGCGATGACGCCGAACGGCCTCGAACGCCGCTGATCCACGCTGCCGCCCCGGCGAACGCTCGCCATCCCGCCCGGCGCGCGTTCGCGGTGGCGCCGGCGTCCCGTCGATCACCTCTTTCGTGCGGCGGGGCGTGGAACGCGAACCTCGCGGTCCATAAATCTGGATCATGATCGCACGGACGTTGAATCTGCTGGTCGGCTCGTGGCTGTTCCTCTCCGCGTTCGTGTGGCGCCACCCGGACCCGCAGTTCACGAACACGTGGCTCGTCGGCCTGCTGTGCGCGGTGATCGCCGTCGCAGCGGTGTCGTACCCCCGCGCGCGCTACTGGAACGTGCTGCTGTCGGCCTGGCTCGTGTTCTCGACCCTGTGGCTGCCACACCTGCGCCCGACGGTCTGGAACAACATCATCGTCGCCCTCGCGATGCTCGCCTTCGCGCTCGTTCCGTCGCCGGAGGCGGAGCACAAGCCGACGCTCGACGAGCGGCTCCAAGCCGTGGCGAACGCGATCGCGCGCGAGCAGCTGACGCGCGGCCCGCCCGCGCCGCGCCGCGCCTGAGCGTCAGCAGATCCTCGGCAGCGACTCCCCGAACGGCAGGTCCAGGATCCGCCGCCCGCCGATCGGCGTGCGCAGCGTGACGAAGCCGGGGCGAGCCGAGGTCACGCGGCCGATCCGCGCCGCGTCGCGTCCGAGCGGGTGACGCCGCATGGCCGCGAGCACCGCGTCCGCGCCGTCCTCCGGGACGAACGCGACGAGCTTTCCCTCGTTCGCGACGTTGAGCGGATCGAGCCCCAGCATCTCGCACGCGCCGCGGACCGCATCGTGCACAGGGATCGCGCGCTCGTCGGCCTCGACGCCGAGCTTCTGCCGCGACGCGATCTCGACGAGCGTCGCCGCGAGGCCCCCTCGTGTGGGGTCCCGCATCGCGTGCACGCCGGGGTACGCGTCGAGCATCGCGGCGACGAGGTCGTGCAGCGGCGCGGTGTCGCTCTCGACGGCGCCGCCGAACTCGAGCCCCTCCCGCTGTGACAGGATCGCGACGCCGTGATCTCCGATCGCGCCGGACAGCAGCACGACGTCGCCCGCCGCCACGTTGCGCGAGGACAGGCTGGTCCCGGGGATCGGCGCGCCGATCCCGGCGGTGTTCACGTACAGCTTGTCGCCCTTCCCGCGGTTCACGACCTTCGTATCGCCGGTCACGACGAGCACGCCGGCCTCCGCCGCCGCCCGCCGGATCGACGCGATCACGCGCTCCAGCTCCTCGATCGCGAGCCCCTCCTCGAGGATGAGCGAGAGCGACAGGAAGAGCGGCCGCGCGCCGCCCATCGCGAGGTCGTTCACTGTGCCGTTCACGGCGAGCTCGCCGATGTCGCCGCCGGGGAAGAACAGCGGCGTCACGACGTACGAGTCGGTGGTGAACGCGAGGCGAGCTCCTCCGACCTCGACGAGCGCCTGATCGTCGAGCGCCGCGAGGTGCGGGTTCTCGAAGGCGGGCAGCAGGAGGTCCTCTACGAGCCGGGCGGTGAGCTTCCCGCCGCTGCCGTGGCCCATGAGGATGCGCGTGGTGTCCGTGCTCGGCAGCGCGCACGACGAGAAGGGCGCGGCCTGTTCGCTAGAGGACATCGTCCTCTCCGAGCGCGACGTGCACCTCGTCCCAGAGCAGGTGCAAGAGCGCGGTGTGGGTCTCCTGGACGCGGTGCACCGACCAGGTCTTCACGACGAAGCAGTGGTCGCAGACGTCCGGCATCCGGCCTCCGTCGCGTCCGGCGAAGCCGATCGTGAGGAGCCCCAGCTCGCGGGCCCTCTTGAGCGCGCGGTTCACGTTCGACGAGGCGCCGGACGTCGAGATGCCGAGCGCGACGTCTCCGGGGCGCGACATGATCTCGAGCTGATCGACGAACACGCGCGCGAAGTCGGTGTCGTTCCCGATGGCCGTGATCGCGGCGGTCGAGGAGGTGAGCGCGACCGCCGGCAGCGGCCGGCGCTTCTCCACGATCGGGTGGACGAACTCGATGGCGACGTGCTCCGCGTCGCACGCCGAGCCGCCGTTGCCCATGACGAGCAGCCTGCCGCCGGCGCGGAACCGCTCCGCGAGCGCGAGGACGCAGCGCTCGAGCGCGGGCGCCTCCTCCTCGAAGAACCGCAGCTTCACCTCGGCGCTCTCGCGCGCCTTGCGCAGGATCGCGTCCTTCACGGTGATCCCGCGGCGAGCGCGCCGCCCTCCACCGGCTCGCGCGGGCCGGCGCCTTCGCGGTCGCCGAAGCCCTCGCGCTCGAGGTGGCGACCGTAGGCGTGGTAGGCGGCGCACGCGCCCTCCGCGGACACCATCGTCGCCCCGAGCGGCGACTGCGGCGTGCACTCGCGCCCGAACGCGGGGCAGTCCCAGGGCTTCTTCAGCCCCCGCAGGATCTGACCGCTGATGCACAGCGGCGACTCCAGCGTCGCGATCTCGTCCACCTCGAAGATCCGCTCCGCGTCGTGCGCGCGGTACTCCGGGGCGAGGTGATAGCCGGACTTCGGGATCGACCCGACGCCGCGCCACTTGCGGTCCGAGATCTCGAACACGTCCGCGACGAGCTCGCGCGCCGGGCGGTTCCCGTCGTGCGCCACGGCGCGGACGTACTGGTTCTCGACCTCCGCACGTCCGGCCTCGAGCTGCGTCACCGTCATGAGGATCCCCTCGAGCAGGTCGAGCGGCTCGAACCCGGTGACGACGATGGGCACGCGGTACCGGCGCGCGATCGCGTCGTACTCGCGGAAGCCCATGACGGCGCACACGTGGCCGGGGCCGAGGAACGCCTGCACGCGGTTGTCCCGCGACTGGAGGATCGCGGCGATCATCGGCGGGACGAGCACGTGCGAGACGAGCACCGAGAAGTTCGTGACGCCCTGCGCGCGGGCGCTGCGGACCGCCATCGCGTTCGCGGGCGCCGTGGTCTCGAATCCGACGGCGAAGAAGACGACCCGCTTCGACGGGTTCTCGCGGGCGATGCGCACCGCGTCGAGCGGAGCGTAGACGACGCGGACGTCGGCCCCGCGGCTTCGGAGCGTGAGCAGGTCGCCGCGCGAGCCGGGCACGCGCAGCATGTCGCCGAACGACGTGAAGATGACGTCCGGCTGGCTCGCGATCGCGTGGGCGCGGTCGATCATCTCGAGCGACGTGACGCACACGGGGCAGCCCGGGCCGTGCACCAGCTCGACCAGCTCCGGGAGGACGCGGTCGATGCCGTAGCGGACGATCGAGTGCGTCTGCCCGCCGCACACCTCCATGATCACCCACGGGCGGGTGACGGTCGCGGCGATGCGCTCCGCGATCTTCGCCGCGAGCGCGGGATCCCGGTACTCGTCGAGATACTTCACGGCGGCCCTCGCTCGATCTCGTCCTTGCGGTCGGCGACGAGCTCCGCCGTGTGGCCCATGAGGTCGAGCGCGCGGTAGGCGCGCTCCGCCTCTTCGCGGTCGATGCGGGAGATCGCGAACCCGACGTGGACGAGCACGTAGTCGCCCTCGCCGGCCTCGGGCAGGCACTCCAGGCAGACCTCGCGCGTGATGCCGGCGAACCGGACGTCGGCCATCCGCACTCCGTCTGCGTGGCGGACGCCGATGATCTCGCCGGGGATCCCGAGGCACATCGCTCTTCCGTCCTCCGGGCGTGGACGCCCGCCGGGCGCAGCGGCCCGTCTCACGACGGCGAAGCCCGCATCACCGAGCGCCCTCTCTGCGAGCGCACGCACCGGATCGTCTGCGGCCGTCGCCCTGAAGCGTGTGCTCCCGCGGTCGGCGAACAAGCCCCCCACGCGTGGCTGACCCTTTGCCGCCCGGCGCTCGATGATCATGCCTTCGCTCCGGGGTGGATCCCATGCACGAGCTCAGCATCGCCGAGGGCATCGTCGACGCGATCCGCGAGCGGACCGGCGACGCGCGCGTCGCGCGGGTCTTCCTCGAGATCGGCAAGCTGAGCTGCATCGAGCCCGAGGCGGTGAGGTTCTGCTTCGAGCTGTGCGCTCGGGGCACGGGCGTGCAGGGGGCCTCGCTCGAGATCGACGAGGTGGCCGGCCGGGCTTGCTGCCGCGGCTGCGGCGCGCAGGACGTCGCGATCGACGGCGCGATCCCGCTCTGCGCCTGCGGGAGCGCGGACCTTCACGTCGTGGCCGGGGACCGCATGCTGGTGACTGCCGTGGAGCTCGCCTGATGTGCGCCACGTGCGGCTGTGGCGGGGGCCCCGTCCACGCAGATCACTCCCGCGAGCACCCCCACGCCGATCACGCCCACGAGCACCCGCACCGGCACGCCGGCCTCCTCGCGCCGCCGGCGTTCACGCCGGGCCGGATCGTGCGGCTCGAGCAGGACGTCCTCGCGAAGAACGACGCGATCGCGCTGCGCAACCGCGCGTGGCTCGGGGAGCGCGAGATCCTGGCGCTGAACCTCGTCAGCTCGCCGGGCGCGGGCAAGACGACGCTCCTCGAGCGGACGCTCCGTGAAGTACGAGGCGAGCTGCCGGTCGCGGTGGTGGAAGGCGATCAGGAGACGCCGCTCGACGCGGAGAGGATCCGCGCCGCGGGCTGTCCCGTCCTGCAGATCAACACCGGCCGCGGCTGCCACCTCGACGCCGCGATGATCTCCGACGCGCTGCGAGCGCTCGATCCTCCGCGCGGAGCGCTGCTCTTCATCGAGAACGTCGGAAACCTCGTGTGTCCGGCGATGTTCGACCTCGGCGAGCACGCGAAGGTCGTCGTCGCGTCGACGCCGGAGGGCGCTGACAAGCCGCTCAAGTATCCGCACATGTTCCGGGCGGCGAAGCTCATGCTGCTGAACAAGATCGATCTCGCGCCGCACGTCGCGTTCGACGAGGCGCTTTGCATCTCCCGTGCTCGTCAGGTCAATCCGGCGCTCGAGGTGCTGTCGATCTCGGCGGCTCGAGGCGACGGCCTCGACCGCTGGTACGCCTGGCTCCACGGCGCGATCGCGGCGATCCGTCACCACGACGCCGGAACCCCGAAGGATCGCGCATTGACGTGAGTGGGGCGCGCTCCCACGTTTTGCGCGGCGCTACGTCGGGAGGGACCCATGGCGACGAAGTCGGGCGTTGAAGAGGTCCACGTCCTCTGGATCTCCGAGGGGATGAGCTGCGACGGCGACACGGTCTCCGTCACCGCCGCCGAGCAACCTGCGATCGAGGACGTCGTCCTGGGCCTCATCCCCGGGATCCCCAAGGTCCACCTGCACAACAAGGTCCTGGACTACTCGCTGGGTGGCGAGGACTATCTGCGCGTCTTCCACCAGGCCGCGCGCGGGGAGCTCGCCGCGCCGTTCGTCCTCGTGATCGAGGGCTCGATCCCGAACGAGCGGATCAACGGCGAGGGCTTCTGGACCTCGTTCGGCAACCGCGCCGACGGCCAGCCGAAGCCGATCAACGACTGGATCGACGAGCTCGCGCCGCGCGCGTGGGCCGTCGTCGCGATCGGCACCTGCGCGACGTACGGCGGCATCCACGCGATGGCCGGCAACGCGACCGGCTGCATGGGCCTCGCCGACTATCTCGGCTGGGACTTCCGATCGACGGCCGGCATCCCCGTCGTGAACGTGCCGGGCTGCCCGGTGCAGCCCGACAACTTCATGGAGACGCTGACCTGGCTCCTGTACCAGGCGGCGGGGCTGAACCCGATGATCCCGCTCGACCAGGAGCTCCGGCCGACGTGGCTCTTCGGAAAGACGGTGCACGAGGGCTGCGACCGCGCGGGCTACTACGAGCAGGGCGACTTCGCGCTCGACTACAACTCGCCGAAGTGCCAGGTGAAGGTCGGCTGCTGGGGACCGGTCGTGAACTGCAACGTCCCGAAGCGCGGCTGGATGGCCGGCATCGGAGGCTGCCCCAACGTCGGCGGCATCTGCATCGGCTGCACGATGCCGGGCTTCCCCGACAAGTTCATGCCGTTCATGGACGAGCCTCCCGGAGCGGCGCTCTCCGGCAACGTCATCAGGACGTACGGCCGGATGATCCGCGCGCTGCGGGCGATGACGAACGACACCATGAACGCCGAGCCTCGGTGGCGTCACAACCGCCCCGAGCTGACCACCGGCTACAACCCGCGCTGGCCGCACCCGCGCGACGAGCCGGCGGGCCGCGGCGCCACCGTCGCTCCGATACGAGCGCGCGACCGCGCGTCCGAGCTCGCCGGCGATCCGAAGTTCCACTGAGGGGGGCGGCGATGCGCACGGAGACGAACGTCCAGCGGAACCTCGTCGAGATGGCGTGGGATCCGATCACCCGCATCATCGGCAACCTCGGCATCTACACGAAGATCGACTTCGACAACCGCGAGGTCGTCGAGTGCAAGAGCACGTCGTCGCTCTTCCGAGGCTACAGCGTGTTCATGAAGGGCAAGGACCCCCGCGACGCCGGCTTCATCACGAGCCGCATCTGCGGCATCTGCGGGGACAACCACACGACCTGCTCGGTGTACGCGCAGAACATGGCGTACGGCATCAAGATGCCGCCGCTCGCCGAGTGCATCTTCAACCTCGGCGAGGCGGCCGAGTACATGTTCGACCACGCCATCTTCCAGGACAACCTGGTGATGGTCGACTACTGCGAGCGCATGGTGAAGGAGACCAACCCCGGCGTGCTCGAGAAGGCCGAGCACACGGCGGCGCCGCACGCGGACGTGCACGGCCACCGGACGATCGCGGACATCATGCGGTCGTACAACCCGTTCACGGGCGCGATGTATCGCGAGGCGCTGGTGATGAGCCGCCTCACGCGCGAGATGTTCTGCCTCATGGAAGGGCGCCACGTGCACCCCTCCACGCTCTACGCCGGCGGCACGGGGACCGTCGGCACGCCGCAGGTCTTCACCGACTACCTGTCGCGCCTGCTGCGGTTCCTCGACTTCGCGAAACGCCTCGTCCCGCTCAACGACGACCTGCTCGACTTCTTCTACGAGGCGATGCCCGGCTACGAGAAGGTCGGCGACCGGCGCGTGCTGCTCGGCTGCTGGGGGTCGTTCCAGAACCCGGACGTCTGCGACTACTCGTACCGTCGCATGACCGAGTGGGGCCGCGCGATGTACGTCACGCCGGGCGTGGTCGTGGACGGCAAGCTCGTCACGACCGACCTCGTCGACATCAACCTCGGGATCCGGATCCTCCTCGGGAACTCGTTCTACGACGACTGGGAGCAGGAAGAGACGTTCGTGCAGGAGGACCCGCTCGGCAACGCCGTCGACAAGCGCCACCCGTGGAACCAGACCACGATCCCGAAGCCGCAGAAGCGCGACCTGAAGGACGGCCCGTACAGCTGGGTCATGAGCCCGCGGTGGCTCGACAAGCGCACCGGCGATCACCTCGCGCTCGACACCGGCGGCGGCCCGCTCGCGCGGCTGTGGGTGACCGCGCTCGCGAAGCTCGTGGACACACCATACGTGAAGTCGACGGGGAGCAGCGTCGTCATGAGCTTCCCGAAGACGGCGTCGTTCCCGGAGACCCGCTACGAGTGGAAGATCCCGCAGTGGGCGAACACGATCGAGCGAACCCGCGCCCGCGCCTACTTCATCGCCTACGCCGGCGCGATGGCGGTCTACTTCGTCGAGCGCGCGATGGAGCTGATCCGGCAGGGGGACGTGAAGGTCTTCCAGGAGTTCGACGTGCCGGAGGACGGGATCGGCTGCGGGTTCCACGAGGCGGTCCGCGGCGTGCTCTCGCACCACCTCGTCATCCGCGACGGCAAGATCGCGAACTATCACCCGTACCCGCCGACGCCGTGGAACGCGAGCCCGCGCGACCAGTACGGGACGCCGGGGCCCTACGAGGACGCCGTGCAGGGGCTGCCGATCTTCGAGGAGAACGGGCAGGCGGGGTTCAAGGGCATCGACATCATGCGCACGGTCCGGAGCTTCGATCCGTGCCTGCCGTGCGGCGTCCACATGTACGTCGGGAACGGCAAGGTCGTCGAACAGCGGCACTCGCCGATGCTCGGCCTCGGCGCGCTCGGAGGGAAGCCATGAAACGGCCCCGGATCTTCGCGAACCTGCGCGTGGGCAAGCCCGACACGAAGCCCTCGGCGCCGTCGCACGTGCGCGGCATCCGCGGCGGCAACCAGGTGGGCGCCGCGGATCAGGTCGGCTTCTACTCGACCGGCCCCGCGCCGCGCAGGGGCGTGTCGGACATCAAGGCGACGGCGGCCCGCTCCACCGGGATAAACCCCCGGGCGCGCAACCCCATCGACCCGCGCTCCCCGAATCTCCCGCCGGCCTGAGCGATGACGTCGGATCCGGCGAGCGCGGCGCCGCGCCCGGCGCCCACGGAGGACGAGCTCCGGGGCGCTGGTGATCGCATCGCGCAGCTCCTCGAGGACGTCCGCGGGATGGTCGGGCCCACGGCGTGGCAGCGCGTCGAGGAGCTGGTCCAGAGGCTCCTCGAGCTGTACGGCGCGGGGCTGGAGCGCGTCCTCAGCCACGCGGTGGAGGTGGAGCGCGTACCCGGCTCGCTCGCCGGGCGGCTGCGCGAGGACGAGCTCGTCTCGAGCCTGCTCGTCCTGCACGGACTCCACCCGTCGTCCACCGCGGAGCGCGTCGAGCGCGCCGTCGAGGAGGCCCGCGCGCGCCTCGGCACGCACGAGATCGAGGTCCTCGGGCTCGACGCCGACGGCACCGTGCACCTTCGCGCTACGGCGGATCCTCGGAGCTGCGCGTCGTCGGGCCCGAGCGTCGCGAAGGCGATCGAGCGCACCATCGTCGAGGCGGCGCCGGAGGTCACGCGCGTCGAGATCGACGGGCTCGAGGCTCCGCGACAGCCCTCGGAGCGGCTCGTGCAGCTGCGGCCACCGTCGAGCGGGGCGGTCCCATGAACGCGCTCGAGGCGCTCGGCCGTTACGCGCGCCGACCGCGCGCGGCCCCGGCGGTCGAGGTGTGCGAGCTGTGCGCCGCGCCGGCCGGGGAGCGCCACCGCCACGTCGTGGACCTCGAGCGCCGCGCGGTGTGCTGCGCCTGCGCCACCTGCGCGATGCTCTTCGTCCAGTCGGGAGGCGGCGGACGGTACCGCACGATCCCGGAGCGGGTGGTCGTGGAGCCCGCGCTCAGCCTCGCCCAGGAGCAGTGGGCCGAGCTCCAGATCCCGGTCGGGCTCGCGTTCGTGTTCTTCAGCTCCTCCGTACGTCGCTGGGTCGCGCTGTATCCGAGCCCCGCCGGCGCGATCGAGTCGGAGCTGCCGCTCGAGGCGTGGCGCGCGCTCGCCGAGCAGAACGCGCTCGTCGCGAGCGCCGAGCCCGACGTGGAGGCGCTGCTCGTGCACGCGGAGCGCGGCGCGCCGACCTGCGAGTGCCTCCTCGCGCCGATCGACGCCTGCTACGAGCTGGTCGGGCGGATCCGGCGCAGGTGGAAGGGGCTCGACGGCGGCGACGCGGTTCGCGACGAGATCGCGGCGTTCCTCGACCAGCTGCGCGCGCGCGGCAAGCCGCTGCGCCGCAAGGACTCGGGAGACGCCAGGTGAGCTTCGACCGCGCGCGGCAGATCGCGGACGCGGTCCTCCTCGAGGGCTACGTCCTCTACCCGTACCGGGCGTCCTCGACGAAGAACCGCTACCGCTTCACCTTCGGCGTCCTCGCGCCGCGAAGCTGGAGCGAGGCGGGCGGCTGCGAGTCCTGGTGGATGGAGGCGCAGTGCCTCGTCGAGTGCGCGGATCGGTCGGGGCTGGTGGAGCTCGAGGGGAAGCTGCGGTTCCTGCACGCGCGCCGCCGTCGCGTCCTCGCGGCGAGGGACGGAGACGGTGGGGTGCACGAGGTGGAGTCGCTCGACGTCGACGGCCGCCGGCTCGTCTCGTGGGACGAGGGCGACGTCCGCGAGGTCGAGCTCCGGCACGCGATCACGCCGGCTGGATCCGACTCCTCGGTGCCGTTCGAGGTGGAGGGTGGCAGCGAGACGGAGCTCGTCCACGATCGCCGCGGAGCGCTCGCCGCGACGGTGGAGCGCGACCGCGCGCCGGTCCGCGGGACGGTTTGGATCCGGGCGCAGCCGGTCGCGGCGGAGCGCCCGCTCGTGCGCCTCCACGTCCGCGTCGAGAACGAGACGCCATGGCAGGATCCGTGCGCTCGCCGCGACGACGCCCTGCGCTCGTCCTGCATCGCGACCCACCTCCTGCTCGCCGTTTCGGGCGGCGAGTTCGTGTCGCTGCTCGATCCGCCGGGATGGGCCGCCGCTGCGGCGGCGAGCTGCCGCAACACCCGCACGTTCCCGGTGCTGGCCGGCGAGCCGGGGCGGCGCGACCTCGTGCTCGCCTCGCCCATCATCCTCTACGATCATCCGCAGATCGCGCCGGAGAGCGCCGGAGATCTCTTCGACGCGACCGAGATCGACGAGATCCTGACGCTCCGCACGGCGGCGCTGACCGACGAGGAGAAGCGGGATGCCCGCGCGACCGACGCGCGCGCCGCGGCGATCGTCGACCGCGTGGACGGCATGCCGCCGGAGCTGCTCGCGCGGCTGCACGGTGCAGCGCGGGACCTGCTGCGCGCCGAGATGATCCCGAAGCGCTCCTCGCCGGCGCGCGCGGGGAACGACGCGACCGCGGCGGGCATCGGCCCGGGGTCGCGCGTCCGGCTGCGGCCCGGCGTCCGGCGAGCCGACGCGCAGGACCTGCTGTACGCCGGCTGCACCGCGACGGTCCGCGTCGTACGCAGGGACGTGGACGGCCGCGACTGCCTCGCGGTCACGATCGACGGCGACCCCGCAGCGGAGCTCCACGACTGGTACGGTCGCTACCACCACTTCTTCCTCGACGAGGTCGAGCCGCTGCCCGACCCGCGCGTGGAGGGGGGCGGGACGCCGTGAGCGAGCGCGTGCTGGTGGCCGGGATCGGCAACGTCTTCTTCGGCGACGACGGGTTCGGCGTCGAGGTCGCGCGGCGCCTCGGAGCGGAGCCGCAGCCCGACGGCGTGGTGGTCGCCGACTACGGCATCCGCGGGCTCCACCTCGCGTACCGGCTGCTGGAGCCGCTCGACCTCCTCGTCGCCGTCGACGCGGCGCCGCGCGGCGGAGCGCCGGGCACGCTCTACGTGATCGAGCCGGACGTGACCGTCGAGCCCGACGACGCCCCCACCGACGCGCACGGCATGTGCCTGCCGGCGGTCCTCGCCTCGGCGCGGATGATGGGGGGCGCGCTCCCGCGCGTCGTGGTCGTCGGCTGCGAGCCCGCCGAGATCGTCGAGCGGATCGGGTTGTCGCCGACCGTCGGCGCGGCCGTCGAGCCCGCGCTCGAGCTGGTGCGCGCGATCGCCTACCGGGAGCTCACCACGGCGGCCGCGGAGGTCGCGAGGGAGGCAGTGCCATGAGACGCCGCTGGACGAAGCACCGCGAGCGCACGACGAGCCCCGTGCTCTGGGCGACCGGCATCACCGTCGCCGTGGGCGCCACCGCGTTGCTCATCACCATGATCCCGAGCGCGCGAAGGTACCTCCGCATGCGAGCGATGTAGCGGAACGACGTCCCGCGAGGAGTCCAGCGGCAAGACAGGGCTCTGCCCGGACAGGCAGCATTCGCGCCGCGCGGCCGTGGACACCTCCGGTCCATGGGGCGTGGGGCGGCGTGGGCGCTCGCGGCGGCGTTGGCCACGAGCGGGTGCGGTGGGAGCTCGGCGAGTCCGGACGTGCGGCCGTCGAGGTGCGACGAGGTCGTCATGGGCGCGTGCGTCGTCTCGAACGCGCAGCCGTTCGAGGCGACCTACGTGGAGCGCAGCATCAGGCTCGCGCTGGCGTACTGGAACGCGCCGGAGGACACGCTCGCGGGGTGGGCGATCGTCTACGGCACGCAGGAGATCGACTGCGGCTCGACGACCGGCGCCTCCGGGTGTGCGTGGTGGGACGAGAACCGCACCATCGAGCTGCAGGTGCTCGATCCGGACTGCCCCGAGACGGCCCAGCTCGTCCACGAGATCGGCCACGTCCTCCACCATGACGGCGGGCACACCGGCCCGTGGTGGAACTGGACCGCCGAGCAGAACGCGACCTGGGACGTCGTGCGCCTGCCGGGCGCGAGCCCCGGCTGCGCTGTGTCGCGCTACTACGTCACCCGGCAGTAGGGGCACGGCTCCTGGACGCGCTCGCGGCGGGAGCTGCCCACGACGCGCGCGCGGCGGGAGCGTGGCGACGCTCGTCCGCGGCGCCTTCGCCGCCAGCGCCCGCCGCTCGACCGGAGGGGCCCCGACCCGCTATCTAAGGCGCGAGCCTCAGCTTCCGGGAGCCCATGCCCTTCTCCTTCCAGGTCCACGCCCGCGACTCCTCCACCCACGCCCGCCGCGGCTCGTTCGTGACGCCACACGGCCGCGTGGAGACGCCCGTCTTCATGCCGGTCGGAACCCGCGCCACGGTCACGGGTCTCACCGCGGACGACCTCCACCGCCTCGCGCCCGAGATCATCCTCGGGAACACCTACCACCTGCTCCTCCGCCCTGGTCCCGAGGCGATGCGTCACTTCGGCGGCCTGCACCGGTTCATGGCCTGGGAGCGGCCGATCCTGACCGACTCGGGCGGCTTCCAGATCTTCTCGCTCTCCGAGGACCGGACCATCACGGAGGAGGGCGCGCGTTTCCGCAGTTACGTCGACTCGCGGTTCCACCAGCTCTCGCCCGAGCTGTCGATCGAGGTCCAGACGGCGCTCGGCTCCGACATCATGATGGTGCTCGACGTCTGCCTGCCGTCCACGTCGCCGGTGGACGAGATCCGCGACGCGATGGAGCGGACGCACCGGTGGGCGCTGCGCAGCCTCGCCGCGCGCACGAACCCCGAGCAGGCGCTGTTCGCGATCGTCCAGGGCGGCCTCTCGCCTGCGCTGCGCACCGAGTCGGCGCGGTTCCTGACGCAGCACCCGTTCGACGGGTTCGCGATCGGCGGCCTCGCGGTGGGCGACACGCGCACGGAGCGGAGCGATCTCGTGGCGCGCGCCGCGGAGCTCCTGCCCGAGGGGAAGCCGCGCTACCTGATGGGCGTCGGCACCCCCGCCGACATCGTCGAGGGGATCGCCCAGGGCGTCGACATGTTCGACTGCGTGATCCCGACGTCGCTCGCGTGGCAGGGGACGGCCTTCACGTCCACCGGCCGCGTGCGGCTCACCCGCAGCGATCACCGGCTCTCGGACGAGCCGCTCGACGCCGCCTGCGACTGCGCGACCTGCCGTCGGCACACCCGCGGCTATCTCTACCACCTGCTCAAGTGCAAGGAGCCGCTCGGTCCGCGCCTGCTCTCGGTGCACAACCTGCAGCACTACTTCGACCTCGTCCGCGGAGCGCGCGCCGCGATCGAGGCGGGCCGCTACGCCGAGTTCGCGAGAGAGACGCTCGCCGCGATCGACCGGCACGAGCACGATCCCGAGTCGAGGCCGCCCGGCGCTCGCCCCGCGCCCCCCGCGCAGCCGCGCTTCGAGATCGTGCACACCGAAGGCGGCCCGGCGGTCCGCGACCGCGTCGCGGGCGAGATCATGCATCCCGTCGTCGGCGCGGCCGCCGAGTCGGAGAAGCTGTACGTCGCCCAGTCCAGGCTCGCCGAGCGCCTCGCGGAAGGAGGCGAGCCGCTCGTCCTCTTCGACGTGGGGCTCGGCGCCGGCTCGAACGCGCTCGCCGCGCTGCGTGCGGCCCGGAGCGCGCCTCCCGGATCGCGCCACCTCGAGATCGTCAGCTTCGAGCGCGACACGGGCGCGCTCGCGTTCGCCACGACGGACGAGTCGGCGGAGCGGCTCGGGATGGCGGCGCAGGACCTCGCGGCGGCGCGTTCGCTGCTCGAGAGCGGCGTGCACGAGGAGGAGCGCGCACGCTGGCGGCTCGTCCGGGGCGACGCGCTCGAGACGCTCCCTCGCCAGGAGCTCCTCGCCGACGTGGTGTTCTGGGACCCGTTCTCGCCGCGGCAGGACGGGGACATGTGGACGGTCCGCGCGTTCAGCGCCCTGCGCGGCCGCTGCGGACCGCGCGCGACGCTGTTCACGTACAGCACCGCGACGGCGGTGCGCAGCGCGCTCCTGCTCGCGGGGTTCCACGTCGGCGTCGGCGATCCCTCGGGTCCTAAGGCAGGCACGACCGCGGCGGCCGTGGACCGCGGCGATCTCAAGCGACCGCTCGATCAGCGATGGCTCGAGCGGCTCGCCCGTTCGTCGGCCCCCTTTCCGATGGATGCCCTCGGCGACGCGCTCGACCGCGTACGCGCGCACGCACAGTTCCGCTGAGACCAGAAGGGGTGGCGCGAGGTCGGGGCGCCCGGCCGATCTTCTGTTGCCCGCGGCAGTCGAGATCGCCAGGTTCTTCCGCGTGAGCGAAGCGGAAGAGATCCGCCCCCAGGGGGTGGAGAAGAGCGAGAGCAGCGAGGTCACCGGCGTCAACCGGGAGCGTCGCGTCGACGCCCGCGCTCGGGTCCTCGTGATCGAGGACGAGCACGACCTCCGCGGGATGATCGCGCAGTGGCTGGAGGCGAGGGGCTACGAGGCGGTCGAGGCCGCCGACGGCAACGACGCCATCGAGCTCATCCAGGCGGGCCTCGAGCCCGACGCGATCATCCTCGACCTCGCGATGCCGAGGGTCAGCGGCCAGGCGTTCCTGTCGTGGCTGCGGGCGGAGCCTCGACACATGCACCGCCCGGTCATCGTCACGAGCGGCGAGTACGACTCGCTGCCGACCTCCGACGTGCAGGGCGTGCTCGCGAAGCCGTACCGCCCCGACCTGCTCGCGCAGGAGCTCCAGCGCGTCCTCGAGTGACGCGCGATCCTAGGCGACGCCGCCCGGCGGCTCCGAGACGACTCCTTCGGCCTCGCCGCGGTCCTCGTCGGAGCGGCCGTGCTCGCCGAGGAAGAAGCTCCTGAGCGCCGACACGGTCTCGGCCGGCCGCTCGACCGGGAAGACGTGACCCGCGCCCCGCAACACCAGCAGCCTCGCGCCCGGGATCAGGCGCGCCAGCTCGTGTGAGTTCGCGGGAGGCACGAGCCGATCGGCGTCTCCGGTGACGACCAAGGTCGGCACTCGAAGTCCCGGCAACCGTCGCCGCGTCTCGTGCAGCGCGACCGCGAGCGCCTGTCGCAGCGCGACGTAGCCGCGGACCGGCTCGACGATGCGCATCCAGCGCCCGAAGCCCTCGGGGTCGCTCGTGAAGTACTCGCGGGAGACGAGGAGTCGCGCGAGGTGCCGCGGGGCCACACGCTCCCCGCGCACGACCGCGCGGACGAGCTCGAACGCGACGGCCGGCGACGGCTTCGTGCTGCGCAGGTGGCCGGCGAACGTCGCGCCCAGCGCGAGCGCGCGCACGCGCTCCGGGTGCGCGAGCGCCAGCTCCTGCGCGATCATGCCGCCCATCGAGATGCCGAAGACGAAGACGCGCTCGAGCCCGAGCGCGTCGAGGACCGCCGCCGCGTCCTCCGCCATGCGGCGGGTGCGGTAGAGCCGCCGTGGAGCGGACGATCGTCCGGTGCCGCAGTTGTCGAAGACGACCACGCGGAAGTCGTCTCGCAGCAGCTCCGGGAGCGTGTGCCACGCTCGCGACGAGAAGCCCATCCCCATGACGAGCAGCAGCGGCGGCGCGCCGGGGCGTCCGACGACCTCGTAGTGGATGTCGTGCGAATCTCGGTGGATCGTCGGCATCTCGTCAGCTCGCGGCAGCGCGCGCGGTCAGGTCGCGCAGGTCCTCGGGTATCGCTCGCGCGAGGACGGGCAAGTCCCGGGCGAGGTCGGCGTCGCCGAGCAGCCCGATCCCGATCCTGCCGTCGTAGCTGAGGAGCGCGACCCCGATGGTCTGGTTCGCCGCGAGCGGCACCGCGGGGTAACACTCGACGAGCCTGTGGCCGAGCAAGAACAGCGGGTGCTGCGGTCCGGGGATGTTCGTGACGACCACGTTGAACCAGCGCGAGGAGACCGCGAGGCGCGCCGCCTGCGCGGCGAGCGTCGGCGGCGCGAACCCGCGAAGGTGCGTGAGCGCCAGCGCTCCCACCGCCTGCCGTCCTTCCTTGAGCCCCCTCATCGCGCGAGAGACGGACTGCAGCCGCACGACCGGATCCGCGTCGCCGATCGGCAGCGGGCAGAACACCGCGGTGACCTGGTTGCCGTAGGTGTTGCGCGCCTCGGGCGCGCGCACGCTCACGGGGACGAGCGCCCGCAGGTCGCCGCGCGGACGCTCGCCGCGCGACGCGAGCAGCTCGCGCAGCGCGCCGGAGATCACCGCGAGCAGGACGTCGTTCACCGTCGTCCCGAAGGCGGCGCGCACCTGCTTCACCGCCGCGAGATCGAGCGACGCCATGTCCCAGCGCCGGTGGGGCCCCACCGGCCGGTTGAGCGAGCAATCCGGGGCCGGTCCGAGCTGCGAGATGCCGAGGAGCGGCTTCACGCCGGCCACGAGCTCACGCAGCTTCCTGCGCCCGGGCGTCGAGGGGTGGAGCGCGTCCATCGCCAGCGACACCGGGTGCGTCACGCGTCCTCGCAGCGCCTGCAGCGCGAGCTCCGCGCCCGTGGGCGGCGGGCGGGGGGCCCAGCGCCGATCCTGCGCGGGCGGGGGCGGCGCGGTGTCGTCGCGCGCGGCATCGTGGAGGATCGTCGCGAGGTCGACGCCGGAGATGCCGTCGATCATGCAGTGGTGCGCCTTCGAGAGGATCGCGAAGCGGTTCGGCGCGAACCCGTCGATGAGCCACATCTCCCACAGCGGCTTGCCTCGATCGAGCTGCTGGCCGAAGACGCGCCCCGCGAGCCGCTTGAGCGGCTCCGCGCCGCCGGGAGGTGGGAGCGCGGTGTGGCGTACGTGGTACTCGAGGTCGAGATCCGGGTCGTCCACCCACGACGGGCGATCGAGCCCGAGCGGCACGAACGCGAGCCGCTGGCGATACCGAGGCACCCGGTCCAGCCGCGACGCGATCAGCGCCACGAGCTCGTCGTAGGGCGGCGTCGATCCCTCGTAGATCGACACGGACCCGACGTGCATGTGCGCGGCGCGGTCCTCGAGGTCGAGGAACATCGCGTCGAGGTTCGACAGCCGCTCGCGCCAGGTCACGTCGCGACTATAGGCTCGACCACCCCGCGAAGGCGCGCTCACCCGAGCGGCGGCCAGCGCGACGACGAACGGCGCCGTGCTTCACCCGCCGCGCGGCGCTCCGCCAGGGGATCCCGCGGTCTCGTGACGCAGGGTCGTGCGACTTGTTGGGGTTCGATGCCCCGTCGAAATTGACCTCGATCAGCGGTGATTCTTTCGCAACCGGAGTCACGCAGCCCGCTGCCGCGCCGGGGCGGTAGCGGCAGCGGTGCTGCGATCGGCGGCGCGGCGCGTGGGCAGCGCGCCGCGCCGCCGCGTCTCACCTCGACGCGGTCTTCGGCGCGTCCTTCACGGCCTCGAGCTCGAGGGTGATCGCGACCTCGTCGCCGACCACGGGGCCCGCCTCGACGGCCTTGTTCCAGGTGAGCCCGAAGTCCTTGCGGCTGATCTTCGTCGTCGCCGAGAACGCGCGACGCGCCTCGCCGGACATCCCCTTCACCTCGGGCGACGCGGTGACGTCGAGCGTCACCGGCTTCGTGACGCCGCGGAGCGTGAGATCGCCGCGGACCTTGAGCCTGTCCTTCCCGGCCTTCTCCACCTTCGTGGACTTGAAGGTCATCTTCGGGTGGTTCGCGGCGTCGAAGAAGTCGGGCGACTTGAGGTGTGCGTCGCGGTCGGCGACCTTCGTGTCGAGGCTGTTCACGTCGACCGTCGCCTCGACGGAGGACCTCGTCAGGTCCGCGTCGTCGAGGCGGACCTGGCCCGAGTAGGCGCCGAACTCGCCGCGCACCGTCGAGATGACGAGGTGCTTCACGGCGAACCCCACCTGCGAGTGGGACGGGTCGACGGTCCAGGTCGTCGGGGCGGCCAGCGCGAGCGCCGGGGCGAGGGCGAGGAGCGACGCGAGCATCTTCTTCATCTGTTGTTCCTTTCGGGGTCGGGGGGAGCAGCGCGTGACGGGGACGAACTTGCCGCCGTTCCCCTTGAAGCGCAATGTCCTCCGGGGCACATCTCCGTTCCCCAGGAGGAACGATGGACCTGAACCTGCTCACCATCTTCGAGGCGGTCGCGCGCACGTCGAGCTTCTCCGCTGCGGCGAAGGAGCTCGCGATGCCGAAGTCGTCGGTGAGCCGCGGCGTCGCGCGGCTCGAGAGCGACCTCGGCGCGCAGCTCCTGTTCAGGACGACGCGCCAGGTGTCGCTCACCGAGGCCGGCACGGCGCTCTACGATCGCCTCACGCCGCTGCTGCGGTCCGTGAAGTCGGCGCTCGGCGAGGTCCCGGAGCGAGAGGAGGAGCCGTCGGGGATGCTGCGGGTGACCGCGCCGGTCGATCTCGGCGTGCTGTTCCTCGCGGAGGTCGTGACGCGCTACGCCGCGCGCTATCCGTCCGTCTCGATCGAGCTGGTGCTCACCGGACGCGTCGTCGACCTCGTCGCGGAGAGCTTCGACGTCGCGCTGCGCGTCGCGGCGAAGCTCGAGGACTCGTCGCTCGTCGTGCGCCGCGCGGCGCCGGTGGTGGTGCAGCTCTTCGCGGCGCCCTCGTACCTGGCGCGACGCGGGACGCCGAAGACCGAGGAGGAGCTCGGCGAGCACGAGTGGGTCGTGTTCCGGACGGGCGCCCAGAAGCTGCGCGCTACCCGCGACGTCCGCGCGCTCGGCTCGAACGGCCGCATCACCTGCGACGACCTGTTGTTCGTCCGCGAGGCGGTCGCGCGCGGCGCCGGCATCGGGCTCCTGCCCACCTTCATCGCGGGACCGGACGTGCTCGCAGGGACGCTGGTCCGGGTGCTCCCGCGCTTCGAGCGCAACGCCGGGCACCTGCACATCGTGACGCCGGCGGCGAAGCACGTCCCGCGGAAGGTCAGCGCGTTCCGCGATCTCGTGCTGGAGCTCCTGAAGGCGCGGCAGCCCTGAGCGCGAGCGCGGCTGTGAGCTGGCGGCCGGCGACGAGCGCCGCGCGACCGCGCGGGCGTCACGCCGCGGCGCGCTCCCGCGCCGCGTTCGCGCTCGCGCCGGTGTCGCTCGCCTGCGACGGCGCGCGGACGTACCTGAGCCGCTGGCCGATCGAGATGAGCGGCTTCTCGACGACTCGCCAGGACAGCTCTGCCAGCGCGAAGGTCGTCGCGAGCGCGACGGCGGTCGCGGCGCCGGCCCGCCATCCGGTGAGGGCGGGCGCTGCGTCGAACAGGAGCGCGTGCACGAGGCCGTTCACCGGCTGATGGAAGAGGTAGAGCCCGTAGGCGAGCAGGCCGATGCGCTGCAGCGCCGGAACGCGGAGGACGGCGGCGAGCGCGCCGCGCTGCCGCGTCACCGCGAGGACCAGCACGCACGCGTGGAAGAGCCCCAGCGCGGAGTAGGCGAGCACCGGGAACGCGAGGCCGACGTCGTGCAGCTGCGTCGCGACGAGCGCCGCGGCGAGCGTGGCCGCGACCGCGATCAACCGCGGCGCGGTCAGCGCCGCCCGCAGCCGCGGCTGCCGCAGCGCCCACGCGCAGAGCACGCCGAGGACGAGCGTGTCCACGCGGGCCGGCGTCACGACGTAGACCGACGCATCGCTGCGGGTGACGAGGAGCCAGCGGATGAGCGGGCCGGCGGCCACGACGGAGCCGAGCGCCCACGGGATCACCCTCGCCGGCAGGACCACGAGCGCGAGCGGCACCACGAGGTAGAAGTGCTCCTCCACCGCGAGCGACCACGTCACGTTGAGCCAGCCGGGCTCCGCGACGGTCGGCGAGAAGAAGCCGGTCGCGATGTTCTGGCCGAAGGTGAGGTAGGTGAAGAGCGACTGGGGATTTCCGTGCAGCCACTCGTCCGCACCCGCGGAGATGCGGCCGCCGAGGAGCGCGCCGGAGGCGGCGAAGGCCACGAGCAGCAGCCAGTACAGCGGCAGGATCCGCAGGGCGCGCCGTCCGTAGAAGACGGAGACGAAGTTCGGCGCCTGCCGGTTGTCGAGGACGATGCCTCCGATGAGGAACCCGGACAGCACGAAGAACAGGTCGACGCCGCTCCACGCGAACGCGAGCCCGGTGCGCGCCGCCTGGCCCCACGAAGACTCCCACGGAGCGATCGAGGCGACGTAGTGCCACGCCAGGACCGAGAGGATCGCGAGACCGCGGAGCCCATCGAGGGCCGGGAGGCGAGAGGTCGGCTGCTTCATCGGGGGGTGCCAGGGAGAGTAGCACCCCGCCGGCCGGCCCACCCAGCCCCCCGGGGAACCCGGCCGTCAGATCACGGGCACGTGCAGGCAGGGTCCGTCCATCCGCGCTCTACGAGCGCGCGGCGGCCCTGCTCGAACGGACCCTGGCGCGCAGCGACCTCGGTCGATCGCGCGGCGACGAGCTCCGGCGACCGCACGGCGACGATCTCGCGGGTCGGCGCGCTCGCGTACGCCGCCGCCGGCGACGACGGCGCGGGGTTCATCGCGTGCGCGACGAACGAGCCGATGAGCAACAGGATTGCGGCGACCATCGCGAGATCGCGCAACGGATGCGAGCGGCAGCGCAACCGGAGATCCTCGGTCACGCCCAACGTCTTCGACGAGCTCTGCATGGCAGGCCTCCTCGTCGTCATCCCGCGGCGACGACCACGACGCTACGCGCGCGAGCGGCGCCGGTTCCATGGTGATCGCGTCGAGGCATCGCGCGCGACGCGTCGGGGCCACCGCGTGAGGGGATGGCGATCGGGCGAGCGGATCCGCGAACGGTAGAGCGATCAATCGACGGGACGGATCCGCGACGAGCCGATTGCCCGCGGTCGATGCCTCGACGAATTCCCCACGCCGCCGATTGCGCAATCCCGCGCAAAAGAGGGGACACATCAGGCACGATGGCGACGGGGGCGCGGAGTGAGGCAGCATCTGCGTCACGGGGGAACGCCATGACGAACTCCGCGGCGAGGCGTCCGCGCGAGAGCGGGTCGAGGCGTCCGAGCCAGCCGGAGCTTCCGCCGCCGGACGAGCTCGAACAGCTGCCGCTCGGCGCGATCGACGACGATCTGGTGCTGCTCCACTGGCCGGTCGCGATCGCGCCGCCGCTGCCGCCGCAGCTCACGTGCGCCGAGCGCGCCGTGGCGTTGCTCGCGTGCGAGGGGCTCTCCGGCGCCGCGATCGCGGGGCGGCGGCGGACGTCCGTGAAGACCGTCGCGAAGCAGCTGTCGAGCGCGTACCGGAAGCTCGGCGTCGGCTCTCGCGCCGGGCTCGTCGCGCGGCTCAACGGGCACCGCGGAGCGTGACCGATGTGTCCGGGCCGCAGCGCGCTCGATCCGATCGGCATCATCGAGGCCGCGTACGCCTGGTGCGACAGCGACGAGGACTGGCTGCGCGGCATCGCGGCCGCAGCGCGCGCCCTCGACGCCGGCAGCGGAGTCTCGGCGCGGCTGGACGACGTCACCGACATCGATCGGCCGCGGCTCCTCGCGGCGTCCTTCGACCGGTTCCCGGACGGTCCGTGGCGCCGCATCGCCGCCGAGGGGCTCGACCATCTCCCCGCCGAGATGGCGCGCGCGCTGTACCGTCCCGGCCCGCCGGTGGGGTTCGCGTGCGACCGGCTCCGCGAGCTGCCCGCCGCCGCGCAGCGAGGGCTGTCCGAGCTCTTCGCGAGCTGGGGGTGGGCGGACGTGTTCGGCGTCTTCGCGAGGGACGTCTCCGGCCA
>DASSQI010000055.1:0-3047 GCA_035702585.1 Anaeromyxobacteraceae bacterium
CGCGCGGAACGGCCGCCGCAGCACCACCGCGGCGAGGGCCGCCACCTCCGGGCGCACCTCCGGGGCGACCACCGTGATCCGGGCGCCGGCCTCGGCGAGCTGGCGGCCGCGGACGACCGCCATCGCGCCGCCGCCCACGACCAGGACGTCGCGGCCCTCGAGCTTCACGAACAGCGGGAACGGGGGAGGGGGCATGGGGGCGCGTCGCGTGGGGGTGCCGAGGGGACTGGTTTGCCGGAAGGAGCGGCTGGGCACTGCTCAAAGGCGAGCAGTGCCCGCGCCGGATGATCGGAGGCGGCTACGCCGCGGAAGCGGCAAACGCCTCCTCGAAGTCCTCGCGGATGTCGTCGATGTGCTCGATCCCGGCGGAGATCCGGATGAGGTCGGGCGTGACGCCGGCGCTGCGCTGCTCCTCGTCGCTGAGCTGCTGGTGCGTCGTCGACGCCGGGTGGATGACGAGCGTCTTCGCGTCGCCGACGTTCGCGAGGTGCGAGGCGAGCTTCACCGCGTTGATGAACTTCTTGCCCGCCTCGTAGCCGCCCTTGATGCCGAAGTTGAAGACGCCGCCGAAGCCGTTCCTCAGGTACTTCCGCGCGCGCGCGTGGCTCGGGTGCTCCTCGAGGCCCGTGTAGTTGACCCAGCTCACCGACGGGTGGCCCTTGAGCCACTTCGCGAGCGCGAGGGCGTTGTCGGCGTGGCGCTGCCCGCGCAGCGACAGCGTCTCGAGGCCCTGCAGGAGCTGGAACGCGTTGAACGGCGAGAGCGCCGGGCCGAGGTCGCGCAGCCCCTCGACGCGCGCGCGGATGATGAACTGGATGTTGCCGAAGGGGCCCTTCGTCCCGAAGACGTCGTTGAAGACGAGGCCGTGGTACCCGGGGGACGGCGTCGTGAAGACCGGGAACTTGCCCGACGCCGACCAGTCGAACTTGCCGGAGTCGACGATGACCCCGCCGATCGACGTGCCGTGGCCGCCGATCCACTTCGTCGCCGACTGCACGACGACGTCGGCGCCGTGCTCGATCGGCCGCGCGAGGAACCCGCACATGCCGAAGGTGTTGTCGACGATCAGCGGGATGCCGTTCTGGTGCGCGAGCTTCGCGAGCGGCTCGAAGTCCGCCACGTTCCCCGACGGGTTCGCGATCGACTCGACGTACAGCGCCTTCGTCCGCGGCCCGATCGCGCGCGCCCAGGCGTCGATCGAGTCCTGATCGGTGACGAACTTCACGCCGATGCTGAGCCGCGGGAAGGTCACCTTGAACTGGTTGTAGGTGCCGCCGTAGAGCTGGCTCGTCGCGACGATGTCGTCGCCCGCCTGGGCGATGTTGGAGATGGCGAGGAACTGCGCCGCCTGTCCGGACGAGGTCGCGAGCGCCGCCACGCCGCCCTCGAGCGCCGCGACCCGCTTCTCGAACACGTCGGTCGTCGGGTTCATGATCCGCGTGTAGATGTTCCCGAACTCCTGGAGCGCGAAGAGCCGCGCGCCGTGCTCGGCGGAGTCGAACGTGTACGAGGTGGTCTGGTAGATGGGGACCGCCCGCGAGTTCGTGCCGGGCGCCGGCTCCTGGCCGGCGTGGACCTGCAGCGTCTCGTAGCGGAGCTTCCGGGTCGTCGGGATCGCCATGTCGTTCCTCGGGCGCGGTGTGTGTGCGTGCGTCATCCTGGATGGCGGACACGCATCCTGTCAAGCGGATGCGCCGGTCACGGCGTGAAGCATGCGCGCCGCAGCGCTGGAAAGCCTCGTTCCGGGAGGGGCGCGGCGTTGTCCGTTACAGCGGAGGGTAGTGCCGCGCCGGGGCCGTCGCCGCGTCCAGCGGCCGGATCGCGCCGGCGGCGCTCCTCACAGCGCCAGCCCGAGTCGCGCCAGCCCGGCGAGGTCGTGCACGTCGGTCTCGAGCCGCGGCACCGCGACCGAGCCCTCGCCGACGGCGGTGAGCAGCCGGGTGACCTCGCGCGCGTCGGCGCGCGCGAGCACCTCGTGCTCGGCGAGGGTCCGCGCGAGCCGCTCGGCGAGATCCGCGTCCGTCGCGCCGAGCCGCTCCGCGAGCTCCCACCCCGTCGGCAGCACGTCGGAGTCCCAGAGCCCCGCGGTCACGCGGTTCGCGACCGCGCCCGCGATCGGCATCCCCTCCGCGTGGAGCCGCTCGTGGAAGAAGAGCGCCTCGTCGACCGATCGCGGCGCCGCCGACGACACGAGCACGAACCCCACGTCGGGGCGCGCGAGCAGCTCGCGGACGGACGCCGCGCGCTCCTTGAAGCCCTCGTACATCCCGCCGAAGCTCGCCATGAACTCGCCGAGATCGTGCAGCACGTCGGCGCCGGTGAACCGCGCGAGGGTCTTCACCACGTACGTGCCGCCGAGCTGGAACAGCCGCATCCCCGCGCGCGTCGCGGGCGCGAGGAGCGCGCGCGCGGTGTCGTTTCCGAGGAAGTCGAGGACGCGATCGGGGGCGTCGAGGAAGTCGAGCGCGTGCGCCGTCGGGGGGGTGTCGAGCACGACGAGGTCGTAGTCGCGCTCGGTGACGAGCTCGTACAGCTTCTCCATCGCCATGTACTCCTGCGAGCCGGCGAGCGCGGTGGAGAGCTGCTGGTAGATGCGGTTCTGGTAGATGCGCTCGCGGCGCGCGCGGTCGGGCGCGTGGCGCGCCACGAGGTCGTCCCAGGTCCGCTTCACGTCGAGCATCATCGCGAAGAGCTGCCCGCGCGGCGCGAGCCCGGCCTCGCGGAACTTGTGATCGGGGACGTGCGACTCGACGTTGCCCAGCGCCTCGAGCCCGAGCGCGTTCGCGAGCCGCCGCGCCGGGTCGATCGTGCAGACGAGCACCTTCGCGCCCTCGACCGCGTGGTGGAGCCCGATCGCGGCCGCGACGGTGGTCTTCCCGACGCCGCCGGAGCCGACGCACACGGCGATCTTCCTGCCGGCGAGCCGGTCGAGGAGCGCACCCATCCGCTAGCCCTCCACCGCCGCGAGGCCGGTCTCGAGCGCCGCCGCGACCTTCTCCACCGCGGCGCGATCCCAGCGATCGGTGGCGACGAGGGGCAGGAGCACC
>DASSQI010000056.1:0-2516 GCA_035702585.1 Anaeromyxobacteraceae bacterium
ACGCACCCGCCGGCGCTCACCGCGAAGCTGGTCCAGAACGCGCGCTGCAGCGTCCGCGCGCTCCCGTTGTCGTGAAGGTCGGAGAACAGCGGCAGCAGCGCGGCGCCGGCCGCCGTCGCGATGAGCACGATCCCGTTCCGCCACTGGTTCGCCGCGGCGAACACTCCGATCTCCCGGAAGCCGGCGGGCTCGTGCGCCAGGATCGTGGACGTCCCCCAGAGCACCGCGCCGAGCAGGATGTTCGAGAGCATCGTCGGGAGGCTGTAGGCGAACAGGACGCGCCACTCGCGCAACGCGCCCCGGTACCGCGGCGCGATGCCGGCCGAGCGCAGCGCCCGGCGCGCCGCGCTGGCGAAGAGGAGGTTCGACAGTGCCGTGAGCACGACCTGCGCGATGACGCAGCCGATCGCGCCGCCCGCCGCCGCGCCGATGACGAGCAGCGGGATGGCGATGACCGCGGAGGCGATCGACACCCCGGCGACGATCCTGAACCGCTCGAGCCCGGTGAGGGTCCCGAGGTACGAGCCGTACAGCGGACCGAACAAGAGCAGGATCGACCCGATCCGGAGCGCGTTGTCGAGGTGCGGCGCGCCGAGGACGTTGGTCGCGAGCCAGGGTGCCGCGAGCGCGGCGCCGAGCATCGCGACCCAGCCGGTCGCAGCCGCCACCATGTTCGAGAGCGCGACGACCGCCCCGGCGCCGCGGGTGTCGGTCCGGTACGTGCCGGAGAGCAGCTTCACCGACGTCGTCACCAGGCCGAAGCCGGCCACGTTCTGGAACATCCCGACCGTGACGAGGACGAGGTTGAACTCGCCGAAGTGCGCCGCCCCGAGCCGCCGCGCGACGAGGACCGACGCGAGCAGCGTGAGCGCTCGCGAGACCGCGTTCCCGAAGACGCTCCAGAACGCCCCGGCCGCGAAGCGCCGCACGAGGCGCGACGTCGACAGCTTGTGCACGAAGCGCTGCACCGGGCCGGTACCGCCGCGCGCCGCGGGATCTCCGGTGATCCCGTCGCCGGGGCCGGCGCCGCGCTGGCTCGGGGCGGGCGCCGGCGTCAAGCGTCACCCCCGTCGCCGCGCGGCTGCGAGAGGTACCACGCCGCGGCGCGGTCGAGCCCCTCGCGCACCGAGTACCTCGGGGCGTAGCCGAGGAGCCGGACGGCCTTGCCGACGTCGGCGAGCGAATGGCGCACGTCGCCGGCGCGGAACTCGCGATGGGTGGGGCGCGCCTGCGCGGCGGCGCGGCGGTGCACCGCCACCCGATCGCGGATGAGGTCGAACAGCTCGTTCAGCGTGGTGCGATCACCGTACGCGACGTTGAAGACCTGGCCGATCGCCTCGGGGTTCCGGGTCATGGCCGCGAGCAGGTTCGCCTGCACGACGTTCTCGACGTAGCAGAAGTCGCGGCTCGTGCTGCCGTCGCCGTTGACGAAGACCTGGCCCCCGTCGCGCAGCGCGGCGAACCAGCGCGGGATCACGGCCGCGTAGGCGCCGTTGGGGTCCTGCCGCGGGCCGAAGACGTTGAAGTAGCGCAGCCCGAGCAGCTCGAGCCCGTAGCACTGGCCGAAGACGTGCGCGTACAGCTCGTCGGCGTACTTGCTCACCGCGTAGGGCGACAGCTGACGGCCGGTCGCGTCCTCGAGCTTCGGGAGCGCCGGGTGATCGCCGTAGACCGAGCTCGAGCTCGCGTACACGACCCGCCGGATCCCGGCGGCGCGCGCCGCCAGCAGGACGCACATGAAGCCGGTGACGTTCACGTCGTGGGTGCGCAGCGGATCCTCGATCGAGCGCGGCACCGACCCGAGCGCCGCCTGGTGCAGCACCACGTCGGCGCCCGCGCACGCGCGCGCGCATGCGGCGGGATCGCGGATGTCGCCCTCGTCGAGGCGAAAGCGCGCCGCCTGCTCCGGAGAGACGAGCGCGAGCACCTCGGCCAGGTTCTGCCTGCTGCCGGTCGCGAAGTCGTCGAGGCCGACCACCCGCTGGTCGAGGCGCAGCAGGTGCTCG
Source organism: Anaeromyxobacteraceae bacterium (assembly GCA_035702585.1). GTDB lineage: Bacteria > Myxococcota > Myxococcia > Myxococcales > Anaeromyxobacteraceae > DASSQI01. The sequence continues at coordinate 2,007 of DASSQI010000056.1, forward strand.
ACGAGGTGCGAGCCGATGAAGCCGGCCGCTCCGGTCACCACCCACGTCCGCCGCTCCCGGGAGATCCGGTCGCGCAGCGCCTCGTCCATCGGACTCACGCCTTCACCAGCCTCGACGGGCCGCCGGAGCGCCCCGCGAAGAGCGGCGCCACCAGGTTGCGCGAGTCCACGGCGAGCCGCACGTCGCGCCAGAGCGCGGGGTCCTTGAACGCGTCGTGGGCGGTCGCGACCACGACGGCGTCGTAGGCCGCGAACGCCTCCGGCGTGCAGGGCACCGACGCGAGCCCGACGTCGACCTTGCGTCCCTTCCGCGCGAGCGGGAAGTGCGGGTCGCAGTAGTCCACCAGCGCGCCGCCCTCGCGCAAGAGCTCGATGAGCTCGTAGGAGGGCGACTCGCGGTCGTCGTCCACGTTCGCCTTGTAGGCGAGCCCGAGCACGAGGACGCGCGACCCCTTCATCGGCTTGCCGTCCTCGTTCAGCGCCTCCGCGATCCGGCGGACGACGTAGCGCG
>DASSQI010000057.1:0-39157 GCA_035702585.1 Anaeromyxobacteraceae bacterium
CCATCGCCGGGTTCCTGGCGCCGGCCGCGGGCGAGGTCGCGCTCGACGGAGCATCCGTCGGCGGGACGCCGCCGGAGATCCTCGCCCGGAGCGGCGTACGGTACGTCTTCCAGGACAAGCGCGTCTTCACGAAGCTCACGGTCCGCGAGAACGTGCAGCTCGCGGCCTTCGCCTCGAAGGTCCCGCTCGCCGGGGCGCTCGAGCGAGTCGTCGCGATACACCCCCGCATCGCGCGATTCCTCGATGCTCCGGCGGGCGGGCTTTCGGGAGGACAGCGTCAGCTGCTGCTCATCGGGCGGGCGCTGATCGGCGACCCGAAGCTATTGCTCATCGACGAGCCGACCGAGGGCCTCGCCGCAGGGACGATCGACGAGGTCTTCGAGGTGCTCGAGAGCACGAAGGGCAAGGTCGCGATGCTCATCGTCGAGCAGAACCTGACCGTCGTGCGCGAGCTGGGCGACCGCGTCTACGCGATGAAGGAGGGGCGCATTCCGGTCGAGCTGACCCGGCCCGAGGAGATCCGCGACCCCTCGCGCCTCGAGGCGTACCTGTAGGAGGACGACATGGGCGCTTCGATCCGGAGGTGGCTCCAGAGGCTCGACCTGGTCGTGATCGCCGTCGTGTTCCTGGCGCTCGTGCCGGTGCTGCGCGTCCAGCGCACGACCGACTTCATCGTCTTCTGCCTCTACGTGCTCTCGTTCGACCTCGTCTACGGGCACATGGGAAGACTGTCGTTCGGGCACATGCTCTACCTCGGCGCCGGCGCGTACGGGGCGGCGCTCTGCTCGGCGCACCTGTCCGCCAGCCCCCTCGTCGCGCTCGCCGCGTCCGTCGCGATCGCCGGCGGCGTCGGCCTCCTCCTCGGTCCGCTCGTGGTGCGCACGACGGGCGCCTGCTTCGCGCTCATCAACCTCGCGTTCAACCAGGTGGGCCACTTCGTGGTGCTCATCGCGGCCGCCGCGTACACCGGCGGCGAGGACGGCATGACGGCGGCGTTCGCGCGCATCGGCCCCGTCGACCTCGCCCGCCGCAACCACATGTTCGTGTTCGCGCTCGCGTGCCTCCTCGCGGCGGTGTGGCTGGTGCGCCGCCTCACCGGCTCGCCGTTCGGGATCCTGCTCCGCTCGGTGAAGGAGAAGGAGGAACGCGTGCGGTTCCTCGGCTACGACACGGCGCGCTTCAAGCTCGCCGCGTTCGTCCTCTCGACGAGCCTCGCGGGCCTCGCTGGCGGGCTCTCCGCGCTCAACTACGGGTACGTGACGCCGAGCTTCATCGACCCGGCGCGCAACGTCGAGGTGATCTTCGCCGCGCTCATCGGCGGGGCCGGCAGCGTCTACGGCGCGCTCGTCGGCGGCGTGGCGTACATGATGATCAGCAACTTCCTCCCCGACTACGTCCAGCGCTGGGAGATGTTCCTCGGGCTCGCGCTCCTGTTCCTCGTCTTCAGGTTCAGGTCGGGCATCTGGGGCTGGGTCGCCCGCCGCGCGCCGTCGGCGGCCGTCGAGACCGAGGTCGCGCCATGATCAGCACGCTCGCGTACGGCCTCACGATCGGCGGCATCTTCTACATCATCTCGATCGGCCTCTCGCTCACGTTCGGGACGATGCGGATCGTCAACTTCGCGCACGCGCTCGTCTACACGGTGGGGGCCTACGTCCTGATGGCGGCGCTCCGCGCGAGGATCGGGTTCCTGCTCGCGGCCCTCGTCGGCGTCGCCGCCACGATCCCGCTCGCCTGGTGCATCGAGCGGTACGTCATCCGCCGCCTGTACGGTCAGTCCATCGACTACGCGATCATAGCGACGTACGCCGTGCTGCTCATCGGCGTCGACGCCACGAAGTGGATCTTCGGCGCGACGCCCATGCCGCTCTCGGATCCGATCGGGCGCCACGTGGTCCTGGCCGGGGTCAGCCTGCCCGTCTACCGGCTCGTGATCATCGGCGTCGCGCTCGCGATCTTCGCCGGACTGGAGCTCTTCTTCCGCCGCACGATCGTCGGCAAGGTGGTCGTGGCCGGCCTCGAGGACGCGGAGGCCGCGCGCGCGATCGGCCTGTCGGTGGACCGCTACTTCTCGCTCGTGTTCGTCGTCGGCAGCTGCCTCGCAGCGCTCGGCGGGATCCTCTACGCGCCGATCACGACGCTCCATCCGTACATGGGCTTCCACGTCCTGCTCGTCTGCTTCGCGGTGGTGCTCGTCGGCGGCCTCGGCAGCATGCGAGGCACGTTCGTGGCCGCGTTCGCGCTCGGGCTCGTCATGGCGCTCACGGGGCGGTTCTGGGGGCCCGCGGCCGAGACGATGGTGTTCGCGGTGATGGCCGCGACGCTCGTGTTCAAGCCGATCGAGGTGTGATGCCCGGGCTCGCGTAGCCGAGCAGGTGGGCGGGGCGAGGGTGCGCAGCCGAAAGGGCGGTTCGGCGACGTCGGTGCAGGTGACGGAGTGCGGCAGGGAGCAGCGCGCGGGGACAAGAGGGGGAGATGGGGGACCTTCGCTCAGACGCGATCGCGATCTTCCGGGCCGGCGTCGCCGCCGTGGAGCCGCGCCGCGCGGTGCAGCGCTCGCTGCGACGCGACGGTCGCACGATCCACGTGGACGGCGGAGCCGTGACCGTCCCGGAGGGTGGCCGCGTCTGGATCGTCGGAGCGGGCAAGGCGGCGGTGCCGATGGCGGCAGCCGCGGAGGTCGCGCTCGGCGACCTCGTCGCGGACGGCGTCGTCGTGACGAAGTCCGGTCACGGCGGCCCCCTGCACAGGGTTCGCGTCCTCGAGGGCGGGCACCCGGTCCCGGACGCGGCGGGCGTCGCGGCGGCGCGCGAGATCGCCGGCATGGTCTCCGCGGCCGGCGACGACGACCTCATCCTTTGCGTGATCTCCGGGGGCGGTTCGGCGCTGCTCGCGGCCCCCGCGCCCGGCATCTCGCTCGACGACGAGCAGGCCACGACGCGGATCCTCCTCTCCTGCGGCTCGACCATCGCCGAGATGAACTGCGTCCGGAAGCACCTCGCGCTGCTCAAGGGAGGCGGGCTGGCGCGGCTCGCGTCTCCGCGGCCGATCGTGTCGCTCATCCTCTCGGACGTCGTCGGCGATCCGCTCGACGTCATAGCCTCGGGACCCACGGTCGGCGATCCCACGACGTTCGCCGACGCGATCGAGATCGCCGAGCGCTACCGGATCCTCGATCGGCTGCCCGTCGCAGTGCGGGAGCGGCTCGTGCGCGGCCGCGCAGGGCTCGAGGACGAGACGCCGAAGCCGGGCGATCCGTCGCTCGCGTCGACGGTGAACGTGCTCGTCGCGACGAACGCGATCGCGCTCCACGGCGCGAGGGACGAGGCCGTGCGGCGCGGCTACGACGCGCGCATCCTCTCGGCGTCGATCATTGGCGAGGCGCGCAGCGTCGCCGTCGGTCACGCTGCGCTCGCGCGGGGCATCGAGGAGACGAGCCAGCCCGTCGCGCCGCCGGCCTGCATGCTGGCGGGCGGTGAGCCGACGGTCACGATCGTCGGGCACGGCAGGGGAGGTCGAAGCCAGGAGCTCGCGCTCGCTGCAGCGATCCGGCTCGCCGGCACGCGCCGCGCCCTCGTGCTTGCGGCCGGCACCGATGGAACGGACGGCGCGACCGACGCGGCCGGCGCGTTCGCGGACGGCACGACCGTGGAGCGTGCGGCGGCGCTCGGCCTCGACGCGCAGCGGCACCTCGACGACAACGACTCGTATCCGTTCTTCGAGGCGCTCGGCGATCTCGTCCGCACCGGCCCGACGCAGACGAACGTGATGGATCTGCACGTCATTCTCGTGGCGGCGCGATCTTGCGACGCAAGACCGCGCAATGGCACCGCGTCCACTGGGCCGGAGGAGGGCGGGGAGGGGGCGGGTCGAGTCGAGCGAGGCATGCCTTGACTCGCAGGCCGCGGGACTGACGCCAGGAGACCTGGAGCCTGCTGCGCGCGCTTTCTGTCGAAAGCGCTTGCGATGAACTGCGCGCGCTTTCTTGCGAAAGCGCTTGCTATACGACCTCGTGAATCGGCCCTCCGCCTCGCGCGACGCGATCGATCTCGTCGAGGACCATGCGCGACATCGCCGCGCGCGTCTCGCGCGTGCCGGAGCCGAGGTGCGGGGTCATCACCACGTTCTCGAGCCGCAGCAGCGCCTCCGGGACGTGCGGCTCGTCGGCGAAGACGTCCACCCCGGCGCCGCCGAGGTGGCCGGAAGACAGCGCGTCGGCGAGCGCTGCCTCGTCGACGACGCCGCCGCGCGCAGTGTTCACCAGGATCGCGCCGGGCTTCATCGCGCGGATGCGCTCCCGGTCGATGAGGTTGCGGGTCGCAGGCGTGAGCGGCACGTGCAGCGAGACGATGTCGCTCTCCGCGAGGATCGCCTCGAGCGTGCGCCGCTCGGCGCCGTTGAAGATGATGTCGCGCGGCGTCGCGTAGAGGACGCGCATCGAGAATCCCGTCGCGCGCCGGGCCACCGCCTGGCCGATGCGGCCGAACCCCACGATGCCGAGCGTCTTTCCGTTCACCTCGGTGCCCAGCATCCAGCCGGGGTCGATGCCGGTCCAGCCGCCGCGGCGCACCAGCCGATCCGACTCGGCGATGCGCCTGGCGACCGCGAGGACGAGGCCGAAGGCGAGATCGGCCGTCGCCTCGGTCACGACGCCGGGCGTGTTCGTCACGAGGATCCCGCGCGCCCTGCAGGCCTCCAGGTCGATGTGGTTCACGCCGACGCCGTAGGACGCGACCTGTCGGAGCCGCGGCAGCGCGGCGAGCAGCTCGGCGTCGACGCGGTCGATGTAGGTCGGGACGAGCACGGTCGCGTCGCGGGCCTCCTCGACGAGCTGCTCGCGACGGGGCGGCCGTGCCGCGCCGCCGCGCACCTCGAACAGCTCCGACACCCGCGACAGGTCGGCGCCCGGGAGGGCGCGCACGAAGTACAGGACCGGCTTCACGTTCGACTCCCTTCCGCCGCACGCGGCAGGTGACGCGCCATGCCGCGCTCGACCGCGTCGATGAGGTAGGGCCGCAGCTGGGACGGCTCGATGATCCGGTCCAGCGAGCCGACCCGCAGCGCGCGCTCGACGGTGTGGATCGCGTCGAACTCCTCCGCGACCTCGCCGACCTTCTCCGCGCGCACGGCGGCGATCACGTCCGCGAGGTGCGCCTTCGCGGCGCCGCTCGATCCGGCCGCCCGCTCCGCCTCCTGGACGCGCGGGTCCTTCCGCGTGCGCGTCTCGACGTCTCGCGCGAACACGACCGCCGCGGCCGGCGCGCCGCCGAGCACCGAGGCGCGCGCGCCCTCGACGGCGACCACCTCGATGTCCTCGCGCAGGGTCTTCGAGAACACGACGAACGCGCCGCCGTGGTATCGCGACACCACGCAGAACACGATGGGCCCGTCGAAGTTCACCACCGCGCGCCCGATCTCGGCGCCGTACTCGAGCTGCAGCCTCCGCATCGACTCCGGAGACCCGTCGAATCCGGACAGGTTCGCGAGGACGACCAGCGGCCGGTTTCCGCTCGCGCCGTTGATCGCGCGCGCGATCTTCTTCGACGAGTTCGGGAACAGCGTGCCCGCGGACCAGAAGTCCGGCCCGTCGGCGGGGACGAACTCGAGCCGCGGCAGCGGACGCGACTCGATGCCGATGAGGCACACCGGCCAGCCGCCCAGGTGCGCGTCCCACGTGACCGCCGTCTCGCCGCCACGCAGGTCGCGCCACCGCTCCAGCGGCGGGTGATCTCGATCGATCGCCGCCGCCATGACGCGGCGGATGTCGAAGGGCTTCTTGCGGTCCGGGTTGTGCTCCGCGCTGAACACGTCGCCGACCGTGCCGAACCCCGCGCCGCCGGCGGGACCGTGCGGCGAGTCGCGGACGTCGCGATCCCGCGGATCGCGCGTCTCGGCGCGGCGCGGGAACCGCTCGCCGGGCGCGACCCAGCAGTGGTCGTAGTGTCGCAGGAGGACTTCGATCGCCTCCGGGATGCCGTCGGCCCAGTACTGGGCCTGCCCGTTCGGCCCCATGATCCGGTCGTACCCGCCGATGCCCTCGTTGTCCTCCGCGGAGACGCTGCCGGAGTACTGCAGCGCCTCCTTGCCGGTGAGGACCATCGCGGAGCCGCGCGTCATGACGAGGATGCCGCGCGTGTGCATCAGCATGGTCGCCTCGGCGTTCCAGTACGGCTGGGCGCCGACGTTGATCCCGACCACCACCACGTTGATCTCGCCTCCACGCTGGGTGAAGTTCACGATCCGGCGCAGCACGTGCGAGATCCAGTCCATGTTCTCGGTGCCGCTCTCCATCGAGATCTTCGCGCCGGCCGACACGGCGAACCACTCGAGCGGGACGCCCATGCGCTCCGCGAGGTCGATGGCCGCCGAGATGCGGCGGCACTCCGGCTCCGCGAGCGACCCCATCGCGCGGCTCGGATCGCCCAGCAGGATCACGCGGCGCATCCCGTCGGGGTGACGGTCGGTGAAGTTCGAGACCACGCCGACGACCATGTTGGCGGCGTTCGCGCCGGGCGGGCGCTCCACCGGTACGAGCGCGCCGGACGCGTCGAGGTCGTGCTCCACGAACGTGCCCGGCGGGACCCCGGTCTCGGATCCCGCCGCCGGCGCGAGGAGCCGGACGATCTCGAAGGGGTGCATGAGCCCGCGGCGGCGGAGCTGGACGACGCGCTGCTGGTACTCCGCCATCGGCTCCAGCGGGCGATCGATGGGAGGATCCCAGCGGATGTTGACCGTGCTCCCCTCGACCGTGACCACGCGGATGATCGTCTCCCGGTGGTCGCCGGTCTCCTCGTCGGGCACCGTCGCGTGGATCACGATCATCTCGAGGCCGAGCCCCTCGGTCGCGGGCGCGAGCCGTTCGGCGAGCCCGCGGATCTCCTCCCGCGTGACGTCGAGCGGCGGCGTCACCGTGAGCATGACGCGGTTCCACTCGAGGCGCTGGTGTGGCGCGCGGCGGGCCTGGAAGCGGCGCATGCCCGCGAGCGCCTCGTGCAGCACCCGCTCGAGGTTCGGCAGCTGGATCACGGCGCCAGCGGCGTCGCGGATCGGCATGACGTCGCGCACCTCGGCCGTCGCGAACAGCCGCTCGTCCTTGGGGTTCCCCTGGGCGACGGCGCGGTAGAGGTAGACGTCCTCGATCGACGGGAGACGCTCGAGGTCGAACCTCGACAGCCTCGACAGCTGCATGCGCCGGAAGAGCATCGGATGGACGCCGCGGTAGCGGCGGTCCTCCGACCACGGCCCCTCGCCGCGGAACGTGAAGTGCTGCTGGCTCGCCTCGTGGCCGACGCCGCGGCCCGGCAGCGCGAGCACGACCGAGGCGCGCCGGACGGCGCGCGCGAACCCGGCCTCGGCGAGCATCGCCTGCAGCTCCGCCGCGCGCACGTCGGGCGCGGTCGGCTCCTGGTCCTCCCAGAGGTACAGCTCGACCGTGAAGTCGACGTCCGCGCCGACCTCGGCGCCCATGCTCGCGAGGACGCGCGTCGCTGCGGCGGCGCCGCTCGCGGGCGCGAAACAGGTGACGATGTGCAGCCGTCGTCCTTCGTGGTCGAACTCCGCCGACGCGCAGGGCAGCCCCTCGATCGACCTCGCCTCGATGCGCTCGAGCGGGCGGGCGCGGTAATACCGGCGCATCAACGTCTCGACGAGCAGCGGCCGGACGCGCGGCGGCGAAGACGCCATGCGTCCGATGAGGAGCGTCGCGATGGGATGCGGGCACGCGACCAGCCGCGCGACGATCGCCTCGCGCTCGTGCGCGGGCGCGGTCGACAGGCCGTCGAGATCGGACTCCGCCTGCTCGTAGATGCGGGCGTGCTCGCGGTTGAGCACGGGCTGATCGAAGCGGCGGTAGCGCAGCTCGCGCGCGAGATCGGCGATCGCGGGGTAGCGCTCCTGCCCGATGTCGGCGAGGCGCTCCACGAGCTCTCGCGCGTCGGCCTCCGAGAGGCCCTGCTCCGCGCCCTCGCGCGTCAGGCGGCGGTCGAGGATGCCGAGGATGGGCGCGACCTGGTCGTCGGCGCGCTCGTACGCCTTCTGGAGCCGCAGCAGCGCGAGCTCGAGCTTCCGGCCGGGCGACTCGAGTGAGACCGCGTAGTGCGAGAGCGCGCGCTCGAGCATCGAGACGAACGCGGGAGCGAGTCCCGCGCCGCGCTTCTCCGGCTCGTGGAGGAAGCGCCAGATCTCCTCGAGCGCCGGCTTCGCGCCCGGCTCGGCGCCGCGCGGTCGCACGCGGCTGAACAGCGACTGCACCTCCGTGAACGCGCGCAGCGCCCAGTCCTCTGCGGCCAGCACCTCGCGATCACCGGGCGGCGCCGCCGCCGCGAGATCGCGCCAGTGCGTTCCGAGCCGGCGCGCGTCGGCCGCGGGCACGTCGAACCCCAGCAGGAGCCGCCCGAGCTCCTGGAGCGCCTGGACGTATCGCGCCGCCGGCGTGCCGGGGGAGACGGTCGGTGCGGCCGCGATCGACACCGGCTCTCCCGCGGCGGCCGTCGCGTCACCGAGCGGCTCGATCCGGACGAGAGGATCGCCGGCGTCGATCTGCGTGTTCGGGGTCGCGACCACCTCGCGGACGACGCCGGCCTCGGGCGCCTTCACCTCCACCTCGACCTTCATCGATTCGATGCGGGCGATCGTCTCGCCGGCGTCGACCCGCTGGCCCGGCGCCACCGCGATCGCGACCACCACCGCGGGCATCGGCGAGCTCACGAGCCCGGCCGGCTCTCGCAGGATGACGTGCGGGACCCCGTCGACCTGCACGTCCTGGCGCAGCCCGTCGCTGACCGACAGCACGCGCAAGCGCCGGTTGCCGCGCGTGAGCCGCCGCTCGAGCGCGCCGAGCCGATCGACGTGGATCTCCGCGGCGCCCGCCGCTGCCTCCACGCGGTACGTGTCAGGCGAGGTCTGGCGCACCTCGAGCCGGTACCGCCGTCCGTCGTGCCGGAGCTCGATCGCGCGTCCGGACGAGGGACCGACGCGCGGGCGCCCGCGCCGGGCTTCCGTCAGGAACCGCGCGCGCTCCAGGTCGAGCTCGCTCTCGTACGCTGCGATCGCCGCCGCCAGGAGCGCGTCGTCGGCGCGCTCCTCGACGAGGCGCTCACCGGACGCCGCGAGCCGCTCGACGTATCCGTACGCCGCGTCGCCCGAGCGCACCTCCGCGCGGTCGCAGAGCGCGAGCAGCGTCGCCTTCGTCGTGACGGCGCCGCGCAGGAGCAGGTCGGTGTCCTCGAGCGCCTGCTCGAGGCGGTGCAGCGCCTCGCTCCGACGTTCCGCGACCGCCGCGACCGTCGCGAGCGTGCCGGTGCCGCGCGGGATCTCGTCACCCTGCTCGAGCGCAGCGCTGCCGTGGACGTCGGGGCCGCAGGGGAGCCGGAGCAGCTCGAGGCGCACGCGGCTCGCCTCGTCCGCAGGTGGCCAGGCGACGGAGATCCGCGCTGCTACGGCGTGACCCTTCGGGTGCGGATCCGCGGCATCGGCGAGCGCGTCGCCGGCGCCGAGTCGGAGCGCGACGAGGACGAGGTCGAGGCCGTACGCAGCCTCCATCGCGGCGGCGGACTGCGGAAACGTGTCGATGCCGGACAGCTCCGGGCCGCCCTCGTCTGTGACGTGGAACTGCACCGACACGAGGCCGGGCCAGCCGGCGACGCGCGCGGCGCGCTCGGCCAGCTCGCGGATCCGCTGCTCGTCCTCGACCGACAACGCCGTCGACGGCGACTCGACGAGCGCGCTGCCGTCGTCGAATCGGAGCGAGCATTCGCCGACCGCGATCGCCTTCACGCCTCCGACCCGATCGCGCGCGACGGCCGCCTCGACGAGGTGCGTGCGCGGCCCGGGCTTCCCCGCCACCGCGCAGCCGAGCTCCTGCGCGATTCGCGCGAGCGCCCCGTCGTCGGAGAGCCCGTGGAGGGCGGCGGCGTCGGGCCCGACGAGCGCGACGTCCAGCCGCCGGGCCGCGTCCGCGATCCCGATGCGCTCGGCCGGCGCCAGGGCGCCGATCCACAGTGAGTCGGCGGAGGCCAGGCGCAGCGCGTCCTCCCACGTGGAGTCCCGCGCCACGCTCTCGTCCGCCTCCCGAACGAAGCGGGCGTCCCGATCCGCGGGCGCGTGGAGCGCGATGACCGCGGAGACGCGGCCGTCGCGGACCAGGGCGCGCGCCGTCCGCAGCGCGCGCCGTGCCTCCTCGCCCCTTGCGACCACCGCGACCCGTCCGAGCGCTCTCAGCTGTTCCATCGTCGGTCTCCCGCGCGCCGCGCGAGAACCTACCTCGCCCGGTGCGGCGTTCCGGGATGCCTTTCGGAGGCCCATCCGCCGTGCATCACTTAAGATGCGACGCCATGCGCGTGCTCACCTGCCTCGTGTTCGCCGCCCTGGCGGCTGCCTCCGTTCCAGCCCTGGCCTCGCCGGCCGCAGCCGGCACGGCTGCTGGGTCCGGAGTCGTCGTCGCAGCCGACGCGAAGTCGAACTCGGCCCCGGACGACGCGAAATCGAGGACTTTCCCGGACGCGCCGGCGCTCGCCCGACTGGAAGCGCAGTACGCGCCTGTCGATCTGCGCGTCGATCTGTCCTCGCTCGCGCCGTCGGAGCGCGACGTCCTGGCGCACCTCGTCAAGGCGGCGCAGCTCCTCGACGGCGTCTACCTCGACCAGGTCTGGGCTGGGAATTCGTCGATGCTGCTGGAGCTCTCCGGGGATGCGTCGCCGCTCGGGCGTGCGCGGCTCCGCTACTTCCTTCGCAACAAGGGTCCCTGGGATCGCCTCGACGGGATGCGTCCGTTCGTACCCGGCGCGCCACCTAAACCGGAGCAGGGCGACTTCTATCCTGCCGGCGCGTCTCGCGCCGACATCGAGAGCTTCACGGCGTCGCTCGGCGCAGACGAGCGGGCGCGCGCGACCGGGTTCTTCACCGTGCTCCGGCGTGCTCCCGACGGGAAGTTCGCGGTCGTGCCGTACTCGGTCGAGTACCAGGGCGCGCTGGGCGAGGCCGCCGAGCACCTGCGCGCAGCCGCGCGGGCGACCCAGTCGGCCACGCTCCGCGAGTTCCTGGAGAAGCGCGCAGCGGCGTTCTTCTCGAACGACTACTTCGACTCGGACGTCGCATGGATGAAGCTCGACAGCGTGGTCGAGCCCACGATCGGGCCGTACGAGGTGTACGAGGACGGCTGGTTCAACGCGAAGGCGGCGTTCGAGGCGTTCATCTGCGTGCGCGACGCGGAGCAGACGCGAAACGTGGAGCGGTTCTCCGCGGAGCTGCAGGACGTCGAGGACAACCTGCCGATCGATCCGCAGTACCGGAACCCGAAGCTCGGCGCGCTCGCTCCGATCCGCGTCGTCAACGAGGTCTTCGCGTCGGGCGATGCCGCGCGCGGCGTGAACACGGCCGCGTTCAACCTGCCGAACGACGAGCGCATCGTGCACGAGATGGGCTCGAAGCGAGTGATGCTCAAGAACGTGCAGGAGGCGAAGTTCGCGAAGGTGCTGATCCCGTCGGCGCGCGCCACGCTCTCGCGCGAGGATCAGCGGAACGTCTCGTTCGACGCGTTCTTCACGCACATCCTCACGCACGAGCTCGTGCACGGGCTCGGGCCGCACCAGATCACCGTCGACGGCAAGCGGACGACCGTGCGCGACGCGCTGCAGGACACCTACTCGGCGATCGAGGAGGCGAAGGCCGACGTCGCGGGCCTGTTCGCGCTCCAGCGCTTCATCGATCGCGGCGTCGTGGGGCGGGAGCTCGAGCGCACGCTGTACCCGACCTACGTCGCGGGGATGATCCGGTCGGTGCGGTTCGGCCTCGAGGAGGCCCACGGACGCGGCGTCGCCATGCAGCTCAGCTGGATGCTCGATCACGGCGCCATCGCGCCCCGGGCGGACGGCACGTTCCACGTCGACGTCGAGAAGATGAAGCCTGCCGTGGTCGGGCTCACGCGAGAGATCATGACGATCCAGGCCAGGGGAGATCTCGCCGCCGCGCGCGACCTCCTGAAGCGGCTGGCCGTCCTCAGGCCGCCGGTCGAGCGCGTCGTCGCGAAGCTCCGAGACGTGCCGGTCGACGTCGGGCCGAGGTTCGTCACGGCCGAGCAGCTCGTCTCGCCGACGCGCGCCATCCCTTTGCGCACGCCGCCGTCAGGACGTGACGGCTCGACGAAGGTGGCCCCGACGAAGGCGGCGTCCGTGAGCACCGCGCCGGCGAAGACCGCGCCGGCGAACATCGCCACGAGGGCAGCGCCCGCGGAGACCACGCCCGGGAGCGGGGCAGGAAGCGCGCGCTGAAGTGAGACTGGCGCCGCCCCCGCGGCGCACTGGAGGCGAGATGCCGTATGTGAACATCAAGATCACGCGCGAGGGCGCCACCGCCGAGCAGAAGGCGACGCTCATTCGCGGCGTGACCGACCTGCTGCAGAAGACGCTCGGCAAGAACCCGGCGACGACCGTCGTCGTCATCGACGAGGTCGAGACCGACAACTGGGGCATCGGCGGCGAGTCGGTGACTGTGCGGAGAAAACGCGGCAGCTGACTCGATTCGTCGCACGACACCGTCGTGCGATGCTCGCTCGTGGCGACTGCGAGGACCGGGCCGTCGCCAATTCGGGTGCAGCGACGCGTCGAGCACCGCGTACCACCTGCGCCCGACGCGCGCCATTCGACAATCGCGACGACCCAGGCCAGCATCAGCGCGCCGCTGCATCCTCCCGTGCCGGATCGGCGCGAGCGGCATCGGCGACGTGCGCGGTACTCGGTGATGCCGACGCGGCCGCGGGACGCGCCTCGGCCGGCGCCTCTGCGAAGTTGGCCGCCGCGGCGCTCGTCGTCGCCGTCGCGTTCGTCTGTCCCGCTGGTGTCTGTCCGGCTGGTGTCTGTCCGGCTGGGGTCTGTCCGGCTGGGGTCTGTCCCGCTGGAACCGGGGTGGCCTCGACAGCGTGTTCCGGCGTGAAGGACGTCGCCGCGCCAGCCTCGCCCGGCTTCACTCCGCTCGCATTCGCCTGTCCAGGCGTCTTCGCCGGATCGCACGCCGGCAGGTTCGACGTCGCGGCCGGCGCCTTCCGCGTTTCGGTCGCACGACGCGGCGCGCGCGCCTGGCGGATCGGCTTCGATGCCTTTCGTGGGGCATCGGCTGTCGTCGTCGTGGACTGAGGCTCGACCACGCACGCCGCCGGTACGCTGGTGCCGGGCGCTGCGAGGAACGCGAGCGTCGCTGGTTGTCCCTGGGAGTCGGAGGCCTGCTCGCTCCGCGAACGGCCCTCGCTCGTCGCCGTGGCCGTCGCGACCGCCGGCGCCGGCGCCGGAACGGGCTGCACCTTCTTCGCCGCCTCGCCGAGGTGATCCCCGAGCTTGCCCTGCAGCGCGAGGAGCGCATTCCGTTCCTCGTCACTGCGCCTGATGAGATCCTTTCGCTCCTCGTCGATGCGTCGCGCGAGCTCCTTGCGATCCTCGTCGCTGCGTTGCTCGAGCTGCTGCTGCGCCTTCGTCGCCTCCGCCAGGCGTTGCTCGAGCGCCGCGTTCTTCTCCTTGAGCGCGCCGGCCTCGCCGAGCACGCCGCGCGCGGAGTCGTTCATGCACTGCTGCAGGACGCTGGTCTCGCTGAGCTGCTCCGGCCAGGGCTCGCGCCGATCCCAGGCTGCGAGCGCGCGCATCTGCCAGCGGTAGTCCGCGCGCGCGATGCACTCCTGCACCATGCGCGTGAGTGAGTCGTTCTCGACGAACGCGGTGTTCGGCCGGGCGCACGGCCCGACCTCCTCGGTGACGGTCCCCAGGCCTCGCTTCTCCGTACGCCGGATCCAGCACCCGTCCCGCTGCACCATCTTCACCGAGGTGCACCCACCGAGAACCGCGATCAGCAGCACCGCCCCGACCATCCTCATGCGACGCCCCCTACCGAATCCCACGCCCTGCAAGCGACGCCGTGCCGACGTCCCGCCGAATGCGCGCCCAGCGACCGCCGGCCGCCATGCCCCGCCGCATGCCCCGATCGACCCGCCCGGAAGGCGGTGAGCCGAACCGCGTAACGCTTGGTCTTCGGGGCAGGGCGCGAAAGCTCCCGCCGGAGGCATCGCGCGATCCGGGACGACCGGACGGGGCCGTCGCCGCTCGATCGCGCGATCCGGGACGACCCGGACGCGACCGTTCACCGGGTCAATGTTCCAGGTGAAGCCGAGTCAATTGGCCGCAGTCACTGAAGACACGATTTGTGGACGCCTCGATCGGGAAGTCTCAGACTCACGCCCTGATATCGCGGGATACCGCGGCGCGAGGTGGCGCCAAGGGGGTGGGGCATGCTGACGGGATGGCTGGTCGCCGCTGTCGTCACGCTCGGCTTCTTCCGGGAGAGAAGGCTCCGTCAGTGCGGTGACATCCGCCGCCGTCTGCGCGCCTGAGCGGAGCGGGACTTCCGATCGCCGACGCCAGGGTCCGCCGCGTCGTCGTGAGCCTGCGCGCCGCCGGCTCGACCACCCCGCCTCTTGCGCAGCGCCCACCATCCCCACTTCTCGCTCCACATGCCGGGCCCGGTCAGGAACACACCGAGCAGCGTCAGCAGGATGATCGCGACGACGGTCTCGAGATCCAGCCCCATCATGATGCGACAGGTGTAACGGCGTAGTAAGAGCACGCACGTGCTCGACGCCCAGGACCTGCACCTCTTCAACGAGGGGACCCACAGCCGCGCGTACCGCAGGCTCGGGGCTCACCTGGGCGAGCGGGACGGCGCCGCCGGGACGTGGTTCGCCGTCTGGGCGCCGAACGCGCTCAGCGTCTCGGTCATCGGCGACTTCAACGGGTGGGAGAAGGAGCGCACGCCGCTGGAGCGAATCGACTCGTCCGGCATCTGGCAGGGGTTCGTCGCCGGCATCGGCCAGGGTGCCGTCTACAAGTACCACGTGCAATCCGGTGCCACGTTCCACGCGGTGGACAAGGCCGATCCGTTCGGGTTCAGGCACGAGGAGCCGCCGCGCACGGGGTCGGTGGTGTGGGATCTGGCCTACACCTGGAGAGACGCGGAGTGGATGACCTCGCGCGCGAAGAGGAGCGCGCTGGATGCGCCGCTCTCGATCTACGAGCTGCACGTCGGCTCGTGGCGCCGCCACGACGACGGGCGGATGCTCACGTACCGCGAGCTCGCGGAGCCGCTCTCGCGGTACCTCGTGGACATGGGCTTCACGCACGTCGAGCTGCTGCCCGTGATGGAGCACCCGTTCTACGGATCGTGGGGCTATCAGACGACCGGGTACTTCGCCGCGTCGAGCCGCTACGGCACCCCGCAGGATCTGATGTTCCTCGTGGACACGCTGCACCAGGCTGGAATCGGCGTGATCCTGGACTGGGTCCCGGCGCACTTTCCGACCGACGAGCACGGGCTCGCGTACTTCGACGGCACGCACCTGTACGAGCACGCCGACCGCCGGCTGGGCCACCACCCCGACTGGAACAGCTCCATCTTCAACTTCGGGCGGCACGAGGTGCGCAGCTTCCTGTTGAGCAGCGCGCTGTTCTGGCTCGACGCGTACCACGCGGACGGGCTGCGCATCGACGCGGTCGCATCGATGCTCTACCTCGACTACTCGCGGAAACAGGGCGAGTGGATCCCGAACGTCCACGGCGGCCGCGAAAACCTCGACGCGATCTCGTTCCTGCGCGCGCTCAACGCGGAGGTGTACCGCGAGTACCCCGGCGTGCAGACCTACGCGGAGGAGTCCACGTCCTGGCCGATGGTGTCGCGGCCGCTGTACGTCGGCGGGCTCGGCTTCGGATACAAGTGGGACATGGGGTGGATGCACGACACCCTGCGCTACTTCCACGTCGACCCGATCCACCGCAGGCACCACCACAACGACATCACGTTCCGCGCGATGTACGCGGGGGCGGAGAACTTCGTGTTGCCGCTCTCGCACGACGAGGTCGTGCACGGGAAGGGATCGCTCCTCGACAAGATGGCCGGTCACGATCGCCAGCGCTTCGCGAACCTGCGGCTGCTCTACGGCTCGATGTTCGCGACGACCGGCAAGAAGCTCCTCTTCATGGGCGACGAATTCGCCCAGGGGCGCGAGTGGAACCACGAGCGGGCCCTCGACTGGTCGCTCCTGCGCGTCGATCGCCACGCCGGCGTGAAGGCCTGGGTGCGGGATCTGAACCGTGCGATGAGAGAGGTCCCGGCGCTCCACGTGCGGGACTGCGATCCTGGCGGGTTCGAGTGGGTCGACTGCACCGACGTCGTGAACGGCGTCGTGTCGTTCCTGCGACACGGCGGCCCTTCCGATTCGCCCGTCCTCGTCGTGCTGAACCTCACGCCGGTGCTCCGCTCCGGTTACCGCATCGGCGTGCCGCGCGGCGGCCGCTGGCGCGAGCTGCTGAACGGCGACGCGCGCGAGTACGGCGGGGAGGGCGCGGGCAACTTCGGCGGGGTCGACGCGGAGCAGGTCCCTGCGCACGGGAGGCCGTGGTCGCTGAACCTGACGCTGCCTGGGCTCGCGGCGCTGTACTTCATTGCCGAGGGCGCAGGGTGAAGAGGCGAGCCTCGAGATCGGCCGCGCGCCAGCGCACCGAAGCTTCTCTACCGAACGCCGTGAACGTGAGATCCGCGACCGACGCCGACGCGCCGGCTCTCGGCCGCATGGGCGTCGCGCTCGCGCGCATGCACCACCAGCTCGACCCGCGACGATTCTTCCTCCTGCGCGACATGGAGGACGGCTACGCGTCGTGGCTCGCGAAGGAGGCCGCCAGCCCTCGGGCGGTCGTCTTGGTCGCGGTCTCCGGGACCGAACGCCGCGAGCGGATCCTCGGGTACACCTACGGACGTCTCGAGGGGCGCGACTGGAACACGCTGCGGGATCCGGCGGGCGTCGGCGTCGACATCTTCGTGACGCCGCGCGCTCGGCGGCGAGGCGTCGGCCGGATGCTCGTCGACGCCCTCGTCGCCGAGCTCGCGCGCCGCGGTGCGCCTCAGATCGTGATCCAGGTCGCGGCCCGCAACGACACGGCGACCGCCGCGTTCGAGGCGCTCGGTTTCAGACGGACCATGATCGAGCTGGCGAGGGACTGCGAGCCTGTCACTGCGAAGCGTACTGGGCGACCCCGTTCCCGAACGACCAGTTCTCGCGCGCGACCTCGACCAGGTTGACGAGGACGTCCTCGGACCGGACGCCGGGCTGCTCGGCCAGCAGCTTCACGATCCGCGCGTAGAGCTCCTTCTTCTGCTCGAGCGTCCGCCCGGCGTTCAGCGTGATCTGGATGAAGACCACGTCGTCGGAGCGCGTGATCCCGAGATAGCTCCCGTCGTAGACCAGCCCATGGACGGGGTGCTCCGTGAGCACCTGAAATTCGTCGTGGGGCGGGACGTTGATGGTTTCGACCATGGCGCGGTGCACCGCTGCGCCGATGTCGCGGGCATATGCGGCCGACTTGCCCGCGCGCAGGGAGATTCGGACGAGAGGCATGCGATCCTCCGGGCTCGACAGGGGGGTGGTGCGTGTAGTTCTATAGCGCACACCGCCCGCTGAGTGCCCGGCACGCGCTGCGCGCGGACCGAATCCGACGGACCCACTGGAGACACGACAATGGCGACACCCGCATTCCAGTACCAGGACCCGTTCCCGCTCGCGAAGGACGCGACGAAGTACCGACTCCTCACCAGCGACGGCGTCTCGGTAGCGACGTTCGACGGCAAGGAGGTCCTCAAGGTCTCCCCGTCCGCGCTCGAGACGCTGGCCCGCGAGGCGATGCGCGAGGTGTCCTTCTTCCTGCGCGCGTCGCACAACGAGCAGGTCGCGAAGATCCTCTCCGATCCCGAGGCGTCGCAGAACGACAAGGGCGTCGCGCTCGCGTTCCTGAAGAACGCCGAGATCGCCGCGCGCGGCGAGCTGCCGATCTGCCAGGACACCGGCACCGCGACGATCATCGGCAAGAAGGGCCAGCAGGTCTGGACCGGCGTTCGCGACGAGGAGTGGCTCTCGAAGGGCGTGTACGCGACGTACACCGGCGAGAACCTGCGCTACTCGCAGACGGCCCCGCTCAACATGTACGACGAGGTCAACACCGGTACGAACCTGCCGGCGCAGATCGACCTCTACGCGGCCGAGGGCGCCGAGTACAAGTTCCTCTTCATCGCGAAGGGCGGCGGCTCCGCCAACAAGACGATGCTGTGGCAGGAGACGAAGGCGCTCCTCACTCCCGAGAAGCTCGAGAAGTTCCTCGTCGAGAAGATGAAGTACCTCGGCACCGCCGCGTGCCCGCCGTACCACATCGCGATCGTCGTCGGCGGCACGTCGGCCGATCAGTGCGTGAAGACGGTGAAGATGGCGTCCGCGCGCTACTACGACACGCTTCCCACGCAGGGGAACAAGGACGGCGTCGCCTTCCGCGACGTCGAGCTCGAGCAGAAGCTGCAGATCGCAGCGAACAACCTCGGCATCGGGGCGCAGTTCGGCGGCAAGTACTTCGCGCACGACATCCGCGTGGTCCGGCTGCCGCGTCACGGCGCCTCGTGCCCCGTGTCGATGGCCGTGTCGTGCTCCGCCGACCGGAACGTGAAGGCGAAGATCAACAAGGACGGGATCTGGCTCGAGGAGCTCGACCACGCTCCCGAGCGGCTCATCCCGCTCGAGTACAAGAAGGGCAAGCACGAGCACGGCGTGAAGGTCGACCTCAACCGGCCGATGACGGAGATCCTCGCCGAGCTCTCGAAGTATCCGGTCTCGACGCCGCTGCTCCTCACCGGCACGCTCGTCGTCGCTCGCGACATCGCGCACGCCAAGTTCAAGGAGCGGATCGACAAGGGCCAGGGGGTGCCGGAGTACCTCAAGAACCACCCGGTCTATTACGCCGGTCCTGCGAAGACGCCGCCCGGCAAGCCGTCCGGCTCCTTCGGCCCGACGACCGCCGGCCGCATGGACTCCTACGTCGATCTGCTCCAGTCGAACGGCGCGTCGATGGTCATGATCGCCAAGGGCAACCGCTCGCAGCAGGTGACCGACGCGTGCAAGAAGCACGGCGGGTTCTATCTCGGCTCGATCGGCGGTCCCGCCGCGGTCCTCGCCGAGGAGAACATCAAGAAGGTGGAGTGCATCGACTACGCCGAGCTCGGCATGGAAGCCGTGTGGAAGATCGAGGTCGAGAACTTCCCTGCGTTCATCCTCGTCGACGACAAGGGCAACGACTTCTTCAAGAAGCTCGGCTGCTGATCTGGCGCCGCTCTGCGGCGCCAGGAGGCTTTCGCTGGTCGCTTCGGCTTCGGCTTCGGCTGACGGCTGACGGCTGACGGCTGACGGCTGACGGCTGGACGCGGCTTCGGCTGACGGCAGTCGTGACGCGTGACGGCTGCGACGCGGTGTTGCTGACACTGCGGCCATCCGGCGAACGGGCCTCGACACTGACCGCGGGTTCCCTTCCAGTGGGCCCGCGGTCTTTCTTTGGTCGACTGCGACGACAACGCGCTGGCATCGCGGTGCCGTCTGCACGGTCACCGATCCGCATGGTTGACCCGGCTCCCGGTCCACGAGCCAAAGCCGGCTCATTTGCGACACGCCGGCATCGCGGTGCCGTCTGCACGGTCACCGATCTGCATGGTCGAACTCGGCTCGTGATCTGCGCGGTCGACGCCGACTCCGAGTCCGCAGGGTCGACGTCGTCTCACCTGCGACGACCGCTCATCGAGCGCGAACAAAGGCGCGTCGTCGCGTTCGTCGTGCGGCGCCGCTGAAGGCGCCACGAGGACTGGCGCCGGCGTCTGCGGCACCAATGGCCGCTGTGCTGCCGCAGATGTCTGCTCCGTCGAAATCGTCCCTACCTCGGGCGCACCGTGCGCCATCGCTGATGTCGGCGCCGATGTTGGTGCCCGTGCCGCCATCGTCGTTGATGTCTGCGCTGCCGTTGATGTCTGCGCCGCTGGAGGCGCTCGCGTACCTGGAGACGGGTCCGTGATCTTCTCCTCACGCTTACGGCCGCGCCCGTAACGATCCATCCACTCGTCGCCGAAGGCACGGCGCGCGGCGAGCTGATTGTGGACCCTGCACAGCAGTCTCGTATTCGCGACGGTCGAGAGTCCGCCACGCGCGCGGGGCACCACGTGATCGAACTCGAGGCGCAGAGTGGACTCACAGATTCCACCCGACGCGAGCGGCCACTGGCAGCAGCCCTCATCGCGCTTCCACACCTCGCGCCTGACACTCGCCGGGATGTGTTCCGCCCTCGGGGGGCGCGCCTGCTGCTTCGCGTCACGGGCGCGATCGCGGTCATCGGTGAGCGACTTGCCAGCGTGACCGGGCGAGGGACGGCGCTCGTCACCACGTCCGCGCGACGAACGGGGATCATTGCCACCGACTGGCGACGAACGGCGGTCGTCCCCGCTGGCCGACCGCGGGGAGTCGATGGAATTGCCGCGGCTGGACTTCGACTTGCCGGGCCGCGAACGCGCGGTGCGCGGCTTCTCCACGACCCCCTTCTTCCTGGCGTGCTGCTGCAGGAGGAGATCGAGCGCGGCTTCGAGCACGTCCTCGGTGGTTCCGCCTGCGCGCGCGTGAGACAGGGCGTCGCGAGCCGTTTCCAGCTTCGCGAGGAATCGCCGCGAGACCGTGACATGGAGGCGGCGAAGATCGGCCGAGAGTGGCTGCACCTCGTCCGGAGGTCGCTGCGGTGCAGGGCGAACGTCGTCTGCGGGTCGCAGTGATGCTCGTTCAGGGTGGATGTCGTCTTGGGGTGGCAGTGAGGCTCGTGCCGGGTCGGCATCGTCCCCGGGCCGCTGCGACGTCCGTGCAGGATTCAGCGATCCGACCAGGATCTCACCCTGGACGGCGACGACCGGCTCCGACTGTCGTAAACCCCACGTCGTGGGCGCCGTCGAGCGCGCATCCGTCGAGCGCGCATCCGTCGAGCGCGCAGCAGATGCGCCAACGACAGTGACCATCTCACGCAACGGCGCGTCGGCCACGGGCCGGATCTCGGCGGCGACCGCCATGGCCTCCCGCTTCGAGCAGTGGAAGAAGCGGCGGACTATCTCGTGCCGGTTCTCGGGCGTGATCACCTTCGCGAGCGCGGGGAGGCCGCTGATGCACAACCGTCCCTCTCGTAGCGGTTCCAGCAATTCGGGGTACCGCTGCAGCAGCTCCGCGGCGATCTTGCGGTGGTACGCGGCGCCGTTCGACATCCCGAGCTCCCGAACCAGGAAATGAAAGAGGTTCGAGTATCCCAGCTCGAGCCAGCAGCGGCGGCGGTCGAACTCGGCGAGCGCGATCACGAAATCGGCCAGCGCGCCGCGCTCGCGCCGGAGCAATTCAGAAAGGCGGACGGAGAGGTCTCGTGCGTTGACGTCGACGATCACCTGAACATGTGAGCAGGTTGGTCTGACATCCAGCGAAACGAGTTTGCGAGGTCGTCGGGGTGGTTCCCGGAACAGGGAGCCGACGCCGAAGAAGAGGAGCCCGATGAGCGACACCGCGGTCGTCACGGACATGAGGAACGTGCGCCCCAGCACCTCGTTGATTGACTGGTTCACGATGCTGTTAATTTTACCCGGGTGAAAAAGCGAGTTCTGGGACTCCGGCATCGACGGCGACGAGATCGCCGCGCTCGCCGGCGCGTGTCGGTCCCGAACCGGCCCACCCGTCACGAGATCTGCGCGCGCGCCGCTCGACTCCGCGAGCCTCGACGAGCAGGACGCGCACTCCGCTACCAGCTCACGCCTCGGCGCCCGCGCCGCCGCTTCACGAAGCGAGCATCGCGCGAGCACACCCCGCGTGATCAGCACGAGGAACGGTTGGCGTCCGTCGGTGCGCTGGACTACATGGAGCGCCATGCCGCCGCGGAGCGTCGCACAGCTCATGGACGACCCGCCTCACTGCGCGCCGCTCGACGGCGCGACCGGCGTCGGCGAGGCAGAGGTCGGGGGCATCGTCCGTATCGGCGTGTGGTTCGACGGTGATGGTCGGGTCGTTCGCGCGCGTTTTCGCGCGACGAGCTGCGCCGCGCTCACGGCCTACGCTGAGGCGGCGTGCGCGCTCGCAGAGGAGACGCGCGCGTCTCCCGACGCGGTGCGCATCCGCGCTGCCGTCACGGGAGCGCATCCCGTCCACCACGATCGTGCAGAGGCGGTGGCGCTCGCCTTCGCGCGCGCGCTAGGGAACTCACACTCACCCGTAGCCGAACACGGCCGACCACCTGCCGCCGAACGCTGCCACGCACCCGCAGTCAGACACGGCCACTCACCCGTAGCCGAACACGGCCAACCACCCGGAGCCGAACAGGAGCGTGCATGACCGTCGCGTACGTGTTCTCGACCCCCAACGCATCGTTCATCCTGGAGAAGATGATCGTCCCGCAGCTGGAGGAAGGGCGCCATGGGGCCGACGTCGCCGGGATGTTCTTCTTCGTCGACAACAACTACCTGCTCATGCGCGGCAACCCCACCGGCGAGCGACTCGCGAAGATCTCCCGCGCGAAGGGCATGCTGCTCATGGGCTGCGACCAGTGCTGCTACCAGCGCGACATCGCGGACAAGCTCATCGAAGGCATTCCGATCGGCTGCTTCCCCGACCTCTACAAGGCGCTCTCCGGCGCGAAGATCGATCAGGTCATCACCCTCTGATCTGGGCGGCGATCCGCCGACGCGAGCGGCGGACCTCGTACGACATAGCTCCGAGCCGTAAGTGCAGGGACGCTGTGACCCGTAACCACAGGGACGCTGCGAGCCATGGCTGCAGGGACGCTGCGAGACGCACCTGCACCGCGTGGCGAGGCGACTGTCGGTGAGCATCGCGCTGCGCCCCGATCGCGACGTCGCCGTGCTCTTCGCGACACGCGGGGTGCGGCTCTTCGCCTACGGTCTCATCTCCGTCGTCCTCGTCCTGTACCTCGCGGCGGCCGGGCTGCCGGATCGCCGGATCGGCGCGCTGCTCACCGGCACGCTCCTCGGCGACGCCGCGATCTCTCTCTGGATGACCACGCGCGCCGATCGGCTCGGACGCCGCCGGATGCTCGTCGCCGGCGCCGGGCTGATGCTCGTCGCAGCGGCCGCGTTCACGGCGTCGCGCAGCTTCTGGCTGCTCGTGATCGCCGCGGTGGTCGGGGTCATCAGCCCCGCAGGCAGCGAGGTCGGGCCCTTCCTCGCGATCGAGCAGGCGGCGCTCTCGCAGCGCGTCGAAGCCACCCGCCGCGTCGGCGTTTTCGCGTGGTACAGCCTGACGGGATCCATCGCGACGGCGCTCGGTGCCCTCTCGGGCGGCGCCCTCTCGGGAGCGCTTCAGGGCCGCGGCGTCAGCGAGGTCGCGAGCTACCGGTTCGTGATCCTCGCATACGGGGCGCTCGGGCTGGTGCTCGGCGTGCTGTTCACACGCCTCACGGGCGCGGTCGAGGCCACAGGCTCCCTCGACGCGCCAAGCGTCGCCGAGGCACCTGATTCAGTAGAAGCGCCGGCCACGCTCGAGCCGCCAGCGGGCGACCGTTCTGCGCCCGCTCCGACACCACGCGCGACGTGGGCGGGCGGCGTGCTGGGCTTGCGGCGCTCTCGCGCGATCGTCCTCCACCTGTCGCTGCTGTTCAGCCTGGACGCGTTCGCCGGCGGCTTCATCGTGCAGAGCCTCGTCGCGTGGTGGTTTCACCGGAAGTTCGGTGCGCCACCGGCGGTGCTCGGCTGGATCTTCTTCGGAGGGAACCTGCTCGCAGGCGTCTCGGCGCTCTCCGCGGGTTGGCTGGCGCGACGGATCGGCCTCGTGAACACGATGGTCTTCACGCATCTCCCGTCGAACCTGCTCCTCATCGCGGTGCCGTTCATGCCCACGCTGCCGCTCGCGATCGCGGTGCTGCTGGCGAGGTTCTCGATCTCGCAGATGGACGTCCCCACCCGGCAAGCCTACGTGATGGCGGTCGTCGACCCGGCGGAGCGCGCCGCGGCGGGAGGGGTGACCGGCATCGCGAGGACCATCGGAGCGTCGCTCGCGCCCGCGGCGGCAGCGCCGCTCTTCGCGTCCGGAGGTCTGTCGGCGGTGCCCTTCGTGGTGAGCGGCGGCCTGAAGATCGTCTACGACCTGCTGCTCTACCGCGGCTTCCGAAGCGAGCGCCCGAGGCGTTGAGCCGAGCGCCGGACGCAACGAACGGGTGCACGCGTCGTGACTGCGGCGCGAGTGGCCGTCCGCGCGCCGCCCACGAGCGTATGGCCCGCCGTGTCGCCGCCCGCTAGGACCGTGGTGTGGCCGACGAGCGTCACGTGCTGCTGGTCGAGGATGATCCTGACATCCGCACGGCCGTCGCGGAGATCGCCACGGACGCGGGGTTCCGCGTCACCGAGGCGATCGACGGCCTCGCGGCGCTCCAGCTGATCGACGCGGGGTTGCGCCCGTCCGTGATCCTCCTCGATCTGACGATGCCTCGGATGGACGGCACGACCTTCCTCGCCGAGGTGCGCGAGCGCCACCGGGAGGAGGTACCGGTGGTCGTCGTCACGGCGGCCGCGGAGCTGCCGGCCGGCACGCGCGCCACCGCGACGATCTTCAAGCCGTTCACGATGGAGGAGCTCGAGGAGGTGCTCGAGCGCGTCACGTCCGCCGCGAGATGAATCGCGTCAGCCCCCCGGAGCGTCAGCCGCCGGAGCGGCGGCGCGCGTGCGGCTTGCGTTCGTGGATGCGTTCGAGCGCGCTCTCCGGGATGCGCGCCTCCGCCGCGGGGAAGAGCTCCCGCTCCTCGAACCTGATGTGCTCGTCGAGCAGCGCCGCGAAGGCCGCGAGCCGTCCCGGCTCTCCGCGCTCCGCCGCGGCGAGGTGCGCGCGGAGCGCGGCGTGGTCGCGCCAGGTGCGTGCGACGAGCTCCGCCTCTCCCGCGGCCTCCAGCGCGGGCAGCATGAGCTCCTCCTCCGCGAGGAAGTGGGGGTCGAGCTCGGCGTCGAATCGCTCGCGCACCGAGGCGGCGTCGAGCTTCCCCTGGCTGATCCGCCGCGCGAGGACGAGTCCCTGGTGGTGGTCCGACGTGAGCCCGTGCAGCCGCGCGTCCCGCTTCATGGACCTACTCTGGCCAGACCCGCTCGTGTCCGCCAGCGCGAAACGCGTTGAAGCGGCGGCCGCGCGCGGTCAGAACCCTCCGGGAGGCGGCCGTGGAGACGCCAGAGCGCCTCCGCGGGGGAACCGCTCCGCCGGAGGTCGCCGTGGAAACGCCCAGGACGTCATTGCGCAGGCCGAGCCGCGCCCCCTGGATAGCGATCGGGATCGCAGTGCTCGTCGGCGCCGGTGCAGCGATCTGGTACTCGCGCTCGAAGCCCACCGCGCCGCCCGCGGCGGAGCAGCCCACCGCGCAGCCGACCGCGATCGCGAGCGAGACGCCCTCGGGACCCGATCTCGACGCCGCGGCCGCGCGAGCGCTGCTCGACGGGGTCTCGCAGGACGAGCTCGTGCGAAAGGGCACCTCCCAGGAGGACGTGGTCCGCCGCTGGGCGATCGTCACCGACAACCTGGCGGAAGGCGTCTCGCCGCGAAAGCAGCTCCAGTTCCTCGCGCCTCACGGCAAGTTCTCGGTGGTGGACCGCGGCGGCAAGCTCGTCATGTCGCCCGAGTCGTACGCACGCTACGACCGGTTCGGCGACGCCGTCGCGTCGATCGACGTCGCCGCGGCGGTGAAGGCGTACCGCGCCATGCACGGCATGGTGGAGCGCGCGTATCGCGCCCTCGGCTATCCGGAGGGCTCGCTCGACCGGATCACGGCTCGCGCGCTTCGACGGATCGCGGCGGTGCCCGTCCTCGGCGGCGATGTCGAGGTGGTCGCCGAGGGCGGCGGGTTCTACCGGTTCGCCGACCCGAAGCTGCAGGCGCTCGGCGACACGGAGAAGCACCTGCTGCGCATGGGCCCGCGCAACGCTGGGATCGTCCAGGCGAAGGCGCGCGAGCTGCTCGCGGCGCTTGGATTCAGCGACGCGCCGCCTGGTGGCGCGTCGCGCTGACGCGGCTGCTGCGCGGTGTCCGACTCTCGCGTCGGGTCGACGACGCCCGGCGAGTAGGAGACGAGCGTCGCGGTCGCGCGTCCGATGGCGAAGTCGCTCGAGATCCTGACGACGATGCGACGGGGATCGTCGCTGAACCAGACGATGGTCGGGTTCTTCTCCTGGAACTCGCCGGAGAAGTTCGTCGGCACGCGCACCTTCACGGCCGCGATCTCGCCGAGGCTCGTCGACACGCGCTCCCGACCCTCGAACTGCGCCTCCACGAGCGACACCGTGCGTCCGGAGAGGACGTGGAAGGGGTGACGCATGCCGGGCTCGAGCGGAACCTGACGCAGGCGGTACACCATCGCGATGAAGTCGACCGTGTCGGGCGGCACGTCGATGACGTAGGTGTTGTCGTACTTGCCGCGCTCGCGGATGGTCGCCTTGTTGGCCTCGCGGTCGAAGACGACGGTGTCGCTGTGGCGATAGTCGCCCTCGACGGAGTCGAGGGAGTGCGACCGCGGCAACCCCGTCTGCCGGTCGAGGTGGCTCGAGAACTGCTGGCGGAGCGAGATGATGCTCGCGATCCCGGTCGTCCGCGTCTGCAGGAACGCCGGCACGACGCTGCCGTCCGCGCGGCCGAGGAAGATGCTCGCCCTGCCGAGGCGCACTCCCTTGAAGTCGATCGCGAACTCCATGCGCTCCTCGGCGACCAAGCGAGGCGCGGTGCTCGACGTGACGAGCGCGAGGAGGAGCGGAAGGGCGAGAGGCACGTGGACGCGATCAGGGTGACTCAGGTGACCGGGGCATCAGGGTGACTCAGGTGACAGGGGCGTATAGCGGGCCACCGCGCTCGGGACCACGTCACCCGCACTCTGGCGGCGAGGTCCTCGAGGAACGAAGAACCCCGGAGCGCAGCGCGCCCCGGGGCCCGGTGATGCTCGGTGGATCGAACGAGTGCGACTAGATCAGCCCGTGGGCGACCATCGCCTTCGCGACCTTGATGAAGCCCGCGATGTTCGCGCCGACGACGTAGTTGCCCTTGGCGCCGA
Source organism: Anaeromyxobacteraceae bacterium (assembly GCA_035702585.1). GTDB lineage: Bacteria > Myxococcota > Myxococcia > Myxococcales > Anaeromyxobacteraceae > DASSQI01. Next base: position 26,934 of record DASSQI010000057.1, read on the forward strand.
ACTCCTCGGCCGTCTCCCAGCAGTTCTGGTGGATGTTCTTCATGATGTTGGCGAGCCGCTTCTCGGTGTACTCGAACGTCCAGCTGTCGCGGCAGGCGTTCTGCTGCATCTCGAGCGCGCTGGTCGCGACGCCGCCGGCGTTCGCGGCCTTGCCCGGGCCGTAAGCGATCTTCGCGTCGAGGAACACCTTGATGCCCTCGGGCGTGGTGGGCATGTTCGCGCCCTCACCGACCGCGATGCAGCCGTTCTTCACGAGCACAGCGGCGTCGTTGCCGTTGATCTCGTTCTGCGTCGCGGACGGCATCGCCACCTGGCAGGGAATCTCCCAGATGTTGCCACCGTCGACGTAGCGAGCGCTCTTGCGGGTCTCGACGTAGTCCTTGATGCGGCGCCGCTCGACCTCCTTGAGCTGCTTCACGAGATCGAGATCGATGCCCTTCTCGTCGTAGATGTAGCCGTTCGAGTCGGAGCAGGCGACGACGCGGCCGCCGAGCTGCGAGATCTTCTCGATGGTGTAGATCGCGACGTTGCCGGAGCCCGAGACGACGCACTTCTTGCCCTCGAACCCGTCGCCGCGGACCTTCAGCATCTCCTGCACGAAGAAGGTGGCGCCGTAGCCCGTCGCCTCGGTGCGAACGAGCGAGCCGCCGTAGTCGAGTCCCTTCCCGGTGAGGACGCCGGCCTCGTACTTCGACGTGAGGCGCTTGAACTGGCCGTACATGTAGCCGATCTCGCGGCCGCCCACGCCGATGTCGCCGGCGGGCACGTCGGTGGTGTCACCGATGTACCGCCACAGCTCGGTCATGAAGCTCTGGCAGAACCGCATGATCTCGTTGTCCGACTTGCCCTTCGGATCGAAGTCGGAGCCGCCCTTGCCGCCGCCGATCGGCAGGCCCGTCAGCGCGTTCTTGAAGATCTGCTCGAACCCCAGGAACTTGATGATCCCGAGGTACACCGACGGGTGGAACCGCAGGCCGCCCTTGTACGGGCCGAGCGCGCTGTTGTACTGCACGCGGAAGCCGCGGTTGACGTGGACCTCGCCGCGGTCGTCCTGCCACGGCACCCTGAAGATGATCTGCCGCTCCGGCTCGGCGATCCGCTCGATGATCTTCCGCTCACGGAACTCGGGGTACTTCGCGAGCACCGGCCCGAGCGTCTCGAGCACCTCGCGGACGGCCTGGTGAAACTCGACCTCTCCGGAGTTGCGCTTCAGGACGTCCTGATAAATCGACTCCAGCCTCACATCCATCTTCGCCATCTGACTGCTCCTTGGGTATGGGCGCGATCCCTTGCCCGGAAGCGGAGCAGTCTGCCCGATCGGGTGGCTCGATCACAACCGCCCCCCGATCACGCCTCTCCCGCGTGACCGATTGGAGAATCGTTCGACAGCGACCGGCCCGCGGTGACACATTCCGCCGCACCGATGGGCTCCGAAACAGCGCCGAGCACCGGGCTCGCCGAGCTCGACGTCGTCGTTCGCGGCCTGCGCGCCGGCGACAACGTCGTCTGGCAGGTCGAGTCGATCCACGACTACGCGCGGCTCGTCCGCCCGTTTTTCGAGCAGGCGACCAGGGAAGGGCGGAAGGTGGTCTACTTCCGCTTCGCGCGACACGCGGCGGTCGTCCCCGACGGCGCGGGAATCCAGGTCGAGCGCCTGTCACCGGCGGTCGGGTTCGAGAGCTTCACAGCGACGATCCACCGGGTCATCCGCGAGGCGGGACCGGGCGCGTTCTACGTCTTCGACTGCCTCTCGGATCTCGCTGCCGACTGGTTCAGCGACCTCATGCTCGGCAACTTCTTCACGGTCACGTGCCCGTACCTCTACGAGCTCGATACCGTGACGTACTTCGCGCTGCTGCGGAACAGCCACTCGCACGACGCGGTCGCGTCGATCCGCGCCACGACGCAGCTCCTCGTCGACGTGTTCCGGCACCGCAACTCGCTGTACGTGCACCCGCTCAAGGTGCAGGGCCGCCACTCGCCGACGATGTACCTGCCGCACGTGTGGGAGGGCACGTCGTTCCGGGCGCTCACCGAGAGCGCGGTGCTGTCGGAGGCGCTCTCCGACGTCGTGGAGCGGCGGCTCGACCCGATGCTCGAGCTCGACGTCTGGGACCGGAAGTTCCTGAAGGCGCGGGAGGTCCGCGCGTCGGCCGAGACGGGATCGCGTCCGTGGAGCGACGTCCAGCAGGTGTTCCAGTCACTGCTGCGCGCCGTGCTCACGCGCGAGGAGCGCTTCGCCGCGCTCGCGTCGCGCTTCGTGACGCTCGACGACCTCCTCGCGATCAAGCGCCGCATGATCGGCACCGGCCTCGTCGGCGGGAAGGCGGCGGGCATGCTCGTGTCGCGCGCCATCCTCGTCGCGACGAACCCGGCCTGGCGGCGGCGGCTCGAGCCGCACGACTCCTGGTTCATCGGGTCCGACGTCTTCTACACGTACCTCGTCAGGAACGGCTGCTGGGGCGCGCGCCGCGATCAGCGCGGGCGCTCCACGCTCATCGAGAACGCAGCCGAGGTGCGCGAGAAGATCCTGAATGGCACCTTCCCGCCGTTCTTCGAGCACCAGCTCCTCGCGATGCTCGACTGCTACGGGCAGGCGCCGATCATCGTGCGTTCCAGCAGCCTGCTCGAGGACGGCTTCGGCAACGCGTTCACCGGCAAGTACGAGAGCGTGTTCTGCCCGAACCAGGGCTCGCCGGAGGAGCGGCTCACCGCGTTCCTCGCGGCGGTGAAGACGGTGTACGCGAGCTCGATGGACGAGGAGGCGCTCCGCTATCGCGAGCGGCGCGGGCTGCTCGACCGCGACGAGCAGATGGCGATCCTCGTGCAGCGCGTGTCCGGCGCGGTGCACGGGAAGCTCTTCTACCCGCAGGTCGCGGGCGTGGCGCTCTCGTACAACCCGTACGTCTGGAACGAGAAGATCGAGCCGCACGCCGGCGTCGTACGCCTCGTGTTCGGGATGGGCACGCGCGCCGTCGAGCGCTCGGACGACGACTACACGCGGATCGTGGCGCTCAACGCGCCGTCGCTGCGGCCGGAGTCGACGCTCGACGAGGAGACCGAGTACTCGCAGCGCCGGGTCGACGTCATAGACCTCGAGGAGCGCCGGTTTGCCGCCCACGGCTTCAACGACGTCGTGCGCGGCAGCCCCGAGCTGCCAGTCCACCTCTTCGCGACCCCGCGCCGTGATCCGCCGAGCTGGACCCTCACGTTCCAGCAGCTCCTCTGGGGGACGCAGTTCGTCGAGCAGATGAAGGAGATCCTGGTGACGCTCCGGGACGCGTACGAGTACCCGGTCGACATCGAGTTCACCGCGAACTTCATCGGCGGCGAGGAGATGCGCATCAACCTCGTCCAGTGCCGGCCGCTCCAGGTCCGTGAAGGGGGATCGATCGTGTCGCCGCCGCTCGACCTGCCGCCCGGATCGGTGCTGCTCTCGAGCCGCGGGCCAGTCGTCGGCCAGAGCACGAACGCGGTGATCGACCGCGTCGTCTTCGTCGATCCGGACGCGTACGCCGCGCTCGGCACGCAGGATCGCTACGAGGTCGCTCGGGTCGTCGGGAGGGCGTGCCGCCTCGAACCGGCGCACCGGAAGCACATCTTCCTGCTGGGGCCCGGCCGCTGGGGCACGACGACGCCGTCGCTCGGTGTGCCGGTCTCGTTCGCCGAGATCCAGCGCGTGTCGGCGCTGTGCGAGATCATGAAGATCGGGAACGTCATCCCCGACGTGTCGCTGGGCTCGCACTTCTTCAACGATCTCGTCGAGGAGAACATGCTGTACGTCGCGCTGTACCCGGCGTACCCCGGGCACTCGCTCGACGAGGGCCTGTTGCGCGGCGCGCCGAACCGCCTCGCCGAGCTGCTGCCCCAGGACGCGCGGATGGCGGACGTCGTTCGAGTCGTCGACTTCCCGCTCGCGGGCGACGACCGCACGCTGTGGCTCAACGCGAACTGCGTCCGGCAGGACGTGCTGTGCTACCTGCAGCCGAGCTCCGAGCGCTAGGGCCTGCCCCGAAAGCGGATGTCGCTCGCCTGATCGGCGTGCTTCCCGCGCTTCGACGAGTACGCGGCGCGCAGCGCGGCGAGGTCCGCGTCGGCGTCGCCCGTCATGCGGACGTAGCGCTCGAGCCCGACCACGCGCTCGCGGTAGTCGATGAACGCGAGGCCGACCGGCACTCCGGTGGCGAGCGCGAGCTGGTAGAAGCCGGACTTCAGGTGGTCCTGGTGCGCGCGCGTGCCCTCCGGCGCGATCGCGAGCCAGAACCGCTGGTGCTGCTCCAGCTCCCGCGCGAGCTGCCCGACGAGCCCGGTGGACTCGCGCCGGTTCACCGGGAGGCCGCCCATGCGCCGCAGCACTCCGGCGACAGGCCAGCGGAACAGCGTGTCCTTGCCGATCCACGACACCGGCAGGCCGATCGCGAGCTTCGCCAGGTAGCCGATGCCGAAGTCCCAGTTCGACGTGTGCGGGTAGACGATGATGATGCAGCGGGGCTCGGGCGGCCACGTCACCTCGACGCGCCAGCCGAGCGCCGCGAGCGTCGCCCGCGCAGCGCGCTGCAGGATCGTCGGGGAGGGCGGGCGAGACGCGCTGTCCGGGGCCGTCGGCGACACGTCCGGCCGACGTAGCCGCGCCGCCGGACGTCCGTCAAGCGGCCCGAGCGCTCCCTCGGCGGCACGTCCCCGGATGGACAGCCCGCAGCTGGCGCTCGGTCCCTATGAGCGAGGTGCCGCGCCGCCCCGCAGGGCGGCGCCACGAAGGGAGACTCACATGAGCCGCAGCAGGATCGTTCGAGCCGCGCTGATCGCAGGCCTGCTCTCCGCCTCCGGTCTCGCCACAGCAGCCGACAAGACGTACCAGGTGACGGGACCGGTGCTCGAGGTCTCGGACTCGATGATCGTCGTGCAGAAGGGGAAGGAGCGCTGGGAGCTCGCGCGTACGCCGGACACCAAGGTCACGGGCGACCCGAAGAAGGGCGACAAAGTGACCGTGGAGTACACGATGACGGCCCGCAGCATCGCGGCAAAGGCTGCAAAAGCAGCCAAGTAGCGCGGGGTTGGGGTGACACGACGGGCGGAGGTCGGCTAGTCTCCGCCCGCCGTCGAGCTCTCGGGCACCGGCTCCTGACCCGACTGCGATGTCAGACCGCGTGGGTACAAGCGCGGCGGCACGGCGGCAGGCCAACGGCAATCCCGAGGACTCGCAACCCCAATGGCGACCGACCCGAACGCTCCGCCCGCTCCCGACGCGAGCACGGCGGCAGCGAGCAATCCGTACAAGGACGAGATCGTCATCTCGTGGCCCGAGCTGCACCGCGATGCGCGCTACCTGTCGCGGGTGCTGCACGAGCTCGGGGATTGGAAGGGCATCATCGCGATCACGCGCGGTGGTCTCGTGCCCGCCGCCCTCGTCGCGCGCGAGCTCGACGTCCGCCTGATCGACACCGTCTGCGTGGTGAGCTACGCGCAAGGCGAGGGGGGCGGCGCCGACCAGAAGCAGGGCGAGCTCCAGTGGCTCAAGACCGCCGAGGGTGACGGCGACGGCTGGCTCCTGATCGACGACCTCGTGGACACCGGGCGGACCGCGAAGGCCGTCCGGGAGCGCCTGCCCAAGGCCCACTTCGCGACGCTCTACGCGAAGCCTCTCGGCAGGCCGATCGTCGACACGTTCGTGAAGGAGTTCAAGCAGGAGAAGTGGATCTACTTCCCCTGGGACATCGACTACCACTTCGTCTCGCCGATCAGGACCCGCCGCGGCGCCTAGAAGGCCCTCGACCACCCAGGACGGGCGCGCAGTGACTCCTCGCCTCCAGCTCCAGCACATCACGAAGCGCTACGGGCCCGTCGTCGCGAACGACGACGTCGCGCTCACGGTGCAGCCGGGCGAGATCCACTCCGTCCTGGGCGAGAACGGCGCGGGCAAGTCGACGCTGATGAAGATCATCTACGGCGCGGTCCGCCCCGACGCCGGAGAGATCCGCTGGAACGGCGAGGTGGTGCACGTGCGCAGCCCGCACGAGGCGCGCGCGCTCGGCATCGCGATGGTGTTCCAGCACTTCTCGCTCTTCGAGACGCTCACGGTCGCCGAGAACGTCTGGCTCGGCATGGGGCGCGGCGTGTCGCTCGCGGCGGTCAGCGAGCGGATCCGGTCGAAGGCGGCGGAGTACGGCCTCGACGTCGACCCCGGCAAGCCCATCCACGTGCTCTCCGTGGGCGAGCGCCAGCGGGTCGAGATCGTCCGGGCGCTGCTCACCGATCCGAAGCTCCTCATCCTCGACGAGCCGACGTCGGTGCTCACGCCGCAGGCGGTCGAGAAGCTCTTCGAGACGCTGCGGCAGCTCGCCGAGACCGGCTGCTCGATCCTCTACATCAGCCACAAGCTCGACGAGATCCGGGCGCTCTGCCACAGCTGCACGGTGCTGCGCGGCGGCAAGGTGGTCGGCTGGTGCGACCCCGCCCAGGAGACGACCGCGAGCCTGTCGCGCCTCATGATCGGCGCCGAGCCCCCGCGGCTCGTCCGCCACGAGGCGCACGTCGGCGAGGTGGTGCTCCGCGTCCGCGACCTGTCACTGCCGCGCGTCGATCGCTTCGCCGTTCCGCTCGAGGACGTCTCCCTCGACCTGCGCGCGGGTGAGGTGGTGGGCATCGCGGGCGTCTCCGGGAACGGCCAGCAGGAGCTGCTCGCGGCGCTCTCGGGCGAGGACCCGCGCATCGAGTCGAGCGCGATCGAGATGTTCGGCAGGTCGATCGGCCGCTGGGGCCCGGGCCGCCGCCGTCGCCTCGGACTTCACTTCATCCCCGAGGAGCGGCTCGGCCGCGGCGCAGTGCCGACGCTCTCGCTCGCGCACAACCTCCTCCTCACGCGCCGCGAGTCGCTGCGCGCGCTGGGCTGGATCGACCGCGCCGCGCTGGTGCTGCAGACCGCCGGGATCATCGGCCGCTACAAGGTGAAGTCGTCGGGGCCCTCCGCCACCGCGAAGAGCCTGTCCGGCGGCAACCTCCAGAAGTACATCGTCGGCCGCGAGCTCGACGCGGTGCCCAAGGTGCTCATCGTCGCGCAGCCGACGTGGGGAGTGGACGTCGGCGCGGCCGCGCAGATCCGCGGCGAGCTCCTGTCGCTGCGCGACGCCGGGTGCGCCGTGCTGGTCGTGTCCGAGGAGCTCGAGGAGCTCTTCGCGATGGCCGACCGGCTCCACGTGATCGCGAAGGGCCGGCTCTCGCCGTCGATCCCGGCGTCGGAGGCCAGCGTCGAGCAGATCGGCGAGTGGATGAGCGGCCTCTGGCCCGGCGGTCCGGCGGACCAGCGCGAGCGCGGGAGCGCCGCGTGATCCGGTTCGAGGCCCGCCCAGAAGCGTCGCGGTGGATGAGCGTGCTCTCGCCGGTGTTCGCGCTCGCCATCACGATGCTCGTCGGCGCGGCGTTGTTCCAGGGGCTCGGGAAGGATCCCGGACGCGCGCTCGAGATCTTCCTGCTCGAGCCGTTCAACGGGACGCGCGCCGTCACCGAGCTGTGCCTCAAGTCGACGCCGCTCATCCTGTGCGCGCTCGGGCTGGCGCTCTGCTTCCGCTCGAACATCTGGAACATCGGCGCCGAGGGCCAGTTCCTCGTCGGCGCGATCGCGGGCGGCGGGCTCGCGATGTGGGTCACGGCGCAGGAGATCGGGATTCCACGCTGGGCGTTCTTCCCGATCGTGACCGTCGCCGGCGCGGCCGGCGGCGCGGCGTGGGCGTCGATCGTCGCCTGGCTTCGAGACCGCTTCCACGCGAACGAGATCCTCGTCAGCCTGATGCTGGTCTACGTCGCGAACCTCTTCCTGCAGTGGCTCGTGTTCGGGCCGTGGAAGGACCCGCACGGCTTCAACTTCCCGCAGACGATGAGCTTCGCCGCGAACACCGAGATCCCGCGCCTGGTCCGCGGCATGCGGCTGCACTGGGGGTTCGTGGTCGCGCTCGTCGCGTCGCTCGGGATGTGGCTGTTCATGTTCTGGACGTACCGCGGGCTGCAGCTCCAGGTAGGCGGCCCGGCGCCGGCCGCTGCGCGCTACGCCGGCTTCTCGTCGCGCTTCGCGGTCTGGACGACGCTGCTCCTCTCCGGCGGGCTCGCCGGGGTGGCGGGGGCGTTCGAGGCGGCCGGGCCGATGGGGCAGCTCACACCGCACGTGTCGAGCGGCTACGGGTTCACCGCGATCATCGCGGCGTTCGTCGGCCGCCTCCACCCGCTCGGCTGCATCCTCGGGAGCTTCCTGCTCTCGGTGTTCCTCATCGGCGGCGAGCTGGCGCAGTCGCGCCTCGGGCTGCCGTCGGCGCTCACGGGCGTCTTCCAGGGCGTGCTGCTGCTGACGCTGCTCGGTTGCGACACGCTCATCCAGTACCGCGTGCGCTGGAGCCGAACGCCATGAACCAGGAGGCGCTGCTCGTCGCCGCCACCTTGAGCGCCGGCACTCCGCTCGCGCTCGCCGGGCTCGGCCTGCTCGTCAACGAGCGCGCCGGAGTCGTGAACCTCGGCGCCGAGGGCATCATGCTGGTCGCGGCGGTCGCGGGTTTCGCGACGGCCTTCTTCACCGGAAACCAGTGGCTCGCCTTCGCGGCGGGCGCGGCGTCGGGCGCCCTGGCGGCGGCGATCTTCGGCTGGCTGGTCATCTGGCTCAACACCAACCAGCACGCGACCGGCCTCGCGGTGAGCCTGTTCGGCTCCGGCTTCTCGGCGTTCGTCGGCCTGCCCATCGTCGGCAAGAAGCTCGTCGAGCCGCCTCCGCCGCACGTCCCGGTCCTCGGCGACATCCCGACCCTCGGGCCCGCGCTGTTCCGGCAACACCCGATGGTCTACCTGACCATCCTGCTCGCCGCGGGAATGGCGTGGTTCCTCTTCCGCACGCGAGCCGGGCTGATCCTGCGATCGATCGGGGAGTCGCCATCCACGTCGCACGCGCTCGGCTACCCGGTGCGCAAGATCCGGTTCGCCGCGGTGACGGTCGGCGGCGCGCTCTGCGGTATCTCCGGCGCGTACCTCTCGGTCGTGTACACGCCGCTGTGGGTCGAGGGCATGGTGGCGGGGCGGGGCTGGATCGCGCTCGCGCTGACGACGTTCGCCACCTGGCGCCCGGGGCGGATCCTCTTCGGCGCGTACCTGTTCGGCGGCGTCACGATGCTCCAGCTCCACCTCCAGGCGCAGGGCGTGCAGATCCCCGCCCAGTTCATGTCGATGCTGCCGTACGTCGCGACGATCGTCGTCCTCGTGGTGATTTCCCGAAACCCGCTCTGGATCCGGCTCAACATGCCCACGTCGCTGGGCAAGCCGTTCTCTCCGGGCGCTTGAAACGCAGCCGAAGTCGCAGCTCCGAAGCTCACACCTGCACAGGAGAAGCAATCAACATGAACCTTCGTTCCCTGACCCGCTATGTCGCGCTGAGCGCGATCGCCGCGCTGGCGGCGACCGGCTGCAGCAGCAAGAAGGAGCAGCCCGCCGCGGAGCAGGTCCCGGCAGCGGCCGCTCCCGCCGCGCCGGCGAAGGCGCCGGAGAAGCTGAAGATCGGCTTCATCTACGTCGGACCGGTCGGCGACGCCGGCTACAGCTTCCAGCACGACCTCGGCCGCAAGAAGGCCGTGGAGAAGTTCGCCGACAAGGTCGAGACCACGTATGTCGAGAAGGTCGCCGAGGGGCCGGACGCCGAGCGCGTCATCCGCGACCTCGTCGCCCAGGGCAACAAGCTCGTCTTCGCGACGTCGTTCGGGTTCATGGACTCGATGGTCAAGGTGGCGAAGGACACCCCCGACGTGAAGTTCGAGCACGCGACCGGCTACAAGACGTCCGAGAACATGCGCGTGTACGAGCCGCGGATCCACGAGGGCGCGTACCTCGCCGGCATCGCCGCGGGCTACATGACGAAGACCAACACGCTCGGGTTCGTCGCCTCGTTCCCCATCCCCGAGGTGCTCCGCAACATCAACGCCTTCACGCTGGGCGCGCAGAGCGTGAACCCGAAGGTGAAGACCAAGGTCGTGTGGGTGAACTCCTGGTTCGACCCGCCGAAGGAGACCGAGGCGGCCCAGTCGCTCATGAACGGCGGCGCCGACGTGCTCCTCCAGAACACCGACTCCACCGCGGTGCTCCAGGCGGCGGAGCGCGCGGGCAAGTACGCCTTCGGCTGGGACAGCGACATGAGCAGCTTCGCGCCGAAGGCGCACCTCGGCTCCTGCGTCCTGAACTGGGACGTCTACTACGAGAAGTCCTTCCGCGAGGCGCTCGACGGCACGTGGAAGGGCGGCGAGGAGACGAAGTGGGGCGTCGAGAAGGGCATGGTCGACTTCGTGAAGCCGGCCGAGTTCCTCCCGGCGAAGGCCAAGGAGGCCATCGACGCGGCGCGCTCCGGTCTGGCCAGTGGTCAGCGTGCGGTGTTCGCCGGCCCCGTCGTCGACAGCACCGGCAAGGAGCGCCTCGCGAAGGACGTCAAGGCCGACGACAAGTGGCTCGGCGCGGTCGACTTCTACGTGAAGGGCGTCGAAGGCAAGGTCCCGTCGAGCAAGTAGCCGCGTCGTCGCAGCGGCGCGATTTCCGGCGGTCCGGTCCCGCTCTCCGCGGCCGGATCGCCGGTTTTCCTTTCTGCTCCGACCCCAACGGACGCGCTGGAAGGGCCCGCTCTTTTCCGGGAATCCCCTAAAATGCGGAGCGCCTCCAGCCGCCCAAGAGGAACCACCATGCAAGGCAATGAGAAGCGGGACCTGGTCGCACAGTGGGCGTACGACACGCGCTCGGTGCTCGGTCGATTCCACCTCTGGCTCGAGGACGTCGAGGTGGACCGCTCCCAGGCGGAGCCGGTGTCGACGTACACGTTCACGCCGCGGGCCATCGCGCGCTGCCTCGCCATCACGTCGGCGGCGACGTCGCTCGGGACGCGGCTGTTCGGGGGGTTCGGCGAGGGCTCCGCGAAGGACAAGGTGACCTTCAACCAGGTGAAGAAGGCCGCCGACGCGATCAGCGCGTACGTGATGAGCGAGGGGCTCTGGTACCTGACGCGCTCGCTCCCCGAGAACCACGCCATCATGGTGTGCCTCGGCGAGGGGCTCATGCCGAAGGCGGGCGAGACCCCGGAGATGGGCGCGAACCCGCTGCTCGGCTTCGGCCGCGTCTACGCGCGCCCCGAGGTCGCGAAGCTCGTGGATCGCCGGATGCGGCGCCTCCTCAACGAGCCGGGTCACACCTTCGAGCAGTTCCACGGCTGGCTGCAGGATCGCGGGATCACGCTCTGGGGTGCGGCGGTCGACACGCTCGAGAACACCTCGCGCTTCGCGGAGGGAAAGCCGACCGGGCCGATGTCGGTGTTCCACCTGTTCGACTCGCCGCTGACGATGTCGCGGCCCTACGAGTCGTACACGGGGTCCCTCACGATCCCGCGGCGCGCCGCCGAGGCGGCCGCGGACCGCTCCGTGCTCATCGAGTACGGCACTCCGCGCCGGCTGGTGGTCGAGGCGATCGAGGCCGCGTACCCGGGGATCGCGCGCAAGAACATCCACGTGTGGACGCTCCGCGGCAAGAGCCGCGTCGGCCGCCTCGGGCGGCTCTGGGAGGAGTGGCAGGGACTCGGCGCGCACCTCGTGGAGGACGGCTGGAAGACGCCTTCCGGCATCGAGGTGTTCACCGACTCCGGCACGTACGCGCCGACGTTCCTCGTCGGCAGCTGGAAGGACGCCACCGGCGCGACGCACGTGTTCGTGTGCGACGGCTACGCGGCGACGGCTGAGGCGATGCAGGCGGCGAGCCTGTCGCAGGTCTGCGACGTGGACTGCACGATGGCGGCGTTCTCGCCGGGGTTCGAGCTCCCCTGCGCGCAAGAGGCCGCGGCGATGCGCCTCGACCCGGCGGCGCCCGACTTCAAGGAGCGGCTCGCCGCGCTGTTCGGCGTGCGCGAGCTGGAGCTCGGCAAGGTGCAGCACTACGCCGACGCGATCCGGGACGCGGCCGACACGAACATGCCGCTCGGCCGGCGAGTGCTCCGCGCCGACGACTTCCTCCCGGGGAAGAACTGGAGTGTCCTCGCGAGCATCGGCTACATGTGTGACGACCCGTACACCGGCATCGAGGGCGTGACCCAGGTCGACGACGGCGTCTACAAGGTCACGACGCGGCTCGCGACGCGCAACGCGTCGTCGTTCATCACGTTCAAGTTCAGGCTCATGGAGTCGCTCGAGCAGACGCGGCTCGTGTTCAGCCCGCTGCTGACGCGGTTCCTG
>DASSQI010000058.1:0-29105 GCA_035702585.1 Anaeromyxobacteraceae bacterium
GACTGCCAGCGCACCCAGATCACCCAATAAGAGGAGGGAACCGCGCGCGCATGACGTATCGCCTCGAAACCGACATCGATCTCATCGATCTCCACATCCACGTCGGCGGCGCCGTCGCGCCGCACGTCCTCTGGTCGATCGCGCACGACCAGGGCTTCAAGCTGCCGGTCTCCGACTACTGGGAGTTCATGGAGCTCATCTCCGCGCGCCCGGGCAAGGTGAAGTCGCTCGACGAGTACCTCGCGGTGCTCCACCAGTGGACCGAGAAGCTCCAGTCGTCGCCGCAGGCGATGGAGCGGAGCGTCTACGAGATCATCGGCAAGGAGTACCGCTCCTCGCGCGTGTCGCTCATCGAGCTGCGCTTCAACCCGATGAAGCGCAACGTCGGCGGCGAGCGCGATCTCGATCACATCATCCACGCCTCGCTGCGAGGCATGGACCGCGCCGTGCTGGAGTACGGGGTGCGCGCGGGCCTCATCTTCTGCCTCGCGCGCGAGTTCGACGCGCGGCTGAACGAGATCCTCGTCGAGAAGGCGATCCGCTACCGCAGGCGGGGCGTCATCGGCATCGATCTCGCCGGGACCGAGCGGCGCGCGCTGGAGCTCGAGCCGGCCGAGCTCGCGAGGTACCGCGAGCTGTTCGCGCGCGCGCGCGCGGCGGGGCTCAAGACGACCGTCCACACCGGCGAGACCGCGCGCACCGGAGCGGAGGGCGTGCGCGCCGTGGTCGAGGCGCTGGAGCCGCACCGGATCGGCCACGGCATCTGCGCGGCGAAGGACGACGCCGTGATGGCGATGCTGCGCGAGCGCGGGATCACGCTCGAGATCTGCCCGAGCTCGAACCTGGCCACCCGCGCGGTGTCGTCGATCTCCGAGCTCGGCGCGATCCTGCAGCGCTTCTGGGAGGCCGGAGTCCGCTTCACGATCAACACCGACGGACCGTACCTGCTCGACACGAACATGCGCCGCGAGGTCGAGCTGCTCCGCGAGAACCTGCTGCTCGCGAACGAGCAGATCGAGCAGACGATCCGTTGGGCGCGCGAGGCGACGTTCATCGAACGCGAGGGCGCTTGACGCGCAGGCCCGCTTCGCGGGCCGAGCATTGGCCGTTGCAGCAGTGGCCACATCCCGGCCAAGGAGCGCGCGCAGCGACCCCACCGCGTCGAATCAGAATCAGCTCGGCCGCGTTCGCGGGCCTGCGCGGCTATTCGACCCACAGCCCCGCGATCGACTCCGGCTGCGGCATCGGCACGTCACCCGCCCTGAGCGGCTCCAGCTCCTCCGCCGCGGCGCGTGCGAGCGTGAGCAGCAGCGCGCCGGCCGGTCCCGCGGACGCGAGGCGCGCCTCGTCCCCGATCGACGCGACGGCCGCGAGCGCCGCCGGCAGCTCGTCCGCGGGCACAGGGCGCGCGACGAAGCCGCGCCCGAGCCGCTCGTTCGCGAGGGCCGTGAGGTACAGCGCGCCGAGGCGGATGCGCTCCGGACGCTCCGCGGACGGCAGGATCCCGAGCGCGATCCCGAGGTCGACGAGCCCGCCCGCCGCCGCGACGGCGTCGCGGGCGCGCTGCAGGTCCTCGCGCGAGAGGAAGGGGCGCAGCTCCAGCGCGCCGGCCGCGGCGTGGCCCCACTCGCCGGGCTGCAGCGCGAGCCCGGGGTGATACAGCGGGCGCTTGCGGACGAGCGCCGCGAGGGCCTCGCCGAGGGGCGCGTCGAGCAGCGGCGCGCCGGAGCCCTTCCCCGCGCGTGCGAGGACGCGCTCGGCTTCCGCGCGCAACGAGAGGAGCTGCGCGAACCCGTGCTGGAACACGCGCTTCACCGGCGTCGTCGCGAGGACCGGCGCCGGATCGCCGCCCGCGCCCGCGAGCGCTTCGAGTCCGATCTCGACGAGCGCACGCGCGGCGTCCACGCTCCGTCGTACCGCCTCGACGTCATCCACGTCGACGACGTTCGCGACCAGCACCGCGTTCGCGGCGGCGACCAGCTCCGCCTCGAGCTGCTCGCGTCGGTCGTCGCTCATGCCGGCGGCGGCGCGCTCGAGCAGCGATCCACGCGGGATGCGCTGGAGGAAGAATCCCGGCGGCCGGTCCGGCGCCCCGGCGGGTGTGGCGGCCGCGCGCGGCGGCCGCGCGTACCACGACAGCGCCTCGCCCATGGTCGGGTAACCGAGGTCCGCGAGGCGCGCCTGGCGCCAGCGCAGCGCCGACTCGACGAGATCGCTCGGCAGCTCCGAGCGGATGGCCGAGAAGAGCCGCGTCGCCTTGAACGGATCCTCGGCGTAGAGGTCGTCCACGACCCCGCGCACCGCCATGTACTCGGCGCCGGTGGCGGTGAACTCGAGCGAGAAGCGTCCCTCGGGCGTCCGCATGAAGCGGTCGCTCGTGTACTCGGGATCGGGATCCTCGTCGAGGTCGTGGACCTTGATCGTGTCGAGGAACGCGAGCTCGAGGACCTCCAGGTCGAGCGCCGAGAGCTTCTCCTTCCAGCGCTCCGCGAGCGCGTCGTCCTGGGCGGCGCCGGCGCGCGCGACGCGGAGCCACGGCAGCACGCGCCGCGGCTCGAGCTCGTCGCCCCGCCAGCCCTCGAGGTCGAGGAAGACGCGGAACTGCTCGGGCGAGGCGAGCTGCACCAGCTCCGCCGCCTCGCCGAGGCCGATCTCGCGGATCGTCATCCAGAGCTCGTCGGCGGGGAGGGCGCTCACGATCGCGCCCGGGTCGTCGGCGGAGAGGATGACGTCGAGGCGCTGCTTGCCGCGGACGGACGCGAGCGCCTCGCGCACCCGCGTCAGCTCGCCGGATCCGTTCGACTCGCCAGGGGACATGGTCGCACCGCGGGAAAAGGAACGGGGCCTCGCACGCGCTGAGCGGCGAGGCCCCGGGAAGACGAAGACGAACGACTCACCGCGCGCGCGGAGCGCGCCGGTGCACCGAGGCGGTCAGGCCTGCGCGGCCGGACGGCTGCGCCCGTGCGCGACCTTCGTCACCTTGCCAGCCTTCAGGCAGCGGGTGCAGACGCGGACGTGGGTGACCGATCCGCCCACGAGCGCGCGGACGGAGCGCAGGTTCGGCAGGGACCGGGTCTTGGTCTTGTTGTTCGCGTGGGAGACGTTGTTGCCGACGAGCGGCCCCTTCCCACAGATTTCGCAACGACGTGCCATGTTTAGACCCTCAAAGAGCGCGGCATAATGGTTCAAACTGCTCCGCGGCGCAAGCCTATTTCAGGAACTCCTTCTTCCCGAGCAGCGACTGCGCCGCCGCGGCCGCCTGCACGCCCGCCTGGAACTCGCCCTCGAGGCCGAGGCCGGGAACGACCTCGCGCCCGGCGATGACGAGGTTCTTGAGCGCGCGAGACGGGACGCCGCTCACGCCGAGGTGCGCCTCGAGCTCGCTCGCGTAGACCGGGTGCAGGCGCCGTGAGCTCACGCGCCGGTCGCCGGCCGCGAGCGACGGGATCGACTCGCGCACGATGTGGCGATCGAGGAACGGCATGAACGCCGAGATGCGCTCGCGGATCCACCTGGCGCCGTCCGAGACCGCGGTGCCGCCGTCCCACGCCGACTCCGGCACGTACGTCGCGGCGCAGACGACGCGCTCGTCGGACACGCTCTCGGCGGCGCCCTTCTTCGTGTCGCGGCGCGCCGGCAGCACCTGGAAAAGCACCGGGGTGGCGTCGTCCCCGTCGCCGAGCGCGATGACGGTCTCGCCGAGGCCGGGCGGGATCGCCGCCGCGCGGACCACGAAGTTCACGGCCAGGAGCTGCCGCGTGATCCGCAGGCCGGCCATCTCGCGGACCTTCTTGTGGAGCTCCTCGGGGACGAGGCGCAGGACCGACGCGGGGCCGGTGGCGAGCACGAAGGCGCGCGCGACGTACGCGTTCGGCGATCCCTCGAGCCGGACCGCGGTGATGCGCGAGCCGTCCAGCTCGAAGCGGTCCGCCACTGCCGGCGCCGAGGGCTCGATGCCGAGCAGCTCGCCGCGCGCCTCCGAGATGCGGCGCCGCACGATGTCCCGCAGCGCCTCGTAGCCGCCGGCGAGCCGCTGGGTCCCGCGCACCGCCGCGCCCGCGAGCCGCAGCGTCGAGAACGGCACCGGCGCGCCGCCGAGGTGGGTCATGAAGTTGCGCACGCCGTCGAGCGCGAGCCCGAGCGGGTGGCCGGCGATCGGCCGCAGGGGATCCTCGTCGAGGTCGACCGCGCCGGAGGGGCTCGACTGCGCGAACTTGATCGCCTTGGACAGCTCGCGGCGCTCGAGGAAGCCGTCGGGCGGCAGCGGAGGCAGCGCCTTCAGCACCGGGCTCGCGCCGTCGAAGGCGTGACCGAGCGCGACGAGCGCCGCCTCGATGCCGTCCGCGTCGTCGGGGAACTCGCGACGCAGCTCGGCGACGCGGGCGGCGGCGTCGGCGTGGAGGTCCACGCGGTGCTTCGGCATCAGGATCTGCAGCGCCGGCGTCGACGCCTCGAGCGCGCGGCCGAGATCGGTCGTGAAGCCGAGCTCGTTGAGCGCGATCTCCGCGGCCGGGAACAGGCGCGGCGCCGGGATGATCGCCGGCCCGTGCGGGAGGAGGTACCCGCCGTCGTCGTAGTGCGTGCCCGCGCCGTCGTGGTCGACGTACAGGACGCGGAAGCCGCGCCTCGCGAGCAGCGCCCCGGCGACGGCGCCGCCGAGCTGCGACCCGATCACGCACACGTCGTAGAGCCGCTGCGTCGCCGGCGGACGGAAGGCCTGTGCCACGTCTACGACTCCCAGGGCTGTACGAGCGCGGCGACGGCCGGCTCTCGCTCGCCGTCGAGGCGCACGCGGCGGCCGTCCACGCTCAGGCGACCCTGCGCGAACCACTGCACGGCGCGCGGGTAGAGCCGGTGCTCCTGCTGCAGGATCCGCGCGGCCAGCGTCTCCTCCGTGTCCGCGTCGAGGACCGGCACCGCCGCCTGCGCGATGATCGGGCCGGTGTCGCAGCCGTCGTCGACGAAGTGCACGGTGCAGCCGGCGATGCGCGCGCCGTACGCGATCGCCTGCCGCGGCCCGTGCAGGCCAGGGAAGCTGGGAAGGAGGCCGGGGTGGATGTTCATGACGCGGGGGCAGCCGCGAGTGCGCGCGGTCGGGCCGAACGCGCCGAGGAACACCGGCGTGAGCAGGCGCATCCACCCGGCGAGGCACACGAGATCCGGCTCGTGCGCGCCGAGGCGCTCGACGACCTCGCGGTCGTACTCTTCGCGGTCGCTGCGGCCCTTCGACGGGAGGACCTCCGTCGCGACGCCGCGGGCCGCGGCGCGCTCCAGCGCCCGTGCCGTGGGGACGTTCGACAGCACCGCCACGATCTGCCCGTCGATCGCCCCTGCGCCGCAGGCGTCGAGCAGCGCCTGCAGGTTGCTGCCGCTCCCGGATGCGAGGACCGCGATCCGCATCACGCCACGACCTCGCACGTCGCCTCGCCGCTGCCGCGCTCGATCGAGCCCACGATCCAGCTCTCGAGGCCGCGCGCCCGCAGCAGCTCCTGCGCCCGGCTCGCGTCCGCGCTCGCGAGGATCGCGACCAGGCCGAGCCCCATGTTGAAGGTCCGGTACATCTCGTCGCGCGGGACGCCGCCCTCGCGCGCGACGAGGTCGAAGATCGCCGCGCGCGGCCAGCGCGACTCCTCGAGCACGGCCCTGGTGCCGTCCGGCATCGTGCGCGGCACGTTCCCGGGGAGACCGCCGCCCGTGACGTGAGAGAACGCCTTCACCGGGACGGCGTCGAGGAGCGCGAGGACGTCCTTCGCGTAGATGCGCGTCGGCGCGAGCAGCGCGTCCGCGACGGTGCGCCCGCCGAGCTCCGGCGGGCTCCAGTCGAGCGGGTGCCTGTCGAGGAGCGCGCGCCGCGCGAGCGAGTAGCCGTTGGAGTGGAGCCCGGACGAGGCGATTCCGACGACCACGTCGCCCGGCGCGACGGTGCGGCCGTCCACGATGCGCGATCGCTCGACGCACCCGACCGCGAACCCTGCCAGGTCGTACTCGCCGGCGGCATAGAAGCCGGGCAGCTCGGCCGTCTCGCCGCCGATGAGCGCGCAGCCGGCCTGGCGACAGCCCTCCGCGATCCCCTTCACGACGAGCGACGCCTCGTCGGCGGAGAGCTTCCCGGTCGCGTAGTAGTCGAGGAAGAAGAGCGGCTCGGCGCCGACCACCGCGACGTCGTTCACGCACATCGCGACGAGGTCGATCCCGATGGTGTCGTGCCGGTTCGCCGCGAAGGCGACCTTGAGCTTGGTCCCGACGCCGTCCGTGCCCGAGACGAGGACCGGCTCGCGCCACTTCTTCACGTCGAGCGCGAAGAGGCCGCCGAAGCCGCCGATGCCGCCCATGACCTCCGGGCGCATGGTGGGGCGGGCGTGAGGCTTGATGAGCTCGACGAGCCTGTCGCCCTCGTCGATGTCGACGCCCGCGTCGCGGTAGGTGAGGGACATGGCGCGTCGATACCCCGCGCGGGCGGAGGCCGCAAGCCGCACCAGGAAATGGGGGAGGACGCCGGCGCGCCGGCGGGGAATCCGCGGCGCAGGCGCGATCAGCGTCCGGGCGCGACCGCCACCGGACCCGAAGGGGTCTCGGGGGGAGTCGGCGCGGACTCACCGCGGGCAGCGACGGCGAACAGGAGGGCGGCGGCGAGGATGTAGGTGAGCAGGCGCATCGTGGGGTCTCGACTGGGGTGATAGTACCTTGCTCCCGGTACTGAATCCAGTTTCTACCCTCCGATTTTCGCGGGCTTAGATCTGGGTGCGATCTGCTCCGGTATCGACCGACCCGGGGCGATATCGCGCGAAGCGTGGGGCAGGCGTTTCGTTGACACCCTCCGAATGGCTCGGATAAGGGGTTCTGTTCCCCTTTTTGCACGAACGGCCCATGAATCCTGACGAGCAGCTGTTCCAGCGCTTCGGCAAGGAGTTCCCGCGCGGCACCGTCCTCTTCCGCGAGGGCGAGGCTGGCCGCGACATGTTCGTCGTCCACGAGGGGCGGGTGCGCATCGGCAAGTCCGCTGGCGCGCAGGAGACCGTCCTCGGGATGCTCGGCCCCGGCGAGTTCTTCGGCGAGATGTCGATCCTGAGCGGAAACCCCCGCTCCGCCACCGCGACCTGCGAGACCGCGTGCAAGCTGCTCGTCGTCGACCAGCGCACGTTCGAGGCGATGATCCGCGGCCACGGCGAGATCGCGCTCCGGATGATCCGCACGCTCGCCGACCGGCTGCAGCACGCGAACGAGCAGATCGAGAACCTGCTCATGCCCGACGCGAGCACGCGCATCGTGCACTGGCTCCTCGTCAGCGCCGAGCGCGACTCCCGCTCCGGCGCCGCTCCGCAGCCGATCGCGGTCGACGAGATCGCCGCGCGCGTCGGCGTCTCGATCGCGCAGGCGGCGGACGTCGTGCAGCGGGTCGCGCGGACGCGCGTCATCACGCACGCGCAGGGTGTGGGCGTCTCGGTGCCCGACGTCGAGCGACTGCGTCAGTTCCTCGCGTTCCTCAAGATGAAGTCGCAGTTCGGGGAGCTGGCTTGAACATCAAGGTCCTGGGCTGCTCGGGCGGCGAGCTCCCGCGGCACCGGACCACGTGCTTCCTGGTCGACGGCGATCTCGCGATCGACGCCGGCGCGCTCACGGCCTCGCTGTCCATGGAGGAGCTGCTCCGGCTCGAGCACATCGTCCTCACGCACTCGCACTTCGACCACGTGAAGGACGTGCCGCTGCTCGCCGATCTGCTCGTCGGCCAGCGCTCACGGCCCATCGTGGTGCACGCCTCACCCGAGTGCGCGCGCACGCTGCGCAGCAGCGTCTTCAACGGGCGGCTGTGGCCGGACTTCACGCGCATCCCCGACGCGCGGCGGCCGATCGTGAAGATCGAGACGTTCCAGCTCGGCCGCCCATTCCGCGCGGGCCGCTACGAGTTCCTGCCGGTGAAGATGCGGCACACGGTCGAGTCGGTCGGCTTCGTCATGGGCGACGGCGAGCGGGCCGTCGCGATCTCCGGCGACACCGGCCCGACGCGAGCCTTCTGGAAGCACGTGAACGCGGAGCCGCGGGTGAAGGCGCTCTTCGTCGAGACGAGCTTCCCGAGTACCCTGCAGGACCTCGCGGACCGCTCGGGGCACCTCACGCCGTACACCCTCGCGGGCGAGCTCGCGAAGGTGAAGAGGAACGGATTCCCCGTCCTGCTGTACCATCTCAAGCCCGCTCACCTCTCGGAGCTGCTCCGCGAGCTGACCCCGCTCCGCCGCCAAGGCGTGAGGGTCCTCGCGACCGGCGACGAGTTCGAGTTCTAGGGCGAACGTTTCGATCTCACAGACAAGGTGCACGATGGCCTGGTTCTCGAAGGACAGGAAGCTCAAGCCCGCGGCGGAGAAGCCGCTTCCCGACGCGAAGGCGGACGCCGCGGTCTGGCGCAAGTGCGACGGCTGCGGTGAGGTCGTCTACACGCAGGACTGGGAGCGGCTCTGGAACGTGTGCCCGCTGTGCGGTCACCACGACGTGCTGCCCGTGCGGCGGCGCATCGAGCTCGTCCTCGACCCGGGAACGTTCGAGGAGCTCGACACCGAGCTCACGCCGACCGACGTGCTGGGCTTCACCGACTCGAAGAAGTACCGGGATCGGCTCAAGGGCACCGCGAAGGCGAGCGGCCTCAAGGACGCGTTCGTGAGCGGCGTCGGCGCGATCGAGAAGCAGCCCGTCTCGGTCGGGCTCTTCGCGTTCGAGTTCATGGGCGGGTCGATGGGATCCGTCGTCGGCGAGAAGGTCGCACGCGTCGTCGATCGCGCCTACGAGCGGAAGATCCCGGCGATCGTGTTCAGCTCCACGGGCGGCGCCCGCATGCAGGAGGGCATCTTCTCCCTCATGCAGATGGCGAAGACCTCCGCTGCCCTGAACCGCTTCCGCCAGGTCCGCAAGCCGTACATCTCGGTCATGCTGCACCCGACGACCGGCGGCGTCGCGGCGAGCTTCGCGTGGCTCGGGGACGTGGTCATCGCCGAGCCGAAGGCGCTCATCGGGTTCGCGGGGCCGCGCGTCATCGAGCAGGCGCTGCGGGAGAAGCTCCCGGAAGGGTTCCAGCGCTCCGAGTTCCTGCTCGAGCACGGGATGATCGACGCCGTCGTGAAGCGTGGTGAGATGCGCGCCAAGCTGGCGCAGCTCGTGTCGCTCCTCGGCTGACATCACGGACGCTCGCGCTCGGGCTACGAGCCCGCGAGATCGCGCCGGCGCGGCCCCGATCGGCCGTTGCGCTGACCCGACCGGCCACTGCCCGACCTCGTGCGCGCGTCGATATTGAGGGCATGACCCTCGCCAATCGCGCGCCGCTCGCGCTGCTGTGCCTCGGAGCCGCGTCGCTCGCGTACGGCTCGATCGCGACGATGCCGCGGACGGCCGACGCGCAGATCGTCGCGACGGTGTTCGTCGGCGCCGCGCTGGTCTTCCTGGGCGCGCTCCGGCTCGCGACGCTGCTCGCCTGGTCGCCCGTCCGCGCCGATGCGCTGCTCGAGGCGATGCTCCCGCGCCGGCGCGTCGCGCGGCTCGCGCCCGCGCTGTTCGAGCGGACGCGGTTCGCCGAGGTGCCGGTGCTGCGGTGGGGGCTCTGCGTCGCGCTCCTCGCGGTCGCGGCGTTCGCCGCGGCGGTACTGGCGAGCGACGTCTTCGCCTGGATGAAGCTCGCGTGGGCCGTTCCTCGTGGGGCGCCGCGCATCGTCCTGGGTTAGCCTGCGGGCGGATTGGACCCGCACGCCTACCTCGCCTCGCTCCAGCCACACTCGATCCGCCTCGGCCTCGAGCGGATGCAGCGCGCGCTCGACTCGCTCGGCCACCCCGAGCGCGGGCTCCGCGTGCTGCACGTCGCGGGCACCAACGGGAAGGGCTCCACGTGCGCCATGGCCGCCACCGCGCTCGCGAGCGCGGGGCACGCGGTGGGCCTCTACACGTCGCCGCACCTCGTGCGCTTCAACGAGCGCATCGTCGCGAGGGGCGCCGAGATCTCCGACGAGGAGCTGGCGCGCCTCATCGGCGACATCCGGCGGGCGTGTCCGTGGCACGAGGTCGCCGGGCCTGAGCGGCTCACGTACTTCGAGTTCGCGACGCTGCTCGCGCTGCTCCGCTTCGCCGAGGCGCGCGTGGACGCGGCGGTGCTCGAGGTCGGGCTGGGCGGACGCTGGGACGCGACGAACGTCATCACGCCGCTCGCGTGCGCGGTGAGCCGCATCGGCCTCGATCACGTCGAGACGCTCGGCCCGACGCTCGACGCCATCGCGCGCGAGAAGGCGGGCATCTTCAAGCAGGGCGTCCCCGCGGTCACGCTCGCGTCGCAGCCGCCGGAGGCGCTCGCCGCGCTGCGGGAGGAGGCGTCCGCGCGCGGAGCGCCGCTCGAGGCGGTGGCGGCGGTGTACGACGGGCCGATCGCGCTGCGCGGTCCGCACCAGCGCGAGAACGCGGCGCTCGCCGCCGCGGCGCTCGCGCTGCTCGATCGCGCGGGCCTGGCCGTGCCGCCCGAAGCGGCGCGGCGCGGGATCGCCACCGCGTCGTGGCCGGGGCGGATGGAGGAGATCGCGGGCGTGTTCCTCGACGGCGCCCACAACCCCGATGGCGCGCGGGCGCTGGCGGCGGCGCTGCAGGAGCTGCCCGGCGGGAGCGCGTCCGAGATCGTGCTCGGGGTGCTCGGCGACAAGGACGTCGCGGGGATCCTCGACGCGCTCGCGCCCGTCGCACGTTCGCTGCACGTCGTGACGCCGCCGTCGCCCCGTGCGCGCCCGGCAGCCGACACCGCCGCGATCGCGGTCGCGCGGGGCCTGAACGCGCACGCGCACGCGTCGCTCGAGGAGGCGGTCGACTGCGCGCGCCGAGCGGGCGCCGCGCGCAGCGCACCGGTGTGCATCGCGGGCTCCCTCTATCTCGTGGGCGCGGCGCGGGCAGCGCTCGACGCCTGATGGCGACGCGGTGAGCGTGGTTCATGCGGGCGCGCGCGCGGTGGTGCTATCCTCCGCGCGCCTCGAGCGGAGCCATCGATGACGTCACTCCTCGCACTGCTGCTCGCCGCGAACGCGTCCGGTTCGACGAACGTGATCTCGCGCGTCGGCGTCACGGACGTGGGCGCCGCGATCGAGGTGACCATCTCGGGCTCGCGCGTCCCCAGCTTCACGACCTTCGCCACGAACGATCCGGCGCGGTTCGTGATCGATCTGCCGGACGCCGTCCTCGCGACGCACGGACCCGCCGCGACGCCCGACGGCGCCGCCGTGCGGGAGGTCGTCGCGGAGCAGCGCGTCGCCGAGGGCATGCAACAGGCGCGCGTGACCCTCGCGCTCTCCGGCGCCGTCGAGCCCGTGCGCGTGCGGACGCGCGGGAACGATCTCATCATCCGGGTGGCGCGCCTGCCTGACGCGCCGGCACCACGCGCCGCGGAGATGACCGCGGTCGCGCCGCCGCCGGCAGCGAAGCCGGTCGAGATCGCCGCGGTCGCGCCGCCGGTGCAGGCGGCGCCAGAGCCCACGGCGGATTCGAAGGCGGAGTCGAATGCGGTCGCCACCGTGGAGCCGGCGCCCGTGGTCGAGCGTGCGCCGGCGACGAGCCGAGTCGAGACCGCGGCTGGCGCGCCGCCGCCGTCTGTCGCACGGCCGCCGATGCAGCCGACGCCAGAGCCCAAGGTGGATTCGAAGGCGGCGGTCGCAGTCGTGGAGCCGGCGCCCGTGGTGGAGCGTGCGCCGGTCGTCGAGCCGGCGCCCGTGGCGAGGCCCGAGCCGGTCGTCGATCCTGCGCCCGTCGTCGAACGCTCGCCCGCAGCGAAGCCTGTCGCGGTCGTCGCGGTGTCGGAGCCCCGGCCGGCGGCAGCGGCTCCGGAGCGCGCGGCTGCGCCAGTTCCCGCGCCGGCTGCCCCCGCCGTCGCGGTTGCAGCTCCATCCGCCACCTCGGACGATGCGGCGCAACAGAGCCGGGCGCGCGGGCAGCGTCGGGCCGATGAACGCGTGACGCCTCGCGCGGTGTACGCAGGCATCGGATTCAACCATTCGGCGGGCGTGTCGCGCGTGCTGGTGCGCACGATCGGTGCGCCGCAGTTCACCATCCGCGAGGCAGGCTCCTCGCTCGTCATCGTCATCCAGCATGCGCGCGCCGCCCGCGCGAACGATCTCCTGCCGCTCGACACGTCCTTCTTCCCGTCCGTCGTGCGGGCCGTCGTCCCGCACCGCGACGCGGCGGGTACGCGCATCGAGATCCAGCTCCGTCGGATGGTCGCGTTCCGGCAAGAGGTCGAGGGCGACGTGCTCGCGATCGTCTTCGAGGCGCCCGAAGTCGCTCCGGGCGCGAGGCGCTGATCCTCGGTGATCTCGGCCGCACTCCTCGCGCTGTCGCTCGTCGTCGGCGCACCGCCGCAGGCGACGCCCGACCTGCCGCTCGAGATCGTCGACGCGGGCGAGGTCTCCTGGGACGTCGCCGCGCAGCGATGGCAGATCCGCGGCGGCGCGGTGCTCCGCCGTGGCGCCGTGACCCTCCGCGCCGACAGCGCGACGTACGACGCCAGCACCGGCGAGGTTACCGCGACGGGCGGCGTCCTCCTGTCGGAGCCGGGCCGGGTGCTCGCCGGCAGCGCGATGCGGCTCGTCCTCGACGGTCCTTTCGAGGCGAGCGACGTCGTCGCGCTCGCGAAGGAATCCAGCACGCTCGACCTCGGCCAGTGCCGCACGCTGGAGGACGCGCGCCACGCGGGCCGGAACCGCATCACGTTCTCCGGCAGTCACGTCGCCGGTCGCTCCGGCGATCCGTCCATCTCGGTCTCGCGGCCGCGCGTGACGCTCTGCGACTGCGGCGCCGGCGCGCCGTCGTGGGAGGTGCGGGCGCACGGCGCGAGCGTCGTGCCGGGGAAGCGCGCCGTCCTGTGGCTGCCGATCTTCTACATCACGCCGCGGTTCCTGCTCATCGACCGTCCGGTGCCGGTGCTCGCGCTCCCGGCTGCGTGGATCCCGCTCGGGAACCGCCAATCGGGCCTGCTGATCCCCGAGCTGAGCTTCGCGCGCGTCGGGTTCGCGCTCTCGCAGCCGCTGTACCTCACGCTCGGCCAGAGCTGGGACGCGACCGTCACGTACGACCAGGTGTTCGGCTCCCGCGAAGGGCGGCTCCAGAACGAGGTCGACATCACCCGGCGGACCGTCCGTGGCATCGGCTCGAGCCTCGAGCTGCGCTGGGCGCCGGCGCGCGAGACCGCCGGCAAGGCGCGGCTCATCTGGCTGCACGACGAGGCGCAGGACGTCCTGCAGCTGCCCGGCGGCGCCCGGCTCGTCGGTCCGCACCCGGATCGGATCGCGCTCACGCTGCTCCACGATCAAGCGCTCGGGCCACGCACGCGCCTGCGCGCGGAGCTCGGGCTCGTGAACGATCCGCTCTACGTGCAGGACTTCACCGCCGACGTGCTGCTCCGCGGCGTCGAGTACCGGCGCTCGGCGGTGACGCTGGTGCGCAGGGGCGACGACTCGGTGCTCTCGGCCGAGGTCGGCTATCACCTGCCGTTCGTCGGGCTCGGACAGCAGAGCTTCGCGGTCGACTCGGCCGGCGTGCCGCGCGTGCCGTACGGGACGTTCGGCTCGGACGTGTCGGTGCTCCACAGGCTGCCTGCGCTCACCGCGACGCTGCTCCCGGTGCAGCTCCGCGGACCTGTCCTGGCCTCGGCGACGGCGCAGGTCGCGCGATTCGCGCCGCTGCAAGGGCCGACCGGCGACGAGGGACGCGACGGGATCGGCCCCGGTGGGCGCGGCGGCCCGACGCGCGACCCGGGCGAGCGCGACGGCATCTGGGAGGACGGCGAACGCCTCGCGACGACGCGCGCGCTGCTGAGCACCCAGCTGCGCGCGCCCGTTCCGCTCGGCTCGTGGGCGATCCTCGAGCCGTGGGCGGGCGCGACCGCGGCGGCCTATGCGTTCGACGCCGCGCGCGATCCGCTCGCGAACGGGCGCGCGGCCGGCGGCGTCGCGCTCTTCACGCGCTTCTCGCGGACGTTCGGCTCGGGAGCGGGTCGCCTGCGCCACGACGTCGAGCCACGCGTCGAATGGCGCGGCGGCAGCGGTACCTGGGGGCCGCGGCTCCCTGCGCCCGCCTGGGACGAGCTCGACTCGGCGCCAGGGGGCTCGAGCACCGCGAAGACGCTGACGGCGAGACCCGCCGGCGGGTTCCAGCAGGCCGAGGTGGCGCTCCGGAACCGCCTCACCCGCGCGACCGGCGCGCCCGTCGCGCTCGATCTCACGCTCGGGCAGGACCTCGACCTCGACCGCGGCCGGCTCGCCGAGGCGTTCCTCGACACGGCGCTCCAGCTCGGGCCCGTGCGCGCCAGCGGCGAGGCGCGGATGCACCCGGGCGGCGCACCCGTCGCGGGTGTGCGCGCGGCGACTCCGTCGTGGCTCGACGACTTCAGCTTGCTGCGCGGCTCGGTCGCCGTCGCCGACAGGCGCGGCGACGAGGTCCACGCGAACGTGATCGCCATGGGGCCGACGGGCTCGGAGTGGCTGTCCTCGGGGCTGGACACCTTCTTCGACCCACAGCCCCGTTCGGTGCTCCCCGTCGCGCAGGGGTCGGCGGGCGCGGTGCTGAAGCTCGGCGCCGCCACCGCGGCGTACGAGGCGTACTTCAACATGCGCGAGCTCGCGGCGCCGCTCTGCCCGGGCAAGTCGACGGCGCCGCACGTCTACCAGCACGCCGCCTCGCTCGGATGGGACTCCCCGTGCCGCTGCTTCAAGATCGCGGTTCGCGCGGTGCTCTCCGAGTGCGACCCCAACCCTCAGATCGGGTTCCAGGTCGCGCTCGACCAGCTCACCGACTTTCGCTTCGGTCCCTAGCGCGTTAGCCTTCACCTGCCGTGACACCGCCTCGCCCGACCGACAGCCCCGGCCCCCAGGAACCGCTTCCGTCGCTGGAGAACGAGCCCGAGAAGCGGCGCGCGATCCTGCACGCCGCGGTCCGCGTCTTCGCCGAGAAGGGCTATCAGGGGTGCCGCATCGCCGACGTGGCGAAGCAGGCGGGTGTCGCCTACGGGCTCGTCTACCACTACTTCCGCAACAAGGAGGAGCTGCTCGAGAGCGTCTTCTCCGAGCAGTGGTCGATCTTCATCCAGTCGATCGGCGCGATCGCCGACGGGCCCGGCACCGCGCCCGAGCAGCTCGCCGCCGTGTGCCGCTTCTCGATCGACGTGTACCGGACGGCGCCCGCCGCCGTGCGCGTGCTTCTCCTCGAGGTCGCGCGGACGCCGAACTCGCTGCGCGTCGGCTCCACGCGACAGACCTTCGTGACCGCGCTCGGGCTCGTCGCGGAGATGGTCCGCAGGGGACAGGCCGCCGGCGAGCTGCGCTCCGACGTCGACCCGGGCGTCGCGGCGGCCGCGATGCTCGGGGCGCTCGAGCTCACGCTGACCGGCATGATCGTGGGCGCGATCGGCGGTGCGGACGCGACCGGAGAGGAGGCTGTGGAGCGCGCGAAGCGATCCATCGTCGATCTCGTCCTCGGCGGGCTGCTCCCGAAGGCGGACTGAGCGCCTGCGCGCGGAGGCGACCCTTCCGCTCGTTGACGCTCCTGTGCGCCCCTGTTACGAGACGCGCCCGTTTCCGCTCTCGTCGAGGAGACCGCATGCCGCTCAAGAGCTACATCCTGACCCCGGGCCCGACGCCCGTCCCGGAGCGCATCGCGCTCGCGATGGCGCAGCCGATCCTCCACCACCGCGCGCCCGCGTTCGAGAAGATCTTCGCCGAGGTCCGCGAGGGCCTGAAGTGGATCTTCCAGACGAAGCAGGACGTGCTCGTGTTCTGCTCGAGCGGCACCGGCGCGATGGAGGGGACGATCACGAACTTCCTCCGCAAGGGGGACAAGGCGATCGTCGTCGACGGCGGCAAGTTCGGCGAGCGCTGGTGGAAGATCTGCAAGGCGTACGGCGTGGACCCCGTCGTCCTGAAGGTCGAGTGGGGCAAGGCGGTCGAGGTCGCCGCGATCGCGAAGGCGCTCGACGAGAACCCGGGCGCGAAGGCCGTGCTGGTGCAGGCGTCGGAGTCCTCGACCGGCGTCGCGCATCCCGTGAAGGAGATCGCGGCGCTCACGGCGAAGCGCGACGGCGTCATCACCGTCGTCGACGCGATCAGCGCGCTCGGCGCGCTCGACCTCCCGATGGACGCGTGGGGCATCGACGTCCTCCTGTCGGGCTCGCAGAAGGCGCTCATGCTCCCGCCGGGCCTCGCGTTCGCCGCGGCGAGCGAGAAGGCCTGGAAGCTGGCCGAGACGGCGGACCTCCCGCGCTTCTACTTCAACTGGAAGAAGGAGCGGGAGATGCAGGCGAAGAACCAGACGAACTTCACGCCCGCGGTGTCGCTGGTGGTGGGGCTCGCCGAGGTGCTCCGCTCGCTGAAGGACGAGGGCCTCGAGAAGATCTTCCGGCGCCACGAGCGCATGTCGAAGGCGTCGCGCGCCGCGATGACCGCGCTCGGCCTGCGCCTGTTCACGACGAGCCCGTCCTACGCGCTCACGACGGTGCTCGCCCCCGACGGCGTCGACACCGACAAGCTCGTCAAGATCCTGCGCGACCGCTACGGGGTGACGCTCGTCGGCGGCCAGGACCAGGCGAAGGGCAAGATCTTCCGCATCGCGCACCTCGGCTACTACGACGAGTTCGACATCTGCACCGCCGTCGTCGCCATCGAGCGCGGCCTCGCCGACATGGGCGTGAAGATCGAGTTCGGCAAGGGCGTCGGCGCCGCGATGAAGGCGTTCGCCGAGAACCCCGCGTAGCGCTCCGACCGCCGCGGCGGCTCGGCGCCGCCGCGGGAGTCACGATTCGCATTCCAGGGAGGCTCCATGGCCCGCGTGCTCGTTTCCGACGACCTGTCCGCGGAGGGCGTGGAGATCATGCGCCGCGCCGGGCTCGAGGTGGACGTGAAGGTGGGCCTCCCGCCCGAGGAGCTGCAGCGCATCATCGGCGAGTACGACGGGCTCGCGGTGCGCAGCGCGACGAAGGTGAACGCGAAGCTCCTCGAGCACGCCGGGAGCCTCAAGGTCATCGGCCGCGCCGGCGTCGGCGTGGACAACGTCGATCTCGACGCCGCCACGCGGCGCGGGATCGTGGTGATGAACACGCCCGCCGGCTCGTCGATCACCGTCGCCGAGCTCACGCTCGCGCACATCCTCGCGCTGTTCCGGCACGTGCCGCAGGCGACCGCGAGCGTGAAGCAGGGCAAGTGGGAGAAGAAGAAGTTCCAGGGGCACGAGCTCGCGGGCAAGACGCTCGGCGTCGTCGGCATCGGCAACATCGGCTCGATCGTCGTCGAGCGCTGCCTCGCGATGAAGATGCGCGTCGTCGCGTACGACCCGTTCATCTCCGCCGAGGCCGCCGCGCGGCTGGGCGTCTCGCTCGTCTCGCTCGACGAGCTGTGGGCGCAGGCGGACGTCATCTCGCTGCACGTGCCGCTGACGGAGCAGACGCGGCACCTCGTGAACGCCGAGACGCTCGCGAAGATGAAGCCGGGCGTCCTGCTCGTGAACTGCGCGCGCGGGGGGATCATCGACGAGCGCGCGCTCGCAGATGCGCTCGCGTCGGGGCACGTCGGCGGGGCCGCGCTGGACGTGTTCGAGAAGGAGCCGCCGCCGCCGGATCACCCGCTGCTCGCGAGCGACCGCCTCATCTGCACGCCTCACATCGGCGCCTCCACCGAGGAGGCGCAGTCCGCGGTCGCGGTCGCGATCGCGGAGCAGCTCGCGGCGTACCTGGCGCACGGCGAGGTGAGCAACGCCGTGAACCTCCCGAGCCTGCCGAAGGAGGTGCTCGAGCGGATCGCGCCGTACCTCGAGCTCGCGGAGAGGCTCGGCTCGATGGCCGCCCAGATCGCGCCCGCCGCCGTCCGCGAGGTGCGCATCGAGATGGCGGGGGAGCTCGCGTCCTCGCCGCTCCGCCCCGTCGCCGCGCGCGTGCTGAAGGGGCTGCTCCACAACGTCCTCGAGCAGCCGGTGAACGAGGTGAGCGCGCCCTCGATCGCGAAGGAGCGGGGGCTCGCCGTGCGCGAGGAGCGCGTCGCCGAGGCGACCGACTTCGTCAGCCTGCTCACGGTGGAGCTGAGCGGCGCAGCGGGCACGGTGACGGTCGCCGGGACCGTGTTCGGCCGCCACGAGCAGCGCATCGTGCGGGTGAACCAGTTCCGGCTCGAGGCCGCGCCCCAGGGCGACCTCATCCTCTTCGAGAACGACGACGCGCCCGGCGTCGTCGGCAACATCGGCACGGCGCTCGGCGAGGCCGGGGTGAACATCGCGCGCATCTACCTGTCGCGCGACGATCACCGGGCGGTCTCGCTCGTGAACGTCGACTCGGCGCCGACCGTGGAGCTGCTCGACAGGCTCCGCCGCGTTCCGCACGTGCGGTCCGTCCGGGCGATCCACCTGTAGCCAGCGTCGCCGCGCGGCCACTCGCCGAGCAGCTCGTCCAACGGGCGCGGAACTCGAGCGCGTTCCTGCCGCTGCGCTTTCCGCTGCGGGGAAGGCCCGGTAGAGTGCGCGCCATGGTGTTCGACCTCTCGCTCCCCGCCGGCCTCCGCGACCTGCTCCCGGACCACTCCGCGCGGCTCGCGGAGCTGACGGCGCGTCTCCACGACGCGTTCTCGTCGTTCGGCTATCGCCGCGTGCTCTTGCCGACGCTCGAGCGGCTCGACGTGGTGGAGCGCGGGCTCTCCGCGCGCGCGCTCGCGGGCGTCCTCAAGTTCGTCGAGCCGGGCTCGGGCGAGGTGGTCGCGATCCGGCCGGACATCACTCCGCAGATCGCGCGGCTCTACGCGGCGCGCCCCGACGCGCTGCCGGCGCCGGCCCGCCTCTGCTACGACGGCCCGGTCCTGCGCGCCCGAGAGGCCCGCGCCGGTCGCCCGCGCGAGGTGTACCAGGCGGGAGTCGAGCTGCTCGGTGCCGGCGGGGCGAAGGCCGACGCCGAGGCGCTGCTGGTGCTCGCGCGCGCGCTGGAGCGGCTCGGCCTGGCGGGCGCCGTCATCGAGGTCGGTCACGCGAGGTTCGCGCACGAGGTGGTCGCCGCGGCGAAGCTGCCCGACGGCGCGGTCCAGCAGGCGGCCGACGCGCTCGATCGCAAGGACGCGGCGACGCTCGCTGCGCTGGCGCGAGAGGGCAAGGGGCCGAAGGCCGCGCGCGACGTGCTGCCGCTGCTCGTGGGCCTCTTCGGCGAGGGCGCGCTGAAGCGCGCTCGCGAGGTCGCCGCCGCGGTGCCCGAGGTGAAGAGCTCGCTCCAGGAGGTCGAGGACGCGCTTCGCCTCGCCCGGCGGCGCGGCCTCGGCGACGTCGCGGTGGACCTCGGCGAGAGCCGTGGCCTCGGCTACTACACGGGGATCACGTTCGCCGGGTACGCGCACGGAGCGGGGGCCGCGATCGCCGCGGGCGGCCGCTACGACCAGCTGCTGGCACGGTTCGGGCGGCCCGATCCCGCGATCGGCTTCGCCGTCGATCTCGAGTTCGCGACGCAGGCGCTCGAGCGGGCAGGGGTCTCGTCCGAGCCGGCCCGCGTCAAACGGACGCGCCGCGCCGGCAGGCGCTGATCCGGACCGGCAGCAGAGATCCGGCACGCCAGCAGGCGCTGAAGCATTCAATCGACAGGGCCACCCCGCGTCGCGGGAGCCGGTCCTCCGCCGTTCACCCGTGGCGGCCCCCGCGGGACGCTGCTATCGTCCCCCCGCCGAAACTCCAGGAGATTCAAATGCCGAACGTGGTCGTCGTAGGGGCGCAGTGGGGAGACGAGGGCAAGGGCAAGTTCGTCGACCTGCTCACGCAGGACGCCGACGTGGTGGTGCGCTTCCAGGGCGGGAACAACGCCGGGCACACCCTCGTCGTCGGAGGTGAGAAGACGGTCCTGCACCTCATCCCGGCGGGCGTGCTCCACCCGGGCAAGTCGTGCGTCATCGGGAACGGCACGGTCGTCGACCCCGAGGTGCTGTGGAGCGAGATCGAGAAGCTGAAGCTCCGCGGCTTCCTCGAGGACGACTCGCAGCTCGTGCTGTCGCTCGACGCGCACGTCATCATGCCGTGGCACAAGGCGATCGACATCGCGCGCGAGAAGCGCATGGGCGACGCGAAGATCGGCACGACCGGCCGCGGCATCGGCCCGACGTACGAGGACAAGGTCGCGCGGCGGGGCATGCGCATCCGCGACCTCCTCGACGAGGCGCGCCTCGCGCGCAAGATCGACGAGCGGCTCCCCGCGGCGCAGGAGGAGCTGGCCCGGCTCGGCTCGCGGCTCGACGCCGACGCGCCGGCTCTCGTCGCTCGATACGCCGACCTCGGCCGCAAGATCGCGCCGTTCGCGCGCGACGCGTCGCTCTGGCTGCACCAGGCCATCCGCGCTGGCCGCTCGCTGCTGTTCGAGGGCGCGCAGGGCACGATGCTCGACGTCGATCACGGCACCTACCCGTTCGTCACGAGCTCGAACACCGTCGCGGGCAACGCGGCGACCGGCTCTGGCGTCGGCCCGACGGAGATCGATCGGGTCGTCGGCGTCATCAAGGCGTACTCGACGCGCGTCGGCGGCGGCCCGTACCCGACCGAGCTGAAGGACGCCGACGGCGAGCAGCTCAGGAAGGTCGGCAACGAGTTCGGCGCGACGACCGGACGGCCGCGGCGCACCGGCTGGATGGACATCCTCGCGCTCCGCTACGCGGCGCGGGTGAACGGCCTCGACGGCCTCGCGATGATGAAGCTCGACGTCCTCACCGGCTTCAGCGAGGTGAAGATCGGCGTGCAGTACCGCGCCGACGGCAAGACGTTCGACGAGATGCCGAGCGATCCCGAGACGCTGGAGCGCTGCACGGCGGTGTACGAGTCGCTGCCGGGCTGGACGGAGAACCTCGCCGGCGCTCGCCGCTGGGAGGACCTCCCGGTCGCCGCGCGGCGCTACGTGGAGCGCGTGGGCGAGCTCGCGGGCGTGAAGGTGATCGCCGTCTCCGTCGGAGCCGAGCGAGGCGAGACGATCATCCTCGAGAACCCGTTCAAGCGCTGAGCGAGGTGCCGAGTTCGGCCGTGACGAAGGCGAGCCCGGATCCAGGCTCGCCTTCGACGTGACGCGCGGCTCCGGCGAATGCCGGGGCACCCGGCTCCTCGCTCGGCCTCCGGGTTGAAGAGGCCCCCAGCGCGCCCTCGGTGGGGCCGGCGCGAATGTGGCCGATTCGTTCCCGTGATTCCGGATAGGGGCTCTGCGAGGGCGTCCGGGCTCACTCGTTGGCGTTTTGCGTCGGGCCAGCGAGGTCAGTACCGTTTACGCCGTGGACCGGAAGCGAACCTTTCGGACGCGGTTGTCGCTTCGCCTCGCGGTCGTCGTCGCGGCGGTGCTCTGGGCCGCCGTGCTCGCGGTCGTCGCGACGCATCCCGAGATCGGCCTCCGCTCAGCCTTCATCGCGCTCGGCTTCCTGGTGTTCTTCGTCGGGTCGATCGCCCACTACGAGCTCACCGCGATCGAGGTCGAACCGGACGGCATCGTCGTGCGCGGCGCCTTCCGCGACGTCCGCGTGAAGTTCGACGAGATCCAGAACCTCGTCATCCACCAGGGCTTCGTCGGGACGCTGTACGCCGTGCTGACGAGGCGAGGACTGGTCCGGTTCTCGAGCCTGTTCAGCGGGCACCGCGAGCTCGCCGATCTGCTCCTCGATCGCACTGGACTGGTCCCGCTGCACTGAGTCCCGCCCCGCGGTTCGTGAAGGACGAAAGCCACCGGCTCGTCCTCGTGAACGACGACGATCACAGCCCCGCCGCGACGAGCGCCGCACCGGCCGTGAGCAGCAGCGCCGCCGCCGCGCGGAGCAGGCGCGGTCCGGCCGAGTCACCCTTCGGCGAAACCTCGAGGTCAGCCGCTGCGGGCGAGGCGCCCGCGATCGCGCTGGGCGAAGGGTCCGCGATGGCGTCCTCGAGCCCGGCGACCTCCAGCACCGTCGCGCCGACGCGGACCTGATCGCCGTTGCGAACGGGGGCTCTGGAGCGAACGCGTCGGCCGTTCAGCTCGACGCCGTTCTTGCTGCCGAGGTCCACGATCGCGAGCTCTCCGGCGGTCTCCTCGAGCCGCAGGTGCGCGCGCGAGGTCGCCTGATCGCGGAGGCGCAGCTGCGCACCCGCTCCGCGCCCGAGGACGTCGCCGCCGGAGACGGGCAGCACGCGGCCGGTGTCAGGCCCAGCGACGATGGCCAACCGAGGACCGCACGCGGGGGTCCGGCCCGTCGAAGCGTGACCGAGGATCCGCGCTGCGATGAGGCGCGTGTGGCGGGGCATCAGCGCGGGTCTTGCACGCGCGAGGCCAAGGACGGCGCGTGGGTCGCCCCGTCGTTGCGCGGGGACGAGCTCAGCGACGCGGCCGAATCGCGGACCTGCGGCTCAACGGCGACCGTGGGGGTCGAGGGTCCAGCGGCTGTCCGCGACGGAGCGCTCCGAAGGGTTGCCCTCGAATCGCAGGTACCCGTTCGCTTCGAGCGTGTCGACCAGGTCCTCGGCCTCGAGATCGGAGCAGTGGAGGATGTGGGCGATGACGTCCCTGAAGTACGACCGGCCACGCAGCCAGCCGACCGGCGGGTCGTTCGGCGGCACGTGGTTGCGGATCGTCGCGGCGAGCTGCTCCAGGTCGACGCTCTCGAGGTTCATCGCCTCCCGAAACTAGAGACGCTCGCGCAGCAGCGCCAGGGTATCGAGGGCAGCCTTCGCGGGCGTAAGGCGCACTCCCGTCCCGTCGGAAACGTACCGGATCGCGCCCTCGTCGTCGGTCCTCGCGACCGAGGCGCCGGCACGGCGCCATCGCTCGACGATCTCGGGCGCCGGGAACCGGAAGCGGTTGTCCTTGCCGACCAGGAACACCGCGGCGCGCGCGTGAACCGCCGCGACGAGCGCGGGACCGCTGCTCGTGCGGCTCCCGTGGTGCGCTACCTTCACCACGTCGGCGCGCAGCAGGTCGGGAGCGACTGCGGCGAGCAGCGCGGCCTCGCCTTCGGCCTCGATGTCGCCGAGGAACAGCAGCGTCGTCCTGCCGTGGACGACGCGCAGCACGAGCGAGGCGTCGTTCTCGTCGAGCGACCCGACGTCGGCGGGCGGCGCGAGGACCTCGAACCGGACGCCGGCGCGTTCCCAGATGGCGCCGGCGGAGAGGTGCTCCGGCCGCGGCGCTCCGGCCAGCATGCCGCGCGCGGCGGCGTCCACCGATTCACCGGAGGTGAACACCCGCTCGACCGCCACCGCGCCGGCGATCGCCGGCAGCGCGACGACGTGGTCCGCGTCTCCGTGCGACAGGAACACCGCCGCGATGCGGGTCACGCCGGCGTCGCGCAGGAACGGCACCACGTCGCGCGTGCCCGCGTCGACGTGGGCGTGGGCGTCGCCTCCCGCGTCGATCAGGACCGCGGCGCCGTCCGGGAGCCGGAGCAGCGTGCAGTCGCCCTGGCCGACTCCCAGGAAGAGCACCTCGAGCACGTCGCCGCGAGACGCCGCCGCCCAGCCCCGGAGCGGCCCGGGCGCGAGCAGGAACCCGGCCGCCGCGACCGACAGCGCTGCCCTCCAGGCGCGCCGCTGCGCCCGCCACCCGAGGAGGCCGCACGCGCACGCGGCCGCCGCGCAGAGCGGCCCCGGCGACGCGAGCGGCGGCGCGGCGCCCGGGATCGACGCGAACAGATCGTTCACGGCGAGCAGCGCCCAGGCCAGCGGACGGCAGAGCCACAGGAGCGGCGTGGCGAGGACGGGAGACACCGCGGAGGCGATCGCCGCCGCGGTTCCGGCGACGGTGAGCGCCGAGCCGATCGGCACGCCGGGCACGTTCGCGAGGACGCCCGCGAGCGGGAGGCGGCGGAAGTGGCAGGCGACGATCGCTGCCGTCCCGAGCGAGGCCGCGACGCTCGCGCACAGCGACGCGAGCAGCCACTCCGCGGCGCGGCGCAGCCTGCCCGCGCGTGCTCCGGGCGCAGCGACCGGCAACGCCGCACGGATCGGCGACGTGAGGATCGCGAGCGCCGCGACGGACGCGAAGCTCAACTGGAAGGACGGGTCCAGGATCGATCCCGGGTCGCAGGCCAGCACGGCGAGCAGCGCGAGCGCGATGATCTCGAGCGCGCGGCTCTCGCGGCCGAGCGCGACCGCGACGAGCGCGGCGCTCGTCGCGATGGCGGACCGCACCACCGGGACCGACGCGCCCGTCCCGACCGCGTACAGGGCGGCGAACGGGATCGACGCCCACGCGGCCGCGCGGCGCGAGTCGAGGCGCAAGGCGACCGCGTCGCCCCTCGCGAGGACCGCTCCGAGGAGCCGGAAGAACCCGTAGACGACGACGGACAGGTGCAGGCCGGAGACGCTGAGGACGTGCGCGAGGCCGCTGCGGGCGAACGCGTCGTTCGTCGCCGCGTCGATGCCGCCCCGGTCGCCGGTCGCGATCGCCGTCGTGAGACCCGCCTCACGCGGCGGCAGCGCGCGTGCGGCGAGCCGCGAGAAGTCGCGTCGCGCCGCCTCGAGCCGCGCGAGCGGTGAGGGCCTGGAGAGCCGGATCGGCTCGCCTCTCGCGTGCGCCTCCAGCGCGACACCGCGCGCCTCGAGGCTGGCCGCCGGATCGCGTCCGCCCGGGTTGCGAGCCCCCTCCGGCGTCCGGAGCCGCGCGGTGAGGCGCACCTCGTCCCAGAGCGCGAGCGGCCACGCGGGGCACGCTGCCCACACGAGCACGAGCACGCCGCTGCGATCGCGCAACGTGAACCTGACGCGATCGTCGAAGCGCTCGGGAGCGCCGGCGACGACACCTTCGAGCAGGATCTCGCCGTTCCGTGCGAAGGCGTGCCGCCCGGCGTCGGCACCCGGCGCGCGCACGAGCGACGCGGCGGCTGCCCGCGCGTCGGGAGCCGCGGCACGCGATCGTGCGGCCCAACCGAGGGCGCCGAAGCAGGCGGGCGAGAGAGCAGGCGCGGCCGCTGCCGGCAGGCATACGAGCGCGGAGGGAAGGGCCAGGCGGGACGCCGGGAGGGCAGCGCCCAGGGCGAACGCCACCGCCGCGACCACGATCGGGGAATGCATCTCCCGGTCAGCGTGTCGTGTGGGGCGCGACGGTCATCGCCGAAGGACTGAAAATTCCTTCAGGATTGACCAGTTTACGTGACTGTGATAGGCTCGCTCGACTTGGTACCCTGTCCGGTGGTTCAGGGGAATCGCCGGATCCCCGTAGGGGCGTCGAGGGTCGGAGGAATTGATGGCGGCAACGCAGACTACCGCAGCAAGCCCGAATTTCAAGGTTGGTGACAAGGCCGTTTACCCCGGGCAGGGCGTCGGCGAGGTGATGGGCATCGAGCACAAGGAAGTCGCCGGTCAGCGGCAGTCCTTCTACGTGCTCCGGATCCTCGAAAACGGGATGAAGATCATGATCCCGATGAACAAGGTCGGCTCCGTCGGCCTGCGCGAGATCATCGGGGACAAGGACGTCCGCCGCGTCTACAGCATCCTTCGCGAGAAGGAGGTCTCGGTCGACTCGACGACCTGGAACCGCCGCTACCGCGAGTACATGGACAAGATCAAGACCGGGTCCGTGTTCGAGATCGCGGAGGTGCTGCGCGACCTGTACCTGCTCCGCTCCGACAAGGACCTCTCGTTCGGCGAGCGGAAGATGCTCGACACCGCGCGGTCGCTCCTCATCAAGGAGCTCGCGATCGCGAAGGGCTGTCTCGAGGACGACGTCGAGCAGGACCTCAAGAAGATCTTCAACTTCCAGTGAGCGGCGCGCCGGCCAGCCCGGCGCCGCAGGGATGTGGCCGCCGCGCGCCCCCTGGGCTGCGCGGCGGTCGTGTCTCGGGGCAGGTTTGGCTCGCGTCGCGTTCGGCCGGATCGACATGGAGAGCCCCAGTGCAGCGGCGATGCCACCGCCGCACGACGTGGGGCAGGAGGACAAAGAGATGCTCGGCGGTGAGCGGGTAGGGGCGATCCTCGCGGCGGGCGGCTCCGGGCAGCGAGCCGGGGTCGCGAAGCAGTGGCTCGAGCTCGGCGGCGAGCTGGTGCTGCGCCGCTCTGCGCGGGCGCTCGTCGACTGCGAGCTCGTCGACGAGCTCGTCGCGGTGGTGCCGGCCGGCGACGAGGAGCGGGCGGCTCACGCGCTGGGCGACCTCGGCAAGCCGGTGCGCGTCACGCGCGGCGGCCCCGCCCGCGCCGACTCGGTGCGGAACGGGCTGGCGCTGCTCGGCGACTGCGCGCTCGTGCTCGTCCACGACGCGGCGCGCCCGTTCGCGACGGTGGCGCTCACCCGCGAGGTGCTCCTCGCGGCGGCGCGAGACGGTGCCGCGCTGGCCGCGCTGCCGGCGACGGACACCGTGAAGCGCGCGAGCTGCGCGGGTCCGCGCGTCGCCGAGACGCTCGACCGGCGCAGCCTGTGGCTCGCGCAGACGCCGCAGGGCTTCCGCGCCGACGTGCTGCGGCGCGCGTACGACGTCGCCGGCGAGAGCGCGGCGGAGGCGACCGACGAGTGCCAGCTCGTGGAGCGGCTCGGCCTGGCCGTCGCGCTCGTCGAAGGCGAGCAGGGCAACTTCAAGATCACGACCGCCGACGACGTCACCCGCGCGCGGGCCCGCGTCGAGGCGCCGTTCGCGGTCGGCGTCGGCTACGACGTGCACGCGTTCGCGCCGGGCCGCAGGCTCGTGCTCGGCGGCGTCGAGTTCACCGGCGAGGGGGACGGCCTCCTCGGCCACTCCGACGCGGACATCTGCGCGCACGCGCTGTGCGACGCGATCCTGGGAGCGTCGGGCCTGGGCGACATCGGGCGGCACTTCCCCGACACCGACGCGCGCTGGAAGGACGCATCGTCCATCCGGCTGCTCGCCGCGGTCGCGTCGAAGGCGCGCGAAGCCGGCTGGCGCGTCGGCAACTGCGACGTCACTCTCGCGGCGCGGCGGCCGAAGATCGCTCCTCGCGCCGACGAGATGCGCACGCGCCTCGCCGAGGCGATGGGCGTGTCGCGAGCGCAGGTGAACGTGAAGGCGACGACCGGCGAGAAGCTCGGATTCGTCGGGCGCGGCGAGGGCATCGCGGCGCACGCGGTGGCGCTGCTCGTTCGTGTGGCTTGATATCTTCCCGGACGCCCATGGCCATCCAGATCCACGACACGCTCTCCGGTCGCCGTCGCGAGCTCGTCCCGCTCGAGCCCGGCAAGATCCGCCTCTACGTCTGCGGCCCCACCGTCTACGACAACGCGCACCTCGGCCACGCCCGCTGCTACGTGGTGTGGGACGTCGTCGTCCGGCACCTGCGCGCGCGCGGCCTCGAGGTCACGTACGTCCGCAACTTCACCGACGTGGACGACAAGATCATCAAGCGCGCGAACGAGCGCGGCGAGGCGCCGGTGGCGCTGGCCGCGCGCTACGCCGACGCGTTCCACGAGGACATGGACGCGCTCGGGTGCGTCCGTCCCGACGTGGAGCCGCGCGTCTCCGGACACATCCCGCAGATCGTCGAGATGATCGCGCAGCTCGTCTCGAAGGGCTTCGCGTACGCGCCCGGGAACGGCGACGTCTACTTCTCCGTCCGCAAGTTCCCCGACTACGGGCGGCTGTCGAAGCGGAACCTCGACGACCTCGTCGCGGGCGCGCGCGTCCTGCCCGGCGAGGCGAAGCAGGACCCGCTCGACTTCGCGCTGTGGAAGGCGGCGAAGCCCGGCGAGCCGGAGTGGGACTCGCCGTGGGGCAAGGGGCGGCCGGGCTGGCACATCGAGTGCTCGGCGATGACGCTCGCGCACCTCGGCATCCCGATCGACGTGCACGCCGGCGGCAAGGACCTCGTGTTCCCGCACCACACGAACGAGATCGCGCAGTCGGTCTGCGCCGCTGGCGACGGCGCCACGGCCGAGAGCTTCTGCCGGTACTGGATGCACAACGGCTTCGTAGAGATCGACGACGAGAAGATGTCGAAGTCCCTCGGCAACTTCTTCACCGTCCGCGACGTGCTCGCGCGCTACGACGGCGAGGCGCTCCGGTTCTTCCTGCTCGGCACGCACTACCGCAACGACTTCAACTTCTCGGACACGGTGCTCGCGGAGGCGGAGAAGCGGCTCGTCTACCTTTACGAGACGCTCGAGAAGGCCGACCGCGTCGCCGACGCGGAGTCGGGCGCCGGCGTCCCCGGCGCGCTCGTCTCCCGCGCCCGCGAGGCGCTCGACGACGACGTCAACACCGCCCAGGTGCTCGGCATCCTCGCCGAGGCGTTCACCGAGGCGAACGCGATCGCCGACCGCAAGGGCAAGAAGACGCCCGAGGATCGCGCGAAGCTCGCCGCGTTCGCCCGCGACGCGCGGCTGCTCGGGACGACGCTCGGCATCCTCCAGCGTCCACCCGCGACGGCGCTCCGCACGATCCGCGACGTCGCCGCCGCGCGGCGCGGCATCTCGGGGGCAGACGTCGAGGCGAAGATCGCGGACCGCGCCGCCGCGCGGAAGGCGAAGGACTTCGCGCGCGCCGACGCGATCCGGCAGGAGCTGCTCGCGCAGGGCGTCGCGATCATGGACGGCGCGGACGGGACGACGTGGAAGGTGGAGTGACGCCGAGCGCGGCGTCGAGTCTCCTCAATCCCGTCCGACCGCGAGGAGCTCCTCCGGACGCACCACCAGGACCGAACAAGGGGCGCGCCTGACGACGAGCTCGGCGACGGAGCCGAGCACCGCGCGGCGCACGCCGGTGCGGCCGTGGGTGCCGAGGACGATGACGTCCACCTCGCGCTCGCGCGCTGCACGCAGGATCTCCTCGATCGGCGACCCTTCGATCATCTCGACGCCGACGTGCGACTTCGCGAGCACGGTCGCCTCGGCGCCAGCGCGCTCGAGCTGCCTCCACGCCTCGCCCCTCTCGACCTCGTACGCCTCTGGCGGCGACGGCATCATCCCGAGCTGTGGCCGAGCAGACGCGGCCTCGCGCACGTGCAGCAGCCAGAGCTGCGCGTCGTTCGCCGCCGCGAGCTCCGCAGCCTGCAGGAGCGCGATGCGGGACGGTGGCGAGAAGTCCGTCGCGCACAGGATCTTCTTCCAGGCCGGCATCGCATGCTCCTTTCGACTCTCGATGGAGCGATCGTACGCGCCCCCCGCGACCGCGGGTTCCTCCCGTGCGGAGCCTTACAAGACGCCGCAGCGACGAGCGCCG
>DASSQI010000059.1:0-7223 GCA_035702585.1 Anaeromyxobacteraceae bacterium
GACCGGGC
This sequence comes from Anaeromyxobacteraceae bacterium, assembly GCA_035702585.1. Taxonomy (GTDB): domain Bacteria; phylum Myxococcota; class Myxococcia; order Myxococcales; family Anaeromyxobacteraceae; genus DASSQI01. The sequence continues at coordinate 9 of DASSQI010000059.1, forward strand.
GGAAGCTCTGGTGCACGCGGCCGCGCTCTCCCCAGAGCGCGAGGACGGGACAGCGCACCTTGCGGCCCGCTTCGCGATCGGCCCGGTCGTGCGTGAGGTCGATGCTCGCGGCGGCGCGGTAGTCCTCGCACGAGGCGTGGATCGTCGCGGGATCGCGGAAGCAGCGCGCGTATTCGGCGTACGCGGCGTCGTCGAACGGCCAGCGGCCCTGGCTCCAGCGCCGGAGCTTCTCTCGCAGGAAGAACTCCGGGTCGCCGCCGATGAGGTGCTCCGGCAGCGGCTCCGGCTGGATGAGGAAGAACCAGTGGTAGTAGGCGCGCGCGAACTCCATCGTGGTCTGCTCGTACATGGCGAGCGTCGGCGCGATGTCGAGGACCGCGAGGTGCGTGACGGCGTCGGGAGCGTCCACCGCGAGCCGGTGTGCGACGCGCCCGCCGCGATCGTGCCCCGCGATCGCGAACCGCTCGAAGCCGAGCCCGCGCATGAGCGCGAGCTGATCCGCCGCCATCGCGCGCTTCGAGTAGGGCGCGTGATCGGGAGTAGAAGGAGGCTTGTCGCTGTCGCCGTAACCGCGCAGATCCGAGGCGACGACGGTGAAGTGCCGCGCGAGGACGGGCGCCACCCGGTGCCACATGGCGAGCGTCTGGGGATAGCCGTGCAGGAGCAGCAGCGGCGGCCCGCTGCCCGCCCGGCGCACGTGCAGCGAGACCTCGCCCGCGCGAACCCGCTCGTTCGTGAATCCGGCGAGGAGGTCGCGGTCGGTCGGCTCCATGTCAGCCCTCGCCGACAGGTGCTGCCGACGCGGGCCGATCGCAACGGCGCCCCTCGCTCGGGGCGTGCCGCAATCGGGGCGCGCACGTGGACGCCCCTGCGAGGATCTTGAGGTCATGGCGTCGCGCAAGAAGGAGCTGCTCGAGATCGCAGGGCAGGAGGTCGCGATCTCGAACCCGGACAAGGTCTACTTCCGTCAGGCGGGCATCACGAAGCTCGAGCTCGTGCGCTACTACCTCGCGGTCGCGGACGGCGCGCTGCGCGGAGTGCGCGATCGTCCGATGGCGCTGAAGCGCTTCGTGGACGGCGCCGAGGGCGAGTTCTTCTTCCAGAAGCGAGCGCCCGCGTCGCGGCCCGCCTGGATCGACGTCGTCGAGCTCGCGTTCCCGTCCGGCCGGACGGCGCTCGAGATCGTCGTCAGGGACGCCGCGCAGCTCGCGTGGGTGGTGAACCTCGGCTGCATCGACCTGAACCCGCACCCGGTGCGAGCCGGGGATCTGCAGCATCCCGACGAGCTGCGCGTCGACCTGGATCCGGTGCCGGGCGTCGGCTGGGATCAGATCCGGGAGGTGGCGCTCGTCGTCCGCGAGGTCCTGACCGAGCACGGCCTCGTCGGCTGGCCGAAGACGAGCGGGTCGCGCGGCATGCACGTGTACGCGCGCATCGCGCCGCGCTGGACCTTCACCGAGGTGCGGCACGCGGCGCTGGCCCTGGCGCGCGACGTCGAGCGGCGGGTGCCCCGGCTCGCGACGAGCAAGTGGTGGAAGGAGGAGCGGCACGGGGTCTTCGTCGACTACAACCAGAACGCGAAGGATCGCACGATCGCCTCCGCGTACTCGGTGCGCCCGACGCCCGACGCGCGGGTCTCGACGCCGATCACCTGGGACGAGCTGCCGGCTTGTGATCCGGCGGAGTTCACGCTCCGCACCGTGCCGGCTCGCTTCGCCCGGCTGGGCGACGTCGGGGCCGGCATCGACGCGCAGGTCGGGTCCCTCGACGCGCTCCTCGAGCTCTCCGCGCGACAGCGGGCCGACGGCCTCGGCGACGCGCCCTGGCCGCCGCACTACGCGAAAGGGGCCGACGAGCCGCCGCGCGTGCAGCCCTCGCGCCGATCGGCGCTGCGTTCGCCGCGGCGCACGAAGCTCCCGGACGCAACCGAGCGACGGCAGCCGATCCACCAGCCCGACGCCGACTACGATCCGTGGCGCTCGTGACCGGTGCCGAAGATGCGCGACAGCTCGTAGGGCGGCGTGACGTCGAGCTGGTCGTACCGGCAGGACTCCGGCGCCTTGTCGGGACGCCAGCGAAGGAACCGCGTCGCGTGCCGGAACCGATCGCCCTGCAGGTGGTCGTACGCGACCTCGCAGACGAGCTGCGGGCGGACGGGTTCCCAGGTCATGTCCTTGCCGCGATTCCAGCGGCTCTTCGCGCCGGGGAGGCGCATCCCGGGGTCCTCGCCCGCGTCGGCCCACTGCGCCCACTCGCGCCAGGGGTGGCCCTCCATCGCGTCGTCGCGCAGCGGCGCGAGGACGCGCACGAGATCCCGCCGCAGCGCCGCCGAGAACCCGCTGCACACGCCGACGTGCTGCAGCTTCGAGCCGTCGTCGTACAGCCCGAGGAGGAGCGAGCCGACCTCGGTCCCCGGGCCGTTCTTGTGCCAGCGGAAACCGCCGACGACGCAGTCCGCGGTCCGCGCGTGCTTCACCTTCACCATCGCGCGCACGCCGGGCTGATACCGCGAGTCGAGGCGCTTCGCGACGACGCCGTCCAGGCCCGCGCCCTCGAACCGCGTGAACCAGTCGCGCGCGAGCGCGACGTCGCGGGTCGCGGGAGTCACGTGCACGCGCGGTCCCGCGGTGAGCGACGACTCGAGCAGCGCTCGGCGCTCCTCGAGCGGCGCGCCGCGCAGGTCGCGATCTCCGAGCGCGAGGAGGTCGAACGCGACGAGGCTCGCCGGAGTGTCCTCGGCGAGCAGCTTCACGCGCGAGGCCGCCGGGTGGATCCGCAGGAGCAGCGCCTCGAAGTCGAGTCCGGCGTCCCCCGCGATGACGATCTCGCCGTCGACCGCGCAGCGTGACGGGAGCGCCGCGGCGAGCGGCGCCTCGAGGTCGGGGAAGTAGCGGTTGAGCGGCTTCAGCTCTCGCGATTGCAGGTACACCGAGGCACCGTCGCGAAACACGAGCGCGCGAAAGCCGTCCCACTTCGGCTCGTACAGCCAGCCGTCACCGTCGGGGAGCTCGTCGGCGAGCTTCGCCAGCATCGGCTCGATCGGCGGTGAGATTGGAAGCGCCATCCGTCCGCTCCACGAAGGGTCAAACGTTCCACGTCTGGATCACGCGCACCCCGTTCTCGTGACCCAGGACGCCGACCGACGCGGTGGCGAGCGCGAAGCGCCGCCCCTCGCGAGGGTCGAGCTCGAGCCAGCACGCCGCGAGCACGCGGAGCACGTGGCCGTGCGCGAAGATCGCGACGTCTCCTCCGGCGCGCGACGCCTCGTCGATCACCAGACGCGCTCGCGCCGCGACGTCGTGGATCGTCTCGCCACCCGGCACGTCGCCGGTCCAGATGCTCCAGCCGGGCAGGGTGGCGCGGATCTCGCGGCTCGTCCTTCCCTCGTACGCACCGTAATCCCACTCCAGGAGATCGTCCGTCCTGCGCGCGGCGCCGGCCTGCCCCGCGAGCCGACACGTCTCCCACGCACGCTGGAGGGGGCTCGACAGGACGAGCGCGAACGCGTGCCCGGCGAGGCGCGCGCGCAGCGCCGTGGCCTGCTCCGCGCCGGCATCGGTGAGCGGGACGTCGGTCCTGCCGGTGTGCCGCCCGCCGCGGCTCCACTCGGTCTCGCCGTGACGGACGATCCACAGCGAGGGCGCCGGGTTGGGCATGGCTGCACACTTACCGGACGAATCGCCGCGCGCCACGCCGTGGACGGCGACGGCCCCGGCGGTGCCGTACATTCACGCGATGAAGACCGCGACGAAGTACCTGACGATCGAGCTCCCGAAGCGCAGGGGGCTCGTTCGCATCACAGACGACGTCGAGGCGTTCTGCGGGGAGAGCGGCGTGCGGGACGGGATGATCCTCGTCTCCGCGATGCACATCACGGCGGGCGTGTTCGTCAACGACGACGAGTCCGGCCTGCATCACGACATCGAGGAATGGGTGCAGCGGCTCGCCCCCGGGCCACCACCCGACGGCAGGGGACCTGTCCCCGACTACCGACATCACCGCACGGGTGAGGACAACGGCGACGCCCACCTCAAGAACCTGCTCATCGGGCACCAGGTCATCGTCCCCGTGACGAACGGGAAGCTCGACCTCGGCACCTGGCAGCAGATCTTCTATTTCGAGTTCGACGGCCGCAGGAAGAAGCGGGTCATCCTGAAGGCGCTCGGGGCGTGATCGGCGCTGCGCGTTCGCGCTACCTGCGCCGCCGCCGGCGGTGCCCGCGGTGCGGGTGCCCGTCGTCCTCGCGCCGCGTCACCCCGCTCGGCGCGGGCGGCAGCGGGCCCCGCGGTGCAGCGCGGGGCGTCGGAGTCGGCGCGCTCTGCGGCGGATTCGCTGCGAGCGGTCTCGTCACCCGGATGACCTCGGGCAACGGCTCGGCGCCGCGGCGCGCGTCGCGTGCGCGCCCTGCGCCGTGACGAGGTCCGTGCGCGGGAGCGCGAGCGTCGTGCGGTCGCTGCGGCCCGCCGCCATGCCCTCGTGACCGCTCCGCGTGTGCCCGCGACTCGCGTGCCGGCTCGGCCTGTCCGGATCGCTGCTGCTGCGCTGGATGCGTCCGCGCGGGACCTTGCCCCTGCCGTTCGTGAGGGTGCCCGTGCCGCGCCGGAGCGTGGCCCGGGCGCGCGTGCGCATCACCGCCGTGGCGCGCCTTGTCGTGGACGTGGCCGTGCCGCTGCGCCGCGGGGTGCGCCTTGCCGCTCGGGACGAAGTCTGCCGTCAGCTCGCGGCGGACGTAGGCGCGCCAGATCTCGTGCGCGTCGTTCGCCGCCGCTCGCAGCGACGGGTCGACGGCCTCGAAGAACCGCCGGAGGTTCTCGATGTCTCGCCGGAAGAACGACTCGGCCTGGCTGTTGTGCGCAGCGCCGACGACCTGCGGGAAGTCGATCACCACCGGACCGCTCCGTCCGAGGAGCACGTTGTAGGCCGACAGGTCGCCGTGGATGAGATCGCACGTGAGCATCCGCGTCGCCTGCGCGCGAAGATCGGCGTAGAGCGCGGCCGCGGTCTCCCGCTCGACGTGCGCGTCGACGAGGCGCGGCGCGGGCCGGCCGTGCGGATCGACGACGAGCTCCATCAGCAGGACGCCGTCGTAGTACAGGACCGGCGTCGGGACGCGGACCCCGGCGGCGTGCAGCCGGTGCAGCGCGTCCGACTCCTTCGCCTTCCAGTCCTCCTCTGCGGCCGCCTGTCCGAAGCGCGTGCCGCGGTCCATCGCTCGCTGCGTGCGAGTGTCGCGGACCTGCCGGCCCTCCTTGTAGGAGGCGTTGTTGCGGAAGCTGCGCGCGTGGCGCGCCTTGTAGATCTTCGCCGCGACGATCTCGCCGCCGTGGCGCACGAGCCAGAGATCGGCTTCCTTGCCGCTCTTCAGCCTTCCGCAGACCTCATCGATGACGCCGTCCGCGAGGAGCGTTGCGAGCGGATCGTGCATTCCGGTGCGAGCCTACTTCTTCGGGGCGCCACCCGGCGCGCCGCCGGGCCTGCCGCCGCCGCCGCCGCCCGGGCGTCTCGGTCCACCAGGGCGTCCGCGCCCGCCGCCGCGCTCGTTGCGGCGATCCTCCCGCAGCGAGTCCATCGAGAAGCCGCCGGTGCCACCGGGGGCGGCGCCGCGCCCGGCCCCGCCGCCGCCACCACCGCCGCCACCGCGCGCACCGCCCTTGCCGCCCCGGCCGCCGCGGCGGCCGCGATCGTCCTTCGCCGTCGGCACCTGCTTCATGCTCGCGGGGAAGACGTCGACCACGTACTGGTAGGCGCCGACCTTCGTCGCGCCGGGCACCTGCTCGTCGAGCCCGAAGACGCGGACGAGGCGGACGTCGGCCGCGCGGCGGCCCACTGCCTCGACCGCGCCACGCAGCATCGTGAGCCTGTCACCCGAGACGCCGGTGGCCTTCGCGACTGCGGCGTCGATCGCCTCGTTCGCGGCGTTCGACGCAGCGTCGGCCTCCGGCGCGGGCGCGCCCTCCGCCGTGGACGCGTCCGGTGCTGCCGCGTCTTCCGGCGCTGCGGCCTCGGCGCCGTCCTCCGGAGCCGCGGTGACGTCAGCCGGTGCAGCGACGTCCGCCGATGCCTCCTGCGCCTCTGCAGGCGCTGCGGACTCGGCGACGTCGGCCGACTCGGCCGGCGCGGCCGACGCCGGGGCGGTGTCGGCGGCCGGCGCGTCCCGGGGGAGCGAGCGCTTCGCCTCGGTGATCGCGGCAGCCGCGGATCGAATGACGGAACCACTGAGCTCGGTGAGGGTCTTCATCGCCGGGTAGCCATACACTGCTCGGCGCCACCGCGAAAGACCTCCGCGGACGGCGTGCGGAGGGACCGGGCGCTCGCCGCGACATTCGGGGACCGGGCCCGGGCCCGGGCACGGCTCGTCGAGCGGAGAAGGCGGGTCATCCGGTGATCGGTCCCTGCTCCGGGGCGTCGAGCTTCACGGCGATCTCGAGCGGGCGATCGTCGCGCAGGACGTGGACCTTCACGACGTCGCCGGGCGAGTGCCGCGCCAGCGCGCCGTAGAGGTCCTCGACGGACGCGATCACCTTCCCGTCGACCTGCTGGATGATGTCGCCGAGGACCAGCACGCCGTCCTCGGTCCTGTAGGTGCCGCGCAGCCCGGCGCGTTCCGCCGCGGAGCCCCGCATCACCGTCATGACGAGCACGCCCTGGATCCCGGCGCGCCGCAGCAGCGCCTCGTTGCCGACCGCGACCCCGAGCTGCGGCCTCACGATACGCCCGTGCTCGAGGAGCTGCGGCACGATGCTGTTCACGGTGTCGACCGGCACCGCGAAGCCGACGCCCGCGCTCGCGCCGCTCGGGCTCGCGATCTGCGTGTTGACGCCGATGAGCCGCGCGGAGCTGTCGAGCAGCGGGCCGCCCGAGTTGCCGGGGTTGATGGCTGCGTCCGTCTGGATGACGTCGTCGATGCGCCGCCCGGTCAGCGCCGGGATGGTGCGGCCGAGCGCGCTCACGATCCCGGTCGTGAGCGTGAAGTCGAGGCCGAACGGATTGCCGATCGCGAAGACCTTCTGGCCGACCTGCAGGTCGTGGCTGGTGCCGATCCGGATCGGGGGCAGGCTGGCGGGCGGGGCGTTGATCCGCACGACCGCGGTGTCCTGGTCCGGCGCGACGCCCACGAGCGTGGCCGGGTACTCCGACCGGTCGTGGAGGGCGACGCGCGCGGCGCTGGCGCCCTGGATCACGTGGTAGTTCGTGACCACGTGCCCCTCGGCGTCC
>DASSQI010000060.1:0-3404 GCA_035702585.1 Anaeromyxobacteraceae bacterium
CCTCACGCTCGACGTCGAGCGACGGTGCTGGCGCCTGATCGACGGGATCGGCTTCGAGCCGATGCCCGGCGTGAAGCGTCTGCGCGCGGCCGTCATCGCCGTCGCGCTGCCGCTGCTGCTGGCGGTGATCGCGTGAGCGTCGCCATGACTCGCGCCGCCGGGCAGCGAAGCACGGGCGTCGAGCTCGCGCGCTCGCTCGCCGCGATCCTGATCGTGCTCGGCGCCGCCGCGGCGACGCTGGCGGCGCTCGACCGGATGCCTGCGTGGATCACCGGTCGCGCGCACGGGGTCGTGCGCGTGTCGTCGGTCACGGAGGCGGGCCGGCGGCTGCGGGCCCGGATCATCCTCCCGGCCTACTTCCCGGAGTCGCTCGCGTGGCCGCCCGAGGAGATCCTCGTCGCGTCCGGGGCTCCGCCCGGCGTGGCCGTCGAGATCTCGCCTCGCGGCGGCGGGCGGCCGCGCCTGGTCGTCGCGCAGACCGGCGCTCCCGGGCGCGTGCCCGAGATCCTCGTGCCGGGCACGCCGCTCGACGGCGGCTCGCCGATCCGGATCGGCGACGCGACCGGGCGCGTGCGGCGGGTCATCGGCACCGACGGCGAGGTATGGTGGGAGCTCGCGTGGACCTACCGGAGCCGGAGCGTGGTGATGAGGTCGAGGGGCGACCTGGAGCAGCTGCTCGAGATGGCGCGCAGCGCGCGGGAGACGCCGTGAGCGGCGAGCCTCGTGACGGCGGCCCGATGCGGCTGTCGGCCGGCCTCGGGTTCCGGTTCCACGTGCTCCTCGCGCTCGGGATGCTGGTCCCGGCCGCGTTCGTCGCGATCATCGGGCTGTTCCGGCTGCGCGAGCTGGACGACCGCATGCTCCACGGGCGCGAGGAGGCCGCTGCGCTGGTGTCCGCGCGGCTCCAGGCGGAGCTCGGCGTCGATCTCGAGGTGCTGCAGCGCCTCGCGGCGGTGTCGCGCGGCCCGCTCGGCGCCGCGACGCCGGTCGTGGACGCGACGCCCTTCAGGCAAGGGCGGGCCCAGTTCCACTACCTCGGCGGCGTGTTCCTCCTCGACCGCGACGGCCGGGTGCTCCTCGAGGAGCCGCAGCGGGAGAGGTCGGTCGCGCCGTCGCCGGACCTGCCCGAGCTCCGCGCCGTGCTGGACACGGCGAAGCCGGCGATCACCGGCCTCGTGCGCGCCGACGGCACGTCGCGGGCGTGGGCGCTGGTGGCCGTGACCGACTGGGAGGGCCGCGCCGTCGGCGCGGTCGGCGGCGTGCTCGATCACGCGCTCTCTCACGAGCCGCGGCCGCTCTCGATGCTCTCGCTGAGCCCGGGAGGGACCGCCGTCGTCGTCGACTCGCACGGCGGGATCCTCGCGGGCACCAGCGGCGCGGCCGATCTGTCCGACGCTTGCATCCAGCGGATCGCCGAGGCCGCGCGCGGCCGGCAGACGACCGCCGGAGCGTGGGCCGAGTGCGACAGCGCGTCGGCCAGCGTCGTCGTCGCGGCGGCGCCCGTCCTCGTGGCGCCGTGGGCGGTCGCGGTGATCGAGCCGGCCGAGCAGGTGCTCGCGACGACCACCCTCATGCCCGGGTCGCTCCCGCTGCTCGCGCTCGCGCTGATCCTCATCGCCGGTGCGTTCGCGTGGGGGACGGCGCGCAGCGTGACGCGGCCGGTGGCGACGCTCACCGCCGCCGCCGAGCGGATCGCGGGAGGCGTGTTCGAGCCGGCGATCCCCGACCTCGGCGACGACGAGGTCGGGCGGCTCGGCAACTCGCTCGAGGACATGCGCGTCGCGCTGAGCGAGCTCGTCGCGGAGCGCGCGCGACACGCCGAGGAGCTCGAGCGGCGCGTGGCGGAGCGCACCCGCGAGCTCGAGATCGCGAACGCGCAGCTGCGGGAGCGCGACGAGGCGCGCGCGAAGCTGCTGAGGATGGTCATCACCGCGCAGGAGGACGAGCGGAAGCGGATCGCCCGCGAGCTGCACGACGACACGACGCAGAAGCTGGCGGTGCTCGTCATGGGCGTCGAGCGCGCGGCCCAGGCGCTCCGGCAGGAAGGACGCCCGGTGCCGCTCGAGGAGGTGAAGCAGCTCGCGGTCTCCGCGCTGGACGAGGTCCACCGGCTGATCCGCGACCTGCGCCCGTCCGTGCTGGACGATCTCGGGCTCTACTCGGCGGTGCGCTGGTACGCCGAGAACACGCTGTCGCCGCGCGGCATCGCGCTCCGGTGCGAGCTCGGCGAGCTGGAGCCGACGCTGCCTGCGGCGTGGGACATCGCGCTCTTCAGGATGTGCCAGGAGGCGGTGAACAACGTGGCGAGGCACGCGCAGGCCGAGACGGTCCTCATCCAGCTCGGCGTCGAGGACGGTGAGCTGAGGATCGAGATCGAGGACGACGGGCGCGGCTTCGAGCCGGACGCGCCGCGGCCCGAAGGCGACCGCCTGCACTGGGGGCTCATCGGGATCCGGGAGCGGGCCGAGCTGCTGGGCGGCACCGCGCGCATCGAGTCGTCGCCGGGGCACGGCACGCGCGTGGAGATCCGGGTGCGCCTGCCGCAGGACGCGGTGGCGGCTGGTCGCAGGCAGGCAGCGGGGGAGGGGTAGCATGGCGCCGATCCGCGTCGTCATCGCCGACGATCACGCCATCCTCAGGGAAGGGGTGCGCGCGCTGCTCACGGCGGCGGGGGACATCGAGGTCGTGGGCCAGGCGTCGAACGGGCACGAGGCGATCGCGCTCGTCGAGCAGCTCGACCCCGACGTCGTGCTGATGGACATCGCGATGCCGGGCCTCGGCGGCCTCGAGGCGGCGCTCGAGCTGAAGAAGCGGGGCGCGCGGTCCAGGGTCCTCATCCTGTCGCAGTACGACGACCGCGAGTACGTCCGGCGGCTGCTCCGCGCCGGCGTGGCGGGGTACGTGCTGAAGAAGTCGGCCGGCACCGAGCTCGCGAACGGCATCCGCGCGGCGGCGCGGGGCGGGCTGGTCCTCGATCCCGAGGTCGCGCGGCTCGCGATGGAGGACGCCTCGGCGCCTCCGGAGACCGCCGATCCCTACGAGGCGCTGACGGATCGCGAGAAGCAGGTCTTCAAGCTCGTCGCGGAGGGGAAGAGCAACAAGGACGTCGCGGACCTGCTGGGCATCAGCGTGAAGACCGCGATGAGCCACCGCGAGCGCATGATGGAGAAGCTCCGGCTGCACAACCGCACCGAGCTGGTCCGCCTCGCGCTCAAGCTCGGCGTCATCCGCGTGGACGGCTGAGACGTACCCGCGATCCGGAGACGAAAAGAGCGCCGATCCTCGCGGGCCGGCGCTCCTCGTCGCGATTTCCGCTCGCCGCGTGCCGCGGCGTCGCGAGACCTCGGCCGCGCTACTTCTTCGCGGCGCGCTTCGCCGCGATCTCCTGCTCGAGCGCGGACAGC
>DASSQI010000061.1:0-7780 GCA_035702585.1 Anaeromyxobacteraceae bacterium
GTGAGCAAGCGCCGTTGTAGCGACAAGAGGTGAAGTTGATGCTGCTCGGCCTCGGCGATTTCGGACGACACATCGCTGCGCATGTAGTTCACGACGTCATCGCGCGTCAGTTCCGCGCCGCCGACGATCGTGACGCGGCTCGGATCGTCAGGTGGCTGGCCCCTGCGGATTTGGCGCCCCCAGTGATCGCCGAGGCGCTCGAACGCCTGCGCCCAACGGTTCTGGAGAGCCGTCCGCACTTGGACCTCGATCTGCTTCTCGTGCGTCCTCACGACGACGTGCAGAGCGCGGTAGCCTGCTTGTGGCTCGGCGTTACGGTCGGTGATGCGTGCCCCGGGAAACGCGGTCGTGATCTGCTCTGCCGCGTCCCTCTGGATCAGGCGGTCGGAAACGATGACGCGAACCCCGCCGATGTCCTGCATACGAGAGAGTGCGATGTGCGGTGGCAGCCGCAGCTTCTCCACGATCGTGTGCGCGTTCTTTTGGCGCGCAGAGAGAGCGAGGCGCGAAAACGGCATGCCGACGATGCTGAAGAACACCGCCGTCATGGCCTCGAGGTGATCGTCGCGGAACTCGCCGAGCAGACGCAGGTCCTCGACCGGCGGCACTGACGCATGCCGAAGGCGCTGTCCGAGCCGATTGGCTTGGCTGATCGAGACGGGCACTAGCGCGCTGCCGAAGCGCGCCTGAGTTGGGCTCCGTAGAAATCCTGCATCGCCCCGTGCGAGATGACGGCTGACGCGCGCTCACGGGGTCCGAGGCCAGCACGGGCCTGCTGCCACGGCTGCTCGGCGTGCGTCAATTCGCTCAACTCGGCAGCCGACTTTTCCCCGTAGCAGTGCACGACCGAGCCGACGTGAACGCGTTCCTCGCCCGTAAGCCGCGACGAATCGCCTGGCGGCCAAGTCGGACCGACGATGAACTGCCCGCGATGCCGATCGAACAACGCGTAGACCACTGGGCCGTGCGCCCAAGCCTCAATGGGTTCATCGAACAGCGGAACCCCTCGATGAGCAAGCCACCACGCCTGCGAGTAGTACACGAGCTTCTGGAGCTTCATCGCGGTCATCGCGCCGCGGAGCTCAAGTACGTAGGCCGCAATGTCGTGTACGGATGCCATGGCGAGTTCGCGCTTGCTAACACATGAGGTGGCGGAATCTCTCCGCCTCCTCTGACAGTGTAGGTCCCCCGACCCCACCGCTCACACGCGGTTGAAGCAGGGTATCACATAGAATCTAGTTTTTTTCCGCAGGGTTTGCCTGCGTGTCGCCCACGCGGAGCCCCCGTGTGACGTGCGGCTGTTGCAAAGCGCACGGTGTCCCGCGCTCATGGTGGCGGGACGGTACCTTCGAAACACGTTGACAGCTGGGGGTGCCCTGATGCGTCAAAACGCGTCAGAACGTCTGGGACGGCGCACGCTCATCCCTGGCGAAGCCGTCGCCGAGCGCGCCTTGCTTCGGAGGGTGGACGAGGCGGAGGCACCTGCACCGGGAACGCGTTCGCGTCGTGATCTGCGCCCGTGCGACCCCGCGCGACACCGGCGACGGACCTTCGTCGCAGATCTCTCTCGCGTGCGCCGCGGAACGCCGACAAACGGGCACAACACCGCACATGGACGCACGAGAGGCCTTGGTTCGTGCGCTATCGCTGCCTCGCGTTTTTGACACGACCCGGGTTCACCGTAGGATCGAGCGGCCGGTCGTGCCGCAGCCCGCGTCGCACCGCGCAACGAGGTTCGAAGTGGCCCGACCAATGCGCGAAGACCGGAGCGCGTCGACGAGACCGTCCGCGCGCGGCGGCGAGACGGCGCCGCACCTGGTCGCGGTCCGCGGTCGCTCGCGCGACGTGCCGCAGCAGGCGCTGCGCCCCGCGCGGCCGGGCCTCTACTTCGCGCTGCAGAACAAGATCCTCGTCTCGTACCTCGTCCTCGGCGCCGTGCTCATGCTGGCGGTGCCGGCGATCTTCGCGGCGGTGCCGAACCGGCTCCTCGCGGGCGCGCTCGTCATCGGCCTCACGTTCGCCATCGGCTACGGCCTCACGGTCATGCTCGCGCGGGTGGACCGGCTCGCGCGCCTCGAGGCGTCCGCCGCCGAGATCAGCCGCGGCGACCTCGGCACGAGCGTCCTCGACGAGGGGCGCTCCGGCTTCCACGACGAGATCGACGACCTCGCGGCGGCGATCCGCACCATGCAGGAGAACCTGCGCGACCTCGTCTCGCGCATCCAGCGCACCGCGCAGTCCGTCTCCGAGAGCGCCACCGAGCTGCAGACCTCCGCCGAGGAGGTGAACGGCTCGACCGACGACGTCGCCCGCTCGATGGAGAAGATCGCGAGCGGCGCCGAGGAGCAGTCGGCGCTCGTCGAGCTCGCCTCCAAGGTGATCGGCGACATGGCGGCGTCGATCGAGCGCACCGCCCGCTCCGCCGAGGAGGCGGCGCGGGTGTCGGCCGAGACGTCGTCCGGCGCCGCCAGCGGCGGCGAGGCGGCGCGGCTCGCGGGCGAGAAGGTGAAGAAGGTCTTCGCGCGCATCGAGGCGGCGAGCGAGCAGGTCTTCGCGTTCGGCGAGCAGACGAAGGCCATCTCGAAGATCGTCGAGGCGATCACGAGCGTCGCCCAGCAGACCAACATGCTCGCGCTGAACGCGACCATCGAGGCGGCGCGCGCCGGCGAGTACGGCCGCGGCTTCGCGGTGGTCGCCGACGAGGTGCGCAAGCTCGCCGAGAGCGCCGGCCGCTCCGCCGAGCAGATCAGCGGCCTCGCGACCGACATCTCGTCGCGCGCGGCCTCGGTCGTCGGGATCATGAAGGAGTCGGTCGACGAGCTCGGCGAGGGCCGCGAGGACCTCAACGCCATCATCCGCTCGCTCGAGGACGTCGCGAAGGTCGCCGCGACCGGCGCCGACAAGGTCGGCGTCATCACGCAGTCGGCGCGCGAGCAGCTGAAGGGCTCCGCCGACATGGTGCAGGCGATGGATCACATCTCCGACCTCGCCACCTCGAACGCGAAGGCGACCGAGCAGGTCCACCGGGCCACCTCGGACCAGACCGCGGCGGTGCAGCAGATGGCGACCGCGGCGCAGGAGCTCACGAACCTCTCTCTCGAGCTGCAGACCGTCGTCTCGCGGTTCCGGCTCGGGAGCTGACCCGATGGCCGCGGACGCCGCGCAGCCGATCGCCGAAGCGCGCCACGTCCTGTTCCGGGCCGGCGGCGAGCGCTTCGCGCTGCCGCTCTCCGCGGTGCGCGAGGTGGTCCTGCCGCAGCCGCCCTTCGCGCGCGTGCCGCGGTCGGGCCCCGCGGTCCGCGGCGCCATGAACCTCCGCGGCAGGGTGATCGCGCTCGTCGAGCTGGGCGCGCTGCTCGAGCTGCCGCACGAGCGGCTCGGCCCCACGGCGGGGCAGGTGCTGGTGCTCGAGGGCGAGCGGCCCGGTCTCGGCGTCGTCGTGCAGGCGGTGCTCGGCGTCGAGGTGCTCGGCGCGGGAGAGCCCGCGACGGTCCTCGACGGCGCGGCGCTGCAGGCGCGGGCCGCGGCGCAGTTCGGAGGCCGCGCGTGACGCGGTGCAGGAGAGGTGGATGAACAAGCGTGTGCTCATCGTCGACGACGCCGTCTTCATGCGGAACATGATCCGCGAGATCCTCGCCGGCGCCGGCTTCGACGTGGTCGGCGAGGCGTCGAACGGGGTCGAGGCCGTCGAGCGCTGGCGCGAGCTGCGGCCCGACGTCACGACGATGGACATCGTGATGCCGTTCCGGAGCGGGATCGAAGCGACGCGCGAGATCGTCGGCGCCGAGCCCGGCGCCGTCATCGTCATGTGCAGCGCGCTCGGCCAGGAGTCGCTCGTCATGGAGGCGATCGAGGCCGGCGCGAGCGACTTCATCGTGAAGCCCTTCAAGCCCGAGGAGGTGCTCGGAGTCGTCCGGAAGGTTCTCGGCGTCGCCTGATCGCGCGCCGCGCGGCCATGGACCTCTCCAAGTACCTCGGCCTGTTCGTCAGCGAAGCCGGCGAGCACCTCGCGAAGCTCGGGCAGGACCTCGTCCGCGTCGAGGCGGCCGGGCGCGCCGGCGAGCCGATGGCCGAGCTCGTCGACGAGATGTTCCGTCACGCGCACAGCGTGAAGGGCATGGCCGCGTCGATGGAGCAGGACGGGATCGCGCAGGTGGCGCACCGGGCCGAGGACCTCCTCGGCGCGCTGCGCGGCCGGCGCGAGGCGCCGCGAGCCGACGTGGTGGACGCGCTCCTCGCCGCGGTCGACGCGCTGCAGGGGATGGTCGACGCCGCCGCGGCCGGCGGCCGCCCCGAGCCCGATGCGGCGCTGCTCGAACGCCTCGCCGCGCGGTTCGACGAGGAGAGCGGCGAGGACGGTGCCGCGCGCGACGCCACCCCGAAGCGGGTGCAGACGACCTTCGTGCCGCCTCCGCCAGAGCCAGTGCCCGAGCCCGCGCCTGTGCCCGAATCCGTGCCCGCGCAGAAGGCGGACGCGCGGCGCCGGCGCGAGGTGCGGGTCGTCATCGGCCCGGGCTGCCCGGTGCCGGCGGTGCGCGCGTTCCTCGTCACGCGCAAGCTCTCGCTCTTCGGCGAGCTCCTCGAGGTGCAGCCGTCGATCGAGGATCTGCGCGCCGGCCGCATCCCCGCGCGGCGGGTCACGATCGCGCTCGCGACGGAGCAGGCGCCGGAGGTCCTCGTCGCAGCGCTGGCGACGATCTCGGAGCTCCACTCGGTCGAGGTGGACGGGCCCGCCGAGCCGCGCGCAGGGATCGACCTCGCAGCGGCCGACGGCGCCTCGGCGCCCGCTGCCGCAGCGCCGTCGCGCGAGCCGGAGCGCGCTGAGGGCGCGCGCACCGTACGCGTGAAGGCGGAGCTCCTCGACCAGTTCCTCGACGCCCTGGGCGAGCTCATCCTCGCCGCGGCGCGCATCCGCGAGGTGGGGAAGACCATCCCCGAGCCGTTCCGGCCGCCGCTCGACGAGGGCGTGAACCGGCTGCACGCGACGGTGATGGACCTGCACGACAAGGTGATGTCGGTGCGGATGACGCCGATCGCGGCGGTGTTCGACCGGCTGCCGCGCGCGGCGCGCGACCTCGCCCGCCGCACCGGGAAGCAGGTCGAGGTGGAGATCCGCGGCTCCGACATCGAGCTCGATCGCTCGATGCTCGACGCCATCGCCGATCCGCTGCTGCACGTGCTCCGCAACGCGGTGGACCACGGGCTCGAGCTGCCCGAGGCGCGCGAGCGCGCCGGGAAGCCGCCTTCGGGGCGCGTCGAGGTGCAGGCGCGGCGCGACCGGGACCGCGTCATCATCGAGATCGCCGACGACGGCCGCGGCATGAACGCGGACAAGCTGCGGCGGGCCGCGATCGCCCGGGGCGCGCTCGCGGAGTCGCAGGCGGCGAGCCTGAGCGAGACCGAGGTCTGGCTGCTCGCGTGCCTGCCGGGGCTCTCCACCGCCGACACCGTGACCGAGGTCTCGGGGCGCGGCGTGGGCATGGACGCGGTGAAGCGCAGCGTCGAGGAGCTCGGCGGCGCGGTCACCATCGAGAGCGCCGCGGGCGCCGGCACCCGGGTGACCTTGCGGCTGCCGCTCACGGTGGCGGTCCAGCCGGTGCTGCTCGTGCGCGTCGCCGAGGAGATCCTGGCGCTCCCCATCTCGAAGGTGCACGGCGCCGCGCTCGTCGAGGTGGAGCGCCTCGAGCGCCGCCACGGCGCGCCGGTGCTGTCGCACCACGGCGTCGTCGTGCCGGTCCACGACCTCGGCGCGCTGCTCGGCTTCGGCGCGCAGGCGGGCGGGCTGCGCTCGGTGGTGGTCGCGGACGCCGACGGGGCGCGGGTCGGCTTCGCGGTGGACGCGCTCCTCGGCGAGGAGGAGGCGGTGATGAAGCCGCTCGCGGGCCCCCTGGAGCGCATCGGGGGGCTCTCCGCCGTGACGGTGCTCGGCAACGGGCGCCCCGTGTTCGTGCTCGACGTACAGCGCCTCGTTGCCTAGAACGAACGGTCCATGATCGCCGCCTCCCGCCACCCCGACGTCGACGCGCTCCGCGAGGTGGCGTCCATCGGCTGCGGCCGCGCGCTGGCGGCGCTCGGGCGGCTCGCCGGACGCACCGCCGACATGCAGGTGCCGGAGGCGCGGCTCGCGCGCGCCGGCGCCGATCTCGCGCAGGCGCTCGAGCCGCTCGGCGGCGCCATGTTCGCCGTCGGCGTCGAGCTCGCGGGGCTGCTCGGCGGCCACCTCGTGCTCGCGCTGCCGGAGGACGACGCCCGCAGGCTCGCGGAGCTGCTCGGCCAGCCGGTGCCGGACGCGGGCTGGGATCCGCTGTCGGAGAGCGCCATCCTCGAGGCCGGCAACATCGTCGGGAGCGCCTTCGTGTCGGCGGTCGGGCGGCTCACCGGCGCGACGCTGCTCCTGTCGGTGCCGCGGCTCGCGCGCGGCAGCGGGCGCGACTGCGTCGCCGCGCTCGCGGACGAGGTCGCGGATCGGATCGCGCTCGCGACGCGGTTCTCGCTGCGGGTCGCCGCGGGAGACCGCGGGTCGGTGAGCGGCGTCATCCTCGCGGTGCCGGACCCGGCGCGCCTCCACAACCTCCTCGCCGCCCTGCCCGGTTCCTGAACATGGACGAGCGACTCCTCCGCGACCTCCTCGCGCGCGTGCGCGAGGGGGACCTCGACATCGACGACGCCGTCGGCCGCATGAAGGGCGCGCCCTTCGAGGCGGTGGGCGGCTTCGCGCAGGTGGACACCCACCGCGCGCTGCGCGTCGGCATGCCCGAGGTCGTCTTCGCCCAGGGGAAGACCGCCGCGCAGGTCGCCGCCATCGCGAAGAAGCTCGCCTCGCGCGGCCCGCTGCTCGTGACGCGCCTCGAGCCCGGCAAGGCCGGCGCGGCGCGGCGGGCGGTGAAGGGCGCCACCTACGACCCGGTCTCGCGCACGCTGCGGAAGGGCCGCATGGAGCTGCCGGTGCGCGGGCCGGTCGGCGTCTGCTGCGCCGGCACGAGCGACATCCCCGTGTGCGAGGAGGCCGCGGCGACGCTCGAGGTGATGGGCGTCGAGCCGGTCCGCATCTACGACGTCGGCGTCGCGGGCCTCCACCGGCTGCTCGCGCGGCGCGAGGACCTCGACCGCTGCGTCGCGCTCATCGTCGCGGCCGGCATGGAGGGCGCGCTCCCGAGCGTGGTGGGCGGCCTCGTCGGCAAGCCGGTCGTCGGCGTCCCGACCAGCATCGGCTACGGCGCGTCGATGGGCGGCCTCTCGGCGCTGCTCGCGATGCTGAACTCCTGTGCGCCGAACGTCACCGTCGTGAACGTGGACAACGGCTTCGGCGCCGGCTTCGTGGCGGGCCTCATCGCGCGGGAGTAGCGCGGCCCCTCAGCGATGCAGGGCCCCTTCTTGCTCGGTCGCGAGCCGCCCGTTCCGTGACGGGAACGGTCGCGTGGGGCGCCTGCTCATCCCATTGCTGCTCATGAGCCACGGCCGCCTGAGGGAGCCGCTGCTGTACATGAGCGCCTACTTCGAGCGGCACAAGGACGCATACAACGATCACATGTTGCGCGTGAGCCAGACCGGTGCATGGCGCCCGTGGCTCGACTTCTTCCTGCGCGGAGTCGTCGAGAGCGCGCGAGAATCGATCGATGTCGCAGGGACGTTGCTCGCCCTGCGAGACGACTGGCAGCGCCGGTTCCACTCGGCGCGCTCATCGTCGCGGCCGGCATGGAGGGCGCGCTCCCGAGCGTGGTGGGCGGCCTCGTCGGCAAGCCGGTCGTCGGCGTCCCGACCAGCATCGGCTACGGCGCGT
>DASSQI010000062.1:0-4048 GCA_035702585.1 Anaeromyxobacteraceae bacterium
CCGCGGTCTCCGGCACGCCGATCCGTCCGGCCTGCTCGAACCTCGCGGCGAGCGCCGACACCGCCTCGCTCTGTCCCGAGAGCGATCGCAGCGGCGTCGGCTCGCGCGCGACCGTGCGAGCCGCGTCGTCGCCGCGGTATCCCGCGGCCTCGGCGGCCGCCTTCCAGGCGTGGAGCCGCACGATCTCGGCGCGCAGCTCGGCGATGAACCCGGCGAGATCCGCCTGCTCGCCGGTCTCGCTCTCGGCGTTGGCAGGGGCGCCGTTCACCCGCGCGCGCTCGACCATCCCGGTGAGGAATCGCTCGCGCTCCGCCTCGAGGAGGCGCACGCGATCGAGCAGCTCTGCGCGCTCCGCGGACGCCTGCGACTCGGCCGCGCGCGCCTGCGCGAGCGCCGACTCGAGCTCCGCCTCGCGCCGCCTCGAGGATGCCGCCGCCTCGTGCGCGCGTGCAGCGCCGCTACGCGCCGCTTCCAGCTCGGCATGGAGCTGATCGACGCGGCACTCGAAGAACACGATCTTCTCGAGCGCGCCGCGAAGCAGCTCCTCGGGACTCCCGCTCACCCAACACCTCCGCCGCCGACCACCCACCGCCCACACGCCTCGTCCGGGCCGCTGCGCATCCGGGATCCTCGAACGATCCCGAGATCTTGCATCGCGGTGCGAGCATACGGGGTCAGGATCGGAAACGCAATCACGTCAAGGGAGATCCGCGACGGCCTTCTCGAGGCCGTGTCCGGCCCCGCCGCGCTCACTTCGCCAGAGCAGGAACGAGAACACGAACCCGGCGCAGGAGAGGGCCGCGAGCATCCACATCGCCGGCAGCCATCCGGCGGGGTGCTCCGCGCTCGCGCCCGCCGAGTCGTTGACGACGCCGATGCCCCAGCTCATGGCGGCCCAGCCCACCTGCTGGCAGAAGGTCATGAGTGCGTAGGCCGACCCGAGGCGCGCGTCCGGGACGAGGTAGGTCACCGCCGGCCACAGCACCGCCGGGACGAGGGCGAACGCGATGCCGAGCATCGCCATCGACACCGAGAGCGGCAGCTGCGTGTACGCCATGATGAGGAACGGCGGCACGAGCAGCGCCGAGCCCACGGCCATGAGCAGCGAGCGCCGGCCGAAGCGATCCGCGATGAACCCGAACAGCGGCATGCCGAACATCGACAGGAGCGGCAGCACGCTCTTGAGATCGCCTGCGCGCTCCGGAGACGCCCCGTGCGCCTGGATGAAGTAGAGGTTCGCGAAGGTGCGGAACGGGAAGATCGTCGCGTAGAACGCGACGCAGAGCCCAACGACCCACCAGTACGCACGGTTGAATCGCACGAGGTCCGAGAGGACGAGCTTGTCCGTCTTGCCCGCGCGAGCGACCCCGTAGCGACGCGCGGCGACGCTCTCGAGCGCGGCGTACACGATCGCGAACACGAGCCAGGCGACTCCGAGCGCGGCGGCGAGCAACAGCGGCGGCTGCCAGTCGTGGAACAGCTCCTTCGCGAAGTTCGGCGACTTGTCGGCGACCCACGAGCCGAGCCGCGCGATGAAGAGCTGGATCGCGAGCGCGAACGAGATCTCCTTGCCCTTGAACCACCGCCCCACGACGGTGGTCGCGGCGACGATGAACAGCTCGGACCCGACGCCGAGGACGAACCGCCCTGCGCTCATCGCGGCGGCGGCGTGGCCCGGCGCGGCGGCGGGGAGCACGGCGATGAGGACGCTCCCGGCCGCGCCGACGACGGCGAACAGCACGGCCGAGCGCGCGGTGCCGAGCCGGTCGATGAGGACGCCGCCGGCGAGGAGCGTGAGCAGCGCCGCGACGTTGTAGGCGGTGTCGAGGAACCCGACCTGCGCGTCGGTGAACCCGAACGCCTGCTGCAGGAGCGGCGTGACCGGGTAGAGCGCGTCGAAGACGTAGTAGTTCCCGAACATCGCCAGCGAGCAGGACAAGAGCACCAGCCAGCGGAATCCGCGCGTGGGCTCCGGCCGGGCCGCTGGGACGGGATCGGTGGTCATGAGGCGCGGGAGGATAGCACTCGCCCTGAACCGGCGAGGTGTCGGGAACGACGGCCCCGCCCGGCCTCCGCGCGCCGTGCAGGCGCACCCGGCTTCTGCTAAGAAAGCCGTCCTTATGGCGAAGACGGCACGCGTGTTCGTGACGCTGAAGCGCGGAGTGCTCGATCCGCAGGGCTCCGCGGTCGCGCGCAGCCTGCATGCGCTCGGCTACGACGAGGTGGAGGACGTCCGCCTCGGGAAGTACGTCGAGGTCGCGCTGCGCGAGGGCGCCAGCGCCGACGAGGAGCGGAAGCGCATCGAGGAGATGTGCAGGAAGCTGCTCGCGAACACGGTCATCGAGGACTTCCGGGTCGACCTGTGATGAAGATCGGCGTCGTCACCTTCCCGGGGTCCAACTGCGACCACGACGTCTCCCACGTGCTGAAGCACGTCTGCGGCGCCGACGCGCGCTACGTCTGGCACAAGGACCGCCTCCCGGCGGGGCTCGACGCGGTCGTGCTCCCCGGCGGCTTCAGCTACGGCGACTACCTCCGCTGCGGCGCGCTCGCGCGCTTCTCGCCCGTCATGGAGGACATCGTCGGGTACGCGAAGTCCGGCGCGCCCGTCCTCGGCATCTGCAACGGCTTCCAGATCCTCTGCGAGGCGGGGCTGCTCCCGGGCGCCCTGATGCGGAACGCCTCGCTCAAGTTCGTGTGCCAGGACGTCTCGATCGAGGTGCTCGGCGCGCCGACGCCGGTCACGGTCGGGCTCGGCGGCCAGAGGCTGCGCGTGCCCGTCGCCCACGCCGAGGGCAACTACTTCGCCGACCCGCAGACCCTCGACCGGCTCGAGGGCGAAGGGCGCGTCGTGTTCCGCTACGCCGGCGGGTGCTGCCCGAACGGCTCGGCGCGCGACATCGCCGGGATCTCCGGTGGGCCGCGGCAGAACGTCGTCGGCCTGATGCCACACCCCGAGCGCGCATCCGAGGCGGTGCTCGGCAACGAGGATGGTCGCAAGCTCTTCGAGAGCCTCGTCCGCGCGTAGATGAGCGCCGGCGCGGTCCTTCACGAGAGGTGAACGCGCGGTGCAGGTGGACCTGGCGGGACCCGCGGGACGGCTGGAGGCCCTCATCGAGGTGCCCGACGCGCCGCGCTTCGCGATGGTCGTGTGCCACCCCCACCCGCAGTACGGCGGGACGATGCACACGCACGCCGTCTACCGCATCGCGCGCGCCGCGCGCAGCCGCGGCGGCATCACGCTGCGGTTCAACTTCCGCGGCGTCGGCCGCAGCGCCGGCAGCCACGACGAGGGCCGCGGCGAGCAGGACGACGTGCGCACCGCGCTCGCTCACCTCGCGGCCGACTTCCCGGAGCTGCCGCGCTACGTCGCCGGGTTCTCGTTCGGCGCGTGGATGGCGCTCGAGGTCGCCTGCGTCGAGGAGGCCGTGCGAGCGGTGCTCTGCGCCGGGCTCGCGCTGCACCTGCGCGGCGTCGCGGTCGAGGTCGCCTCCACCTGCGCGAAGCCGGTCGCGGTCGTCCAGGCCGAGCGGGATCAGTTCGGCACGCCGGACGAGGTGCTCGAGGCGCTCATCGACTCACGCGGGCCGCGCCACGTCGCGATGGTGAAGCACGCGACGCACCTCTTCACCGAGGACCTCGACGGGCTCGAGCGCGAATCCGAGAAGGCGATCGACTGGCTCCTCGCGGGGGGAAGACCACGGTGACCCGCCCGCGCGAGCAGCAGGTCGGAGCGTTCCTGCACCACCAGGCCGAGGAGCTGACGCGGATCTGGCGCCTCGCGCGCCACACGAGCCGGAAGGACGTCTTTCCCGGCTGCCTCGACGGCGTGATG
Source organism: Anaeromyxobacteraceae bacterium (assembly GCA_035702585.1). Classification (GTDB taxonomy): domain Bacteria; phylum Myxococcota; class Myxococcia; order Myxococcales; family Anaeromyxobacteraceae; genus DASSQI01. Next base: position 3,836 of record DASSQI010000062.1, read on the forward strand.
GGCGACTTCTTCGCGCGCGTCGGCACGCTCCTCGAGGCGGGCGCGCCGGCCGAGAGCGCGTGGGCCACGCTCGAGGGCTGCATCCGCTGGCCGCCCGGCATCGCCCCCGCGGAGCTCACCGGCGAGTGGGACGAGGCGCGCGACGTGCTCGAGGCCGCCTGCGAGTCGGTGAACGCGGCGCCCGACGTGATGCAGTGGCTCGACGCCGCGATC
>DASSQI010000063.1:0-11943 GCA_035702585.1 Anaeromyxobacteraceae bacterium
GCCGGACGCGACCTCGAGGAACGGCGGCTCCGGAGGTCCCGCGAACCGCAGCTCGGTCCCGGAGACGACATCGATGCCTGCACCGGACAGCTTCAGCTCTCCCGACGTCGCGCGCAGCGCGCCGAACGCGAGGAGCCGGTCCGTCCACTCGATCCGGAGCCCTGGCGCCGTCACGACTCGAGCGCGCATGCCGCCGCCGTGGACCGCGACCGGCCGAGCCGCCACGACGTCGAGCTGCCAGCGCCACCGCTCTGCAGAACGGGGCGGAGCGCTCCGGCTCGCGGCGCGGGCGGCATCGTCGCGCGCGCCCTGCGCGTCCGCGCCCGACACGACGACGATTCCCTCGGGCCTCGTGACCGCCTGCAGCGCGCCGCCGGCCTGCTCGGGGAGCTCGACGTCGCCCTCTCGCACCTCCGCATGCGCCCGCAGCCCTTCCGCGCTGACGACCCCCGAGAGACCGACGCGAGCGGTGGCCCAGGCGCGCAGATCGGAATCGACGACGATCGGAAGCCGAACCACGTTCAGCTCGCCCGAGAGATCGACGCCATCGCCGCGCGGCTGCGCCTCCGCACGCACCGTGAACGTCCCGCGGCCGCTCGCGCCGTCGATCGCCACCGTCCCGGTCGCGCCGTGGCCGTCGCCCTGCACGCGGAAAGGACCGAACGTCCCGAAGCCGGAGGTGACGAGCCGGCCGTTGGCCCAGGTGAGCCGCCAGGACGTCCTGAGTGCGTCGAGCGGACCGTTGACGGAGGCGCGTCCGTCAATCGTCCCGCTGGCGCTCTCCACCCTCGGAATCCATCGCGCGATCGGCGCCGGGTCGAAGGCGCGCGCGACCGCGGCGGCGTCCAGCACCGTCTGCCCCGCGCGTCCGTCCCCCTGCTTTCGCACCGAGCCGGTCACCTCCAGCACCCCGCCGGACCGCGCGACGAGCCGCGCCGAGGCGCGCAGGCCGTCGTCACGCCACTCCGCGCTCGCGTCGCCGTCGAACGCGGGTGAGCCCGCGCGCGCCAGGCCGCGCAGACGCGCGCGGGCGTGGACCCACGGGCGCGCGAAGGTGCCGCCGGCGCGAGCGCGGATCGCGACGCTGCCACGGTCGATGCTCCACCGCCGGTCGGCGACGGCCGCGGCTGTGGCGTCGAGCTCGGCCGTGGCGGTGAACGACAGCTGGCCACGCGATTCGCCGCGGAGCTGCCGCGCGATGACCGCGGCGCTCTGCGGGACCGTCGCCTCGGCCCTGGTGCGGACTCCGCCGGTGAGCGCCACGACCGCGACGTGCGTCGCCGTGTGGCTGGCGGTCGCCGTCACGCGCAGGCGCATCGGCGGCAGGGTGCCGACGCGAAGTCGGGGCGAGCGGACGGCGAGATCGAAGACGGGTGATGAAGGCGAGCCGCCGACGAACAGCCTCGCGCCGAGCGTCCCGTCCAGGTCCGGGACGCCGCCCCAGCCTGCGGCACGTGCCGCCGCCGACAGGAGCCCGCCGTCGAATCCGTCCGCCACGAAGGTCGCCCGGAGCCGCTCACCGGACGCGGATCCCCGCGCGCTGACGACCTTGCGACCACTCCGCAGCGTGAGGTGGTCGAGCGACACGGCGCCGCCGCCGCTCCGGAACGTCGCGGCGCGTCCGAGCGTCCACCGGAGGCCCGCGACGTCGGCCTCGAGCGCGTCGAGCCGGACCCGGCGACCCTGCTCCGAGACGCGCGCCTCGCCCCTCACGGCGACGGGGAGTCCGCCGAGCGCGGCCGCGACCGCTGCCTTCACGCGGCCGTGCCGGACGACCGCGCTCGCGCTGGCGGGTCCGACGCGGCGATCGCCGATCGTGCTGTTCTCGTCGAGGTTGACGGCGATGGCACCGGCGCGCTCGAGACCAGGCGCGCCGTCGAGCTCGGCGGTGCCGCTCAGGCGCGACGACGGGAGCGGTCCCAGCGTCGAACCGTCCAGCGACCGGAAGTCGGCCGTCGCGCGGTGGTGCTGCGCGCCCGTCCGATCGATCGTCGCCCGTAGCCGGATCCCGCCGGAAGCGATCGTGCCCTCCGCGTCGCTCGTGATCTCCGCTCGCCGCGCCAGCACCCGGCCGCGCACCGACGCGGTCGCGCGCAGCGGCCACGACGGCCACAGCGCTCGCGCCGCCTCGGGGGTGACGACGATCTCGTGCACGCGGACCGTCCGTCCGTCCTCCGCGCCGTCCAGGGTGAGCTCCACGCGCAACCCGCGGGCGGCGACCGCGATGTCGCGCGCGTTCCCGGCGCTTCGCGGGTGCAACCGGAACTCGGCGTCGTAGGCGCCGCCGAGCGGCGCGAGGGCCCCTCCGCGGAACGCGATCACGAGCGGGCCTTCCGCGTCGCGGCGCCCGATCCATCCACGCTCGACGTCGCCGTCGACGCGCTCGGCGGCCGACCCGACGAACCGCTGCGCGAAGATCACCCGGCCCGACCGGATCCAGACGCCGCGCAGCTCGAGACCCCCGCCGTGCTCCGCGCGGCGCTCCACCCGCGCGAGCGCGTCGAACAGGTCGACGCCGCGCGGCGCGGCGGTCGCCGTCACGCGCACGTCCGCCATGCTCGCATCGTCGAGCACCAGCCGTCGCCGGACGAGCGGCCAGAGCGGAACACCGTCCACGCGACTCGCCGTGGCGACGATCTCGCCGCCGGGCGCGCGCAGCTCGAGCCCCCGTACGCTGAACGTGGTGCCGTGCACCTCCAGCGCCTCCGCGGTCACGCGCCCACGGATGCCTTCGTTCACCGACGCGACGATCCTGCTCAGGAGCAGCGCGCGGACCGGTGCGGAGTGGAGCGCGAGCGCCCCCAGCGCGGCGATCACCGCGAGCCCGCACACGACCGCACTCACCGCGCGGATCGCGCGGCCTCCCCGCCGGCGCATGTCGACGTGATCCCCTCAGAACGACTCGCCGAATGAACTATGCATCGCGCAGCACGCATGCCCCCCGCGCTGCCCGGCTGCCCGGTCGACGGTCGTCCCCGGCAGCTCGAACAGCTCGAGGTCCCGGTCCGGGAGCGGCCACGCGAGATCGGCGCGGAGCGGGCCGAGGGGGGTACGGTAGCGGACGCCGATCCCGGGCGCGACGCGCAGCGCTCGCCAGAGCAGGGCCGGGTCGAAGGACCGAGACGTCACCGCCCCGATGTCGGTGAACGCGGCGATCTCGAAGCTCTGGCCGACGCTTACGCGCACCTCGACCGAACCGTCCGCGAGCGCCCGCCCTCCGGTCGGTACGACCTGTGTCGAACCGTGCGGCCCGGGCACGACGAGGAGCGGGGAGAGCCGCCGCGCTCCGAACCCGCGCATCGATCCTCCGCCGGAGAACAGCCGGAGCACGATCGGGATCGGTTGCGCGTCGAGGGGCACGATCGCTGCCGCGCGGAGGCGGCCGGCGAGCGCGACGCGCGACGACAGCGGGACGTGGAGGATGCCCTCGCCGTCACCCGAAAACCACGGCGCCGCGCCGCCGAGGAACGGTGCGCCCTGCCTCAACCGGACGGTGAGCTCGCGGCCAGGCGCTCCTTCCCGATACCCGCGGCGTCGGCCGGCGGTGACCTCCAGCTCCAGGTATCCCTGCCGGCAAGGCGCCGGGCATCCCGCCGCCTGCTCCGGAGCGCTGCGGCCGAGCAGCGGCGAGTCGTACAGGTCGTACAGGTCGAGCGCCCACGACGCCCGCACGTCGAACAGATCGCTCGCGCGCCATCCCGCACCGACCTCCACGCGCGCGCTGCGGTACTCGTAGGCCTCCCGGAGCTCCTGCTCGAGCTCGGTCGAGGCGAACGGCTCGATCGTGCGGCTGCCGAGGACCGACGGCTGCGCGAGGTCGGCGGCGAGCTTCGCGAACGGGCCCTGCCGGGTCGGCGTGTCGCCGCGATCGCCACGCAGCGCGTCCCAGGCGCCTGGCACGAACGCCCACCCCGCTCGCGCGCCGAGCCGCAGGACGCGGAGATCGCCTCCGAGGCCGCGGTACGTCCATTCACCGACCGCGCGCGCCTCGCTACGACCGGGGTTCGTCCCGATCCCTCCGCCTATGCGGGCCGAGATGGGTGGCGCCTCCCGAACGCCGATGACGATCGGCAGTCGATCTGCTCCGGGCTCCGCCGCCGCGGCGGTCACCGCGACCGCCTCGAAGACGCCCAGATCGAACAGCCTCCGCTGCGCGGCCTCGAGGGCGCGCTGCGAGAACCACGCGTCCCGCGGCAGCAGCGCCCGGGCGTGCGCGAGGATCGAGGACGGAGGAAACGCGGGCTCGCGCTCCGTCGCCAGCAGCACCTCGCCGAAGCGATACCGGCGCCCGGGCGCGATCTCGAGGCGCGCGTCGGCGCGCCTCGCGGCGACGTCCACCCGGGCCTCTCCGCCCACCGCCGCGTCCGCGTAACCGTCGTCGCGGAGGGCGCGCTCGATCCCGCTCTTCGTCAGCGACCACTCGCCCTCGAGGAACACGTGGCCTGGCCGGAGTCGGACGGCGGCGCGCGCATGCCGCGCGGCGTCGGGCGGGAGCGTCTCGAGCCCGAGGACCTCGACTCCCGCCAGGATCGTCGGCTCCGACTCCTCGACGCGTACGCGAAGATGGACGCCGTCGCCGCGGCGCTCGATCTCCGACGCGACCACCCTCGACCCGTAGAACCCGCGCGCCTCGTACAGCCGCTGGATGCGCCGCAGGTCCTCCTCCCACTGGACCGGGTCGAACGGCCGCGCGGCGGACCACGGCAACGCGCCCGGCTCGCCGGTCGCGAGGCGGCGCTTGATGTCGTCCTCGGAGATCCTCTTCGCCCCGTCGATGTGGAGCGACCGCACGAGCGGACCGTCTACCGCGGCGGCACGGTGCGGGATCACGCAGACGAACGCGGTGGCGATCGCCGCGAGGCATCGCGATGGGTGTCGAGGGTGCGGTGGCGCCGACTCCATCCGTTCTGACGAGCCTCGTCGAGAGCCGAGCACCGCTTCGCCGCGAGCTCGCCCACATCAAGACTCCTCACCGCGCGGCGACAGCGCACCGGGGAGCAGACCGGCGGCAGAGCGCCCGGGCGCCCGGCGATCGAACTCGCTTGGCCTGGCTACGGCACCAGCACGACCGAGCCGGTGGTCTTGCGCGCCTCCAGATCGCGGTGGGCGTCGGCCGCTTTCTCCAGCGGGTAGGTCCGGCCCACCTCGATCTTCACCTTGCCGGCGCGCACCACGTCGAAGAGGTCGGCGGCGGTCTCCTCGAGATCGGCGCGGGTGGCGATGTGCGTGGCGAGCGTGGGACGCGTCACGTACAGGGATCCCTTCTGCGAGAGGAGCAGCAGATCGAAGGGCGGCACCGCGCCGGAGGCGTTGCCGAACGCGGCGAGCAGCCCGCGCGGCTGGAGGCAATCGAGTGAACCCATGAACGTCGACTTCCCGACCGAGTCGTAGACGACGGGGACGCCGCGGCCGTTCGTGAGCTCGCGGACCCTCTGCGGGAACTGCTCGCGCGTGTACACGATCACGTGGTCGGCTCCGTGGCTTCGCGCGAGCGCGGCCTTCTCGTCCGAGCCGGCGGTCCCGATCACCGTCACGCCGAGCGCCTTCAGCCACTGGCAGGCGATGAGACCGACGCCTCCCGCCGCGGCGTGCCAGAGCACGACGTCGTTCGCCTTCACCACGTACGTGCGCCGGATGAGATAGCGCACCGTCATGCCCTTCAGCATCATCGCCGCCGCCTGCTGGTCCGAGATGCCGTCGGGGATGCGAACGAGTCGTTCGGCGGGGAGGAGGCGCGTGTCGGTGTACGCGCCGGGTGCGCCGCCGGCGTAGGCGACGCGATCTCCGGGGCGGACGACCGAGACTCCGCTGCCGACCGCCTCGACGACGCCCGCCGCCTCGGACCCGATCCCCGTCGGGAGAGGGACCGGGTAGAGGCCGCTCCGGTGATACGTGTCGAGGAAGTTGACGCCGATCGCGGTCTGTCGAACGCGCGCCTCGCCGGGGCCGGGGTCGCCTACCGCGAGCTCCTCGAGCCGCAGTACCTCCGGGCCACCCTTCTCGTGAATGCGGATCGTTCGTGCCATGCGGCAGCTTCTAGCGCCGCGACGCCCTGGTCGCGACGTCGAGGCGACGACCGCACGGGGTCGCGCGCGCCGTGATCCGTCGCGCGCCTGTGCTGCCCCATATGTTCGGGGTCGGGGAGGTGCGGGATGCAGCTCGACACGATCGTGATCGGCACGGGCCAGGCGGGCGTCCCGCTCGCGGAGCGGCTCGCGCGCACGGGGCAGCGAGTCCTCGTCGCGGAGCGCTCGCTGCTCGGCGGCACCTGCGTCAATTACGGCTGCACGCCGACGAAGACGATGGTGGCGAGCGCGCGCGCTGCGCACGTCGCGCGCACCGCGGGCCGCCTGGGGGTGCACGCAACGGACGTCCGCGTCGACCTCGCCGAGGTGGTCCGGCGCAAGGACGCGGTCGTCGCGCGCTGGATCACCGGGATCGAGAAGCGGCTCGCCGGCGCCGGCGAGAACCTCCGGCTCGTCCGAGGCGCGGCGCGGTTCGTGGGTGAGCGAGAGATCGAGCTCGCCGGCGAGCGGCATCGCGCCGGTACGATCGTGATCGACGTCGGCGCTCGCGCCGCCGAGCCGCCGGTCACCGGGATCGACCGCGTGCCGTGGCTCGACAACCGGCGCGTCATGGAGCTGACGGAGCTCCCCGAGCACCTGATCGTGCTCGGCGGCGGCTACGTCGGCTGCGAGTTCGCGCAGATGTTCCGCCGCTTCGGCGCGCGGGTCACGGTGGTGCAGTCGGGTGAGCACCTCCTCGATCGCGAGGACGCCGACATCTCGGAGGAGGTCGAGAACGTCTTCCGGGGAGAGGGCATCGACCTGCTGCTCGGTTCGGCAGCCACGAGCGTGGAGGGTGACGCCAGGCGCGTGCGGCTCTCGATCGAGCGCCACGGCGCGCTCGAGGGGACGCACCTCCTCGTCGCCACCGGCCGCCGGCCCAACACCGACGACCTCGGCTGCGAGCGCGCAGGCGTCGAGCTCGACGAGCGGGGGTACGTCAAGGTCGACGAGCACTTCCGGACGACCGCGGACGGCGTCTTCGCGGTGGGCGACGTCACCGGCGGGCCGCAGTTCACTCACACCGCGTGGGACGATCACCGCCTCGTCTTCGACGTGCTGATGGGCCGGCCGACGCGCGGGCGGTCCGAACAGATCGTCCCGTACACGGCGTTCACCGATCCGCAGGTCGCGGGCGTCGGCCTGAACGAGCGCGCCGCCCGAGCGAAAGGCGTCGAGTACGTCCTCGGAGCGATTCCCTTCGGGCACGTCGCGCGGGCCATCGAGACCGACGAGACGGCGGGGCGGCTCAAGGTGCTCGTCGATCCGAAGTCGGAGCGCATCCTGGGCGCGGCGATCGTGGGCGCCGAGGCGGGGGAGCTCGTGCACGTCTTCGCCGTGCTCATGCAGGCGGGCGCTTCGGTGCGAAACCTGGTCGACATGCAGATCGTTCACCCGACGTACTCCGAGGGGCTCCAGTCCGTCGTCATGTCCATCGATCGGTTCGGTCTCCGATGAGCGCGGCGGCCGCGCAAAAGGTCGGGCGCCCGAAGTGAGGACCCGCGCGGGATCGCTCGGGCCCCGGTACCTCTCAGTGGCGTTGCGCGATGTCGCCTGGCGCGCTCCGATCCGACCTCCACGATCCAGGAGGAGTGATGCCACGAGCGAAGGAGCTGAAGGTGCGAGTCGAGGACCGGCCCGGGATGCTCGGAGAGGTCGCCGGCGTGCTCGGGGAGAAGAAGGTGAACCTGCGCGCCGTGAACGCCTGGATCGAGGAAGGTCAGGGCGTCGTCCGCATGGTCGTGGATCAGGTCGGCCCCGCGAAGAGGGCGCTCAAGGCGCACGGCTGGGACGTCGAGGAGAAGGACGTCGTCGAGCTCGAGCTGGCCGACAAGCCGGGAGCGCTCGCGAAGGCCGCGACTGCGCTCGGCGAGGCAGGGGTGAACATCGAGCACGTCTTCGTCGGCGTCGCCGGCGCGCGGAAGGCCGCCGTGTTCCTCGGCGTCTCCGACATCAAGGCTGCGCTGAAGGCGCTCCGCTGACCTTCGCGGTGGCGTCGTGCCAGCGAACCTGACGCCGGCGTACAAGGAGGCGGAGCTGAGGTTCCGCGAGGCCTCCACGCTCGAGGCACGGCTCGATGCCGTCCGCGAGATGCTCGCGTTGATCCCGAAGCACAAGGGCACCGAGAAGCTGCAGGCGCAGCTGAAGCAGCGGATCGCGAAGCTCGAGCAGGAGGGGGCGCACGTCGCCCGGTCCGGCCACCACGCGGATCACGGGCACGTCCATCGCGAAGGTGCCGGGCAGTGGGTGATGATCGGTCCACCGAACTCGGGGAAGTCGTCGCTGCTCGAGGCGCTGACGCGAGCCCATCCCGACATCGCCGAGTACCCCTTCACGACGCGCGTACCTCAGCCAGGCATGGCCGTCTTCGAGGACGTGCAGATCCAGCTCGTCGACACCCCGGCGATCGCGAGCGGCCACGTGGACCCGCACCTCGCGAACCTCGTGCGCGGCGCCGACGGAGTGCTGCTCGTGCTCGACGTGGCGGCGGATGACGTGGAGGAGTCCGCGCGGACACTCGCCGAGTTCCTCGCCAGGGCTCGCGTGTGGCCCGCGTCGCGGCCGGCTCCAGCGGACGCGGCGCCGATGCTGACCGTCCGGCCGGTGATCGTGATCGGCAACAAGGCCGACCTGGACGACGACGGCACCTTCGCCGCGCTCGCGCGCGAGGCCACCGGCGTGATCGCCGCCGATCTGCCGTTCGCTTCGGTGTCGGCGTCGCGGGGCAGTGGCCTCGACGAGCTGCGCGCGCGTCTGTTCAGGGAGCTGCACCGGATCCGCGTGGCCACGAAGGAGCCCGGACACGAGCCCGATCGCGGGCGTCCGTTCGTACTGCCCGAGGGGGCGACGGTGGAGGACCTCGCCGCGCTCGTGCACAAGGATCTCGCCGAACACCTCAAGTACGCGCGAGTCTGGGGACACGCGCGGTTCGACGGTCAGCACGTCGAGCGTCGCCACGTGCTGGCCGACGGTGACGTCGTGGAGCTGCACGGCTGACGCGGGCCGGTGCGGCCACGTGCGGTCACTTCAACCGGTTGAAGCACTGCCGACGGCGGCTCTCGAGTCTGCTTCACCCGGTTGAAGCACTGCGGACGGCGGCTCTCGAGTCACTTCAACCGGTTGAAGCAGCCGCCGCCGAGTCCCGCCGCGGCCCGCTCGCCGGCTCCGACTTGTCCTCGCGGGGAACGCTGTCGTCGGCGACGCGCTCGCCCGTCGGGTGCGGCGTCGAGCGACCGGAGAGCTGGTCGTGTCTGTTGCCTCTACGTCGAGCCATGCGCGGACGCTATGCACGCGTCGCCTCCGATGCGAACGCTGTGGGGGACGGCGCACGCCAGCGGCAGGGCGCCTCCGCGGTGCGATCGAGCGTGGCGGGGAGCCAGCGATGGATCGTGTGCCGAGGAAGCGGGAGCGATGGTCGACCGGATTGATCGGAGCCGAATTGCGCGAAGGAAGGCATCGACGCGAGGACTCGCCGCGATCGTGCTCGTCGTCATGGCCGGTGGGTGCGCCACGGCACGCCCCGGGATCGCCGAGCAGGAACGGGTAGACGCGGCGACGGGGCCATTCGGGAAGGTGCTGGTCGTCGCGATGTCGCGGCGGCCCGACGTCCGCGACCACATCGAGCGGGTGCTGGCGGAGTCGCTCGGAGCCCGCGGGGTCAACGCCGTCACGGCGGTGTCGTACTTCGCGCTCTCGGAGGAGCCACCGAGCCGCGACGAGGTGCGCGCGATCGTCGAGCGCGACCGGTTCGACGGCGTCCTCGTCGCGCGGCTCGCGGCCCGGGGGACACAGTACCGGCAGGCGCCCGTCGCGCCGGGTGATCCGTTCTGGATGCGCTATGGCTTCTACGACTACTACTGGGGGGCCTGGCCCTACGTGTACTCGCCGAGCTACCTCGAGCGCGTGCGGCTCGTGGCGCTCGAGCTTCGCCTCTTCGGCGGCGCCGGCGCCGACGGACGGCTCGTGTTCCGCGCGACGTCGGACGAGTTCGAGCTGGCGGACGCGTCGCGCGCCGTGGACAGCGTCGCCGCGGACTTCGCGAAGCACCTCGCGGACGCAGGGCTCGTTCCGCAGGCAGCCCGCGCCGACGTTCCACGCGACCGCGCCCAGCTCACGGCGATGTCCGCGGCGCCCGGGTTCGAGCGACGATAATTTCACCCGGCAGATATTGACGCGACATTACACCCGGGTTAAATGATGCGCCATGAACGACCCCAGCTACTCCGCGTTCGCCGGCGATCGGCTCGTCGCCTCCGGCTCCCTCGAGCAGATGCTCCGGCAATCGAAGGCCTACCTCGACAGGGGCGCCGACCGGGGTGTGCTCATCTTCGAGGACGAGAGCGGGCGCCAGGTGGACTTCGACTTTCGCGGCTCGCCGGACGAGGTGGTCGCGCGCGCCGTCGCGAAGCCGGCGCCGGGCGTCGGGCGTCCCCGGCTCGGCGTGATCTCGCGCGAGGTGTCGCTGCTTCCCCAGCACTGGGAGTGGCTCGAGGAGCAGCCGAACGGGATCTCCGCGACGCTGCGGCGGCTGGTCGACGCCGCGCGCAAGCGCGATCCTGCGAAGGAGCGGGCGCGGCGTGCGAGGGACGCGGCGAGCCGGTTCATGACGGCGATGGCCGGCGATCGGCCCGGGTACGAGGAAGCCGCCCGCGCGCTCTTCGCCGGTGACGCGGATCGATTCGCGCAGCTCGTCCGGCGGTGGCCCAGGGACGTTCGCGAGCACCTGGTGCGGGTCGCGAGCGACGCATTCGAGAGATCGGCGACCTGAGCAGTCTCGTCGTGACCCTCGAGAGATCGGCGACCTGACGAGCTTCGTCGTGCCCCGGCGCCCCGGGCGATTATCGCTGTCCCGGTGACGAGTCGATGTTACGTTGTGGATCCGATCTCCGGGGCACCGTCCCCATCGAGTGTTCCCCGGAGCGCACCCCGTCCGCGCGACATGCCCGTGCGGCAGATACCGGACCGGGTGCTCGATCTCGCGGGATATCGGTCTTCCCCGCCCACCTTCAACTCCTCGATGGGATCCAGCAAGGAGCCTGATCATGGATCGTCGTGACTTCCTTAGTCTCACCGGTGCAGCGGCCGCGGGCCTCGCGCTCCCAGGAACGGCATCGACCGCCCTGGCGGAGGTCGCCGGTGCGCCCTCCACGGCGAAGGCGCCGGCGGCGACGCCAGGCTGGAAGCTGTACGAGACGACGACGCGCGTGGAGGTGAAGAACGCGGCGGGCGTGACGCGGGTGTGGCTGCCGACGCCGCTCACGCAGGACACCGCGTACCACCGGTCGCTCGGTAACACCTGGCGCGCCGACGGCGGCAAGACCGCCCAGTGGATCGATCCCGCGTACAACGCGGGCGTCGTCTGGGCCGAGTTCCCCGCCGGCGTGCGTCCGGAGATCGAGCTGACCAGCCGCTTCGCGACGCGCGACATCGCGGTCGATCTCTCGAAGCCCGGCAACGCGCCCGCGGAGACTCCGGCGACGCTCGCGCGCTTCACCGCCGCGACCGACCTGCTGCCGACGGGTGGCGTCGTGAAGGCGACGTCCGCCGGCATCGTGAAGGGAGCGAAGAACGACCTCGAGAAGGCGAAGGCCATCTACGAGTGGATCGTCGAGAGCACGTTCCGCGATCCGAAGGTCCGCGGCTGCGGCGTCGGCGACGTGAAGTTCATGCTGGAGAACGAGCTGCTGGGCGGGAAGTGCGCCGACCTCAACGCGCTGTTCGTGGCGCTCGCGCGCGCCGAGGGGATCCCGGCGCGCGACGTGTACGGGATCCGGGTGGCGCCCTCGGCGCTGGGCTACGCGAGCCTCGGCAAGGGCGGCGGGATCATCACGAAGGCGCAGCACTGCCGGGCGGAGTTCTACCTGCCGACCCACGGCTG
>DASSQI010000064.1:0-5217 GCA_035702585.1 Anaeromyxobacteraceae bacterium
GCGCTCGCCGCCGCGTTCGAGCTCGGGCGTCGCGGCGCGTGGGAGCCGCCGCGGCGAGGCGAGCGCTGCCTCGATCCCGGCCGCGTGTTCGAGCTCATGCGCCACGTCGCGCTCTCGGACCGGGAGACCTTCCACGTCGTCCTGCTCGACGTCCGAGGTCGCCTGCTGCGCACGACGCAGATCGCGGAGGGCTCACTCACGCAGTGCCCCGTCTCGCCCCGCGACGCGCTGCGGCCGGCCATCCGGGAGGGAGCGCACGGCATCGTCTGGGTGCACAACCATCCCTCGGGCGATCCGTCTCCGAGCGCCGAGGACGTCGACCTCACCGAGCGCCTGAGAGCCGCGGCCGAGCTCGTCGGCGTCGTCGCGCGGGACCACGTGATCGTGGCGGGGAGCGGGTATTACAGCTTCGTCGAGGCGGGCCGCTGGAGGTCGTTCGGCGTGCCGCGCGTCGGGGGAGGGACGCGGCCATGATCGCGCACGGCCGGTCCCGAAGGTCGTGTCAGATGTCGCTGCTAGATACACTTCCAGCATTCACACGTTCGCCGGAAACCTGGCGACGAAACGGAGAGGGTTTCGCCATGGTCAACAAGGTCATTCTCGTCGGAAACCTCGGTAAGGATCCCGAGGTCCGCTACACCGCAGGTGGTCAGGCGGTGGCCACGCTGCGCATCGCCACGTCCCGGAGCTGGACCGACAAGCAGTCGAACCAGCGCAAGGAAGAGACCGAGTGGCACGACGTCGAGGTCTGGGGGAAGCAGGCCGAGCAGTGCGGCGAGTACCTGGCGAAGGGCCGCCAGGTCTACGTCGAAGGCCGACTCAAGACCGACAAGTGGCAGGACAAGCAGAGCGGCCAAGACCGCTACCGCGTGAAGGTCGTCGCGGACACCGTCCGGTTCCTGTCGTCGGGTGGGCAGGGTGGTCGCGGCGCCGGTCCCGGTCGCGCTGCGCCGGACGACTCCAATGCGCCGCACTTTGACGAGGGGCCCGACGCCGGCGGTGGCCACGGCGGACCCGGCAACGACGACATCCCGTTCTAGACGCGCCGAAGAGGTGTGTGTGTACGGCGGCGAGCCCTCCGGGGCCGCCGCCGTTTTCGCGATCGCTCGACCGCTGCGCGGCTACATCGCGGGGCCGACGGTGTCGCGCGGAGGCGTGATGGTCGCGGCCTTGGCGGCCGCCGCCCTCTCCGCGAGGCGCGAGATCAGCGCGCGTGCGTGAGACGCGACCTCGGGGCGCGTGTCCCGCGCGGCGGCGGCGAGCGCCTGATCGAAGCTCCCGTCCGGCTCCGTCGCGCGCGAACGGCCTCGGGCGAGGGCCGTGACCGCGAGATCGACCGCCGCAGCGTCTCCGGTGCGCAGCGCGGCCAGGAGCTCGGCGGGAGCGCTCGCGGCCACGTCGACGACGCGGTCCTCGTAGGTGCTGGACGCCGCGGCATCGCCCGTGAAGACCGGCGCGAGCTCGATCATCCGCGAGATCGCCTCGGTATTGCCGTCGACGGCGAGGTCCGCGAGCGACGAGAGGATCGGATCCGGGAGCTGCAGCTCGGCGGTCGTGGCGCGCAGGCGCCCGAGCGCGGACGCGTCCGCGGCGACGGCCTCCAGGAACGCACGACGCGCGCTGTCCGCGTCGGGATCGGACATGTAGATCGCCTCGGCGGCCGCGATGCGCAGCGCAGGGTCCTGCTCGGTGCGGAGCGCGGTGCGAAGGAACTGGATGTTGCGAGGATCGCCGGCGCTGCCCAGCTGGTAGTAGGTCGCGATGTGGCCCTTCGCCTCCGCGGGCGCGCTCTCGGGACCGCCCGACGGCGGCACCGCCATGGCGACCGCCTCGTCGAGCTTCGCGCGGCGGCCAGCTCCGGCGAGCGCGGTGCCGAGCGCGTCCACGGCGCGGATCGCCCCGCGGCGGCGCGGCACGTCGTTCACGAGGATCGCGAACGCGAGCCGCTGGCGCGACGCCGTCTCCACGTAGCCGGAGAGGCTCGTCACCGACTCGAGCGTCCCGGTCTTCGCGCGCAGCATGCCCTGTGCGTCGGAGCCGTCCATGCGCCAGCGGATCGTGCCGTCGCGGCCGGCGACCGGCAGCGAGGACAGGAACTCCGCCATGAGCGGGAACCTGCGCCACATCTCGCGCAGCAGCGTCACGGTCTGGCGGGCGGAGAAGCGGTTCGCGTCGTTCAGCCCCGAGCCGTTCTTCATCACGAACGAGCCCCGGCCGATGCCAGCCTCGGCGAGGAACTCCTCGACGGCGGCGATCCCCTTCGGCCACGTGCCCGGCGGGCCCTTCACCTGCGCGCCGAGCGTCTTCACGAGCTGCTCCGCCATGAAGTTGTTCGAGGACTTGTTGAGGCGCCGGACCACGTCGCCCAGCGCTTCCGACTCCGCGACGTGGAGCAGGTGCGCATCCGCGGGCACGGGGCCCTTCCGGATCGCGCCCAGCACCTTCACGCCGCGCATCTCGAGGAGCTCTCGCAGCGTGCTCCCGAAGTACGCCGCGGGGTCGTCGATCCTGCGGTACAGCGTCTGCTCCCGCCCGCGCACCGGCAGCCGGCCCTCGACGGTGATCCGCTGCTTGCCGTTCACCAGCGCGGACGTGACCTTGAGCCGGCGATGGGTGCCCGGCCGCGTCGTCGTCGCGCGGTTCAGCACCTGCACGTGATCGCTCTCCGGCTCCACGCTCACCACCGCGCGCTCCCGCGCGCGGGCGCCCGGCGCGATGCGGATCGCGATCGCGTTGAAGTTCAGCGAGAGCGCGCCGGCCGGCGCGAGGTAGCTCCGGTCACCCTCCTCCTGATCGTAGCCGGGCCCGTGCAGCTCCCCGTCGAACCACGAGTCGTCGAGGACGATGTCCCGCACGCGGTCCACGCCGCGCCGGCGGAGCTCCCCGGCGATGACGAAGAGCCGCTCGGTCACGAGCGTCGGATCGCCCTTGCCGCGGACGAAGAGCGTGCGCGGCTTCCCGTCGGGCCGGGCGTCGAGCCACAGCTCGGTCTCGAAGCGAAACTCCGGTCCGAGCCGCGCGAGCGCGGCGGCGGCGGTGAACAGCTTCACGTTCGACGCGGGGTTGAGGAGCGCGTCCGCGTCGTGCGCGTAGATCGTCTCGCCCGTGTCGATCGACGCGACGTGGATGCTGGAGCGCGCCCCGCGGAGCGCGCTCTTCGCGACGATGGCGTCGAGCGCGGAGCGCAGGTCGGCGGTCCAATCCGCCTGTCCCGCCGGTCTTGCCGGCGAGCTCGCCTGGGACGCGGTCGCGGACGCGCGCGACGCCGCCTCGGGCGCGGATGCGAGGGTGTCCGCGCGCGGGACTGCGGCGGTCAGCAGGGCGACGACGACGAAACTCCGCGCTGCGGCGGTCACGGCGTGGGCTGCTCCTTGTCGGGGCGGGATCGAGCGCCTGCCTGCCAGCATGGCCGAGGAGCGTCCCCGCCTCACGAACCTGGCCGGACAGGCAGGTATTCCGGTGTCGAGCAAAGGATCTCCCGGACGCCGTTGACGGGCCACCTTACGCCCGGTAGGTTCGCGTGGACATGAGACAGCGTCTCAATCCACGGCAACCGCAGGGGGTAGGTCGCGGCGACCAGCCTGCCGCTCGAGCCGGCGCCGACGCCGCGAGCGCGACGGCGGAGACCCGCCTCGAAGAGGCGTTGGCGCGGTTCGAGAGCTTCCTCGCGGCGCGAGACCTCCGGCTCACGCCCGAGCGCGCCGCCATCGTCGAGGCGGCGCTCGCGATGCGCGGCCACTTCCCGATCGAGCAGCTCGTCGCGGAGCTGCGGCGCCGCGGCATTCGCGGGTCGAAGGCCACCGTCTACCGCGCGCTCCCGTTCCTCACGGAGGCGGGGATCCTGCAGCCCGCCGACGTGTCCAGCGACACGCGGCGGTACGAGGCGGCGTTCGGACGCGAGCACCACGACCACCTCATCTGCAGCGGCTGCGGCGCGGTCGTGGAGTTCGAGTTCGACGCGTTCGAGGTGCTGCAGCGCGAGGTCGCGGCTCGGCACGGGTTCGAGCTGGAGAGTCACCTGCACCAGCTCGTCGGCCGGTGCCCCGCGTGTCGCGTGTCCGGTGTCGATGAGACTAAGTCGCACCGTCAGGAGGCGAGCCATGGCGCGTGAGCACCGCGAAGGGCCCATCCGCTTCGACGACGAGGGGGCGCGCGCCTGTGCCCACGGCTCGGGCGACGTCCGCTGCGGGTGCGGAAGCCTGCTCGCGCGGGTGGTGAGCGGCTCCGTCGAGCTGAAGTGCCGCCGGTGCAAGAAGACCTGGATGATCCCGCTCGAGCGCACGTGACGCCGGGCTGAGCCGTCGCTAGCCGGCGCGGCGGATCGCCTCTCGAACGTGCTCGGCGTGTGCGAGCCGTGCCTCCACGCGGCGGAGCATCTCCGCGCGGGCGCCCGCGACGGCGGCAGTCGTCATGCCGAGCGCAGCGCCGACGAGGCCGTCGAGCTCCTCCTGCGCGGGTCGCGCCAGCGTCGCGGCGAGATCCGTCGTGACCGGATCCCGCGCGAGGGCGCGCCGGCAGGTCTCGAGCCGCGTCTCGACGGCGCGCAGCGCCTCGCGCGCCGGGAACGGCGCGCCGGCGACGACGCCGCAGTCGACGTCGGCGATCGCCTGCGCGCCGGTGAGCTGGCGCGCGGCGAGGTCGATCGCGAGCCTCACGGGCGTGGCGCCGAGGACGGTCGCGAGGAGCCCCGGCTCGACGTCGCGCGGGAAGAGCGCGTGCCACTTCTTGTCCTCGCAGAGCCCGCCGGAGTTCAGGAACGCGAACGCCCGGGCGCCGACCTTCGCCGGATACAGCACCGGCGCCGGACCCCGGCCCGCCGCGATGCGCCACCAGGGACGGCGTCCGGCGCAGCTCGGCCGCAGCGGGATCCCGAGCGCCTCGCCGCGCGCGACGTACGCGCCGGCGGTGGGCGTGTCGGCGCGCGGCCGGAACAGGAGACGGGCCGGCTCGGCCCACTCGGGCGCGCGCACCTCCTTGAGCGAGCTGAGCAGGGGGTGGACGTCGGACGGATCGAGCTCGACCTCGCCGCCGAGCGCGCTGCGATAGCGCCGCGGCGCGACCTGCTCGAGGTGGAAGAAGCCGTTCGCGCCCGACTTCATGCCGAAGCGGACGTCCGCGACGTCGCTCACGCGCACGCCCGAAGACGGCGCCGCCACGCCGCGCGCGACGAACACCCTGAGGCGCGGCGTCGAGACGCCACCCGCGAGCGCGGCGAGC
>DASSQI010000065.1:0-36226 GCA_035702585.1 Anaeromyxobacteraceae bacterium
CGAACAGCAGCGTGCGCTGCCGCTGCAGCTTCCGGCGGTCGCGCGCCGCCTGGACGAGCTCGCGGATCTCCTTCACGCCGCCGAGCACCGCGCTGAACGGCACGAACGTCGCGCCCGTACGTTGCGCGACGATCCGCGCCAGCGTGGTCTTTCCCGTCCCGGGCGGACCCCACAGGATGAGCGACGGCACCTGATCGGCCTCGATGGCGCGCCGCAGCGCGCGCCCGGGGCCGAGGACGTGCTCCTGGCCGACGAAGTCCTCCAGGCGCCGGGGCCGCAGCCGCTCGGCGAGGGGTTTCCGCGAGGTGTCCTTCTCGGCCGCCTGATCGAACAGGTCCATGCAGATGCGCCTTATATAATGGCCGGAATGGACAACCAGCCCTGCTCGGCACCGCGCGTCGTCGGGATCGTCCACAAGCAGTCCTCGCCGGCGGCCGCCACGTGCGCCGCCGCGGCCGCGGAGTACCTGCGAAAGCGCGACGTGGTCGTCCTGGAGGACGAGCAGGAGGCGGGAGCTCGCGCCGATCTCCTGCTGGTGCTCGGCGGCGACGGCACGCTCATCCACAGCGCCGGGCTGCTGCGGGGCCGGACCGCGCCGATCCTCGGCATCAACATGGGCAGCCTCGGCTTCCTGACCGAGGTCCCGCAGGCGGAGATGTACAACGCCATCGACCTCGTCCTCGCCGGCAACGCGCGCATGACGGCCCGCATGAAGCTGCGGGTCCACCTGCACCGCGGCGGGCGGGCGGCGCCGCCCGAGATCGACACCGAGGTGCTGAACGACGCGGTCATCGCGAAGGGCACGATGTCGCGCATGGCGGAGTTCGAGGCGACCTGCTCCGGATACTACGTCACGACGTACAAGGCCGACGGCGTCATCGTGGCGACGCCGACCGGCTCCACGGCCTACGCGCTCGCCGCGAACGGCCCGATCATGTACCCGTCCATGCGCGGCGTGATCGTGTGCCCGATCTGTCCGCACACCCTCACGCAGCGCCCGCTGGTCCTCCCGGACGACCAGACGATCAACATCGTGCTCAAGAGCGAGAGCGAGGTGTACCTCACGCTCGACGGGCAGCGGGGCGTGCAGCTCGCGCGCGGCGATCGCGTGCAGATCAAGCAGTCCGCGAACCGCGTCATGCTGATCCGCAACTCGAACATCGACTACTTCGGCATCCTCCGCGCGAAGCTCCGCTGGGGCGAGCGCTGAGCGCTGAGCTGCGGTCCGCCGCGCTTGGCGGGGAGCGCGCCCTGGCGTGGTGGCGCCTGCCCGCCAGTCTCCCTGACGGGCGCATCCGCGAACGGCCCGGCGTGCGCATCGTAGGGGCGTGTCGCGGCCCGCCGTACTGACCTTCCTCCTCGTCGTCGCCGCGGCCGCGTGCGGCGGCGGTTCCGGTGGGTCCGCCCCCTCGGGTCCGCCGCCGTCGCCGCAGCCCTCTCCGTCGCCGACCGCGACCCCCAGCCCGGCGCCCCAGCCGACCGCGACGCCGACGCCGTCTCCGCAGCCCACGTCCACGCCTTCGCCCGAGACGGGGCAGGTCGCGATCGAGATCGAGCGGGTCGACTTCGCCGGCGAGTGCGACGGCCTCGTCCCCGATCGCGCGCCCGCCGCCGTCACGCTCACGACGAGCGCGCCGACCGGCGCGGTGTGCCTCGGCGGAACCGGCGACGGCACCGGCCACGTTGCGCTCGGCGTACGCGAGGCCGGCGTCGTGACCTGGACGGTGTTCCGGCCGGACGGCTCGCGCGCCGGCTCGGCCTCCGGCGCCGGATTGGACGCGCTCGTGCGGCAGGCCGAAGGGTGGCACGGGGTCGTCTCGACGCCGCTGTACTCACCGTTCCAGGCGTCGGAGCTCGTCCGCATCGGGACCGACGGCGCGATCGGCGTGCGCACTCCGCTCACTCCTCCGGACGGCTTCCTCGTGACCCGCGCGTCCATGGCGTCGGATCCTGCCGGAGGCAGCGCCGTCGCGGCGAGCGCGACCGCCATCGGCGGGAACCATCCGAGCACCGTCGAGGTGTTCCGCTTCGACGTCGCCGCCGCCTCGGCGCACGCGGGGCGGCGAGTCATGTCCGACACGAGCCCGATCGTCTCGTTCCTCGGCGTCGGCGTGTCCCGCATGGGGGAGGAGATCGTGACGTATCGCACTCCCGGGATGCTGGCGTGGACGTGGGTCGGGCGAGACGGGACCACGCTCGCGACCGGAGGCGTGGCGCAGGTCGACGTCGCCGCGACCGATCCGGTCGAGCTCGAGCCGCTGCTCGACGGCAGTGTCGCGGCGCGGTTCGACGGCGCCTGGTCCGCCGTCATCCCGCACCTCGGCGTCTCCGCGTCGCCCGCGCCGCAGTGGCTCGCCGCGGCTCGCGGCACGACGCTGCGGTTCACCCGCGGCAACCGAGGGTACGCGGTGCTCCCGCGGGCCGGAGAGCAGCTCCCGGCGTGCGCGCAGGTCGTGGAGCTGCGCGCGCCCTCCGGTACGCTCTGCGGGCGCATCACGGTCCGCGAGGGCGCGGGCGCGTGCACGGGCGGCGCGATCGAGCAGGGCTGGGACGGGACCCTGATCCACCAGTCCACGCGCGACGGTTGCACCGCGACCGGCTGCACGTGCTCGTTGCACGCGTGGCCGCGGCTGCTCGCGGGGCCGTGAGCCGATCCCTCGCGTTGCGCGACCGGGCTGACGGGTCCCTCGCCTACGCCGAGACTCGGCGCAGCGCGTGGCCTTCACTGTCCGTGCGCTTCAACCGGTTGAAGTTGGTGCACGCGCTTCAACCGGTTGAAGTTGGTGCACGCGCTTCAACCGGTTGAAGTCGCGACGTGCACGTACCGCGCCGCTCGCGGTGAGTCGCCGGCCACGCAACCCTGAACGCGCGGACCACTGAAAACTTGTCCAGTGTCGGACCGACGTGACACGATGCCGTCATGCTCACGATGCTGCGGATCTCGGGGCTCGCCGTCGTCGATCACGCCGAGGTGCGTTTCGGCCCGGGCCTGAACGTCCTCACGGGCGAGACCGGCGCCGGAAAGTCGATCCTGGTCGGCGCGCTGCACCTCGTGCTGGGCGGCCGGGCCGGAGGCGAGGTGGTCCGCGAAGGCGCCGACGAGGCCGTCGTCGAGGCGTTGTTCGAGCTGCCGGGGGATCACCCGCTGTTCGCGAAGCTCGAGGCCGCGGGGATCGCGGCCCCGCCGAGCGGCCGGAGCGCGGAGCTGCTGGTGAGGCGCATCGTGTCGCGGGCGGGACGCGGCCGCGCGTTCGTGAACGGTGCGCTCTGCACCGTCGGCATGCTCGCCGACTCCATGCGCGGGATCGTCGACGTCTCGGGGCAACACGAGCACCTCACACTGCTCGACGAGCGAAGTCATCTCGGCCTGCTGGATGCGTGCGGCGAGATCGATCGCACTCGGTACCGCGAGCTCTACGACGGCCTCGCCGAGGGGTTGCGCGAGCGAACGAAGCTCGAGCAGGGCGACGCCGAGCGCGCGCAGCGCGCCGACTACCTCGCATTCCAGCTTCGCGAGCTCGAGGCGGTCGACCCCAAGGCGGGCGAGGACGAGGAGCTCGCGCGCGAGCGCACCGTGCTCGCGTCGGCGGAGCGGCTCCGGGAGGCGGCTCGTCTCTCCGAGGCGCTCGTGGAATCGGAGGAGGGGAGCGCGTCGGAGCGGCTCGCGCAGGCGCTGAAGGCGCTCGCCGACGGCGCCGCGCTCGACGCTCGGCTCGAGGAGCCGGTCGCGCTGCTGCGCTCCGCGGTCGCCGAGGTCCAGGAGGCTGGGCGGCAGCTCGCGAGATACGCGGAGCTCGTGGGCGGTGATCCCGACCGGCTCCAGCTCGTCGAGGAGCGGCTCGACGCGCTGCATCGGATAGCGAGGAAGAACGGGGGCACCATCGCGAGCGCGATCGCCCGGCGCGACGACATGCGCGCCGAGCTCGCCGCGCTCGGGGGAAGCGACGAGCGGCTCGCGGCGCTCGGGCGCGAGCTCGCCGAGCGCGGCCCGCGGGTGCTCGCGGCGGCTCGCGCCCTGTCCCTGGCGCGGAAGGCGGCCGCGAGGCGCTTTGCGAGCGCCGTCGAGGGCGAGCTGGGCCGGCTCGCGATGGCAAGGTGTCGCGTCCACGTCGAGCTCGCGCCGGCCGCCGACGGACTGCAGTGGGAGGGGACCGCGCTCGGGCCGGAAGGCGCCGAGACCGTGCGGGTCCTCATCGCGCCGAACCCGGGCGAGCCGGCTCGCCCTCTCGCGAAGACCGCTTCCGGCGGTGAGCTCTCGCGGCTGCTGCTCGCCGTCAAGCGCGCTGTCGCGAGCGTGGACCCGGTCAGCACGTACGTGTTCGACGAGGTGGACTCCGGGATCGGGGGCGCCGTCGCCGAAGCCGTGGGCCGCGTCCTGTCCGAGGTCGCCGCCGATGGGCAGGTGATCTGCGTGACGCATCTCCCGCAGGTCGCCGCGTTCGCCGATCGCCACGTCCGCGTCGCGAAGCGAGTCGCCCAGGGGCGGACGTCCACCTGCGTCTCCGAGCTGCCCGCCGAAGACGACCGTCGCGCCGAGGTGGCCCGGATGCTCGCCGGGGCGGAGGTCACCGCGTCCGCGCTCGACCACGCGGGCGCACTGATCGCGGCAGCCCGGCGGGGACACCCGGCCCGTACGGACGGTAAACATCGGGACACGACCGTCGCCGCGACGCGTCGGGAGCGGCCGCCATCACAGCGGGAATCGGCCCGGAGGGTGGCGCCTTCGCGTAACGCGGCGCGGACCGCCAGCCGGTGATACGATCACGTCCTCAATGCGCGGTGTGATCGAGGCGTACGGCGCAACGGACGTCGGGCGGAAGCGGGACCGGAACGAGGACTCGTTCCTCATCGACCGCGACCTTGGGCTTTTCGTGGTGGCGGACGGGATGGGCGGCCACGCCGGCGGGGGGATCGCGTCGAAGCTGGCCGTCGAGACCATCCGCACCGCGCTCGCCGACGCGAAGCGCACGTCGCCGCAGGCGTTCGAGGTCGCGTCCACCCTGGAGGAAGGGGCAGCCAAGGACCGGCTGCGCGACGCCGTCGAGGCCGCGTGCGCGCGCATCTTCCAGGAGGCGCAGGCGAACCCGGCGCTCCTCGGCATGGGGACGACCGTCACCGCGGCGCTCGTGCTCGGCTCGTACATCTACCTCGCGCACGTCGGCGACAGCCGGTGCTACCTGGTGCGCGGCGGTCGCATCTTCCAGGTTTCCGAGGATCACTCGCTCGTGAACGAGCAGCTCAAGGCCGGCGCGATGACGCCGGACGAGGCTCGCCACAGCAGGTTCCGCAACATCATCACGCGTTCCGTCGGGTTCGAGGAGGAGGTGCTCGTCGACCTCGTGGGGATCGACGCCGCCGACGGCGATCAGCTGCTCCTCTGCTGCGACGGGCTCACGAACCTCGTGGAGGACGACGAGATCCTCGAGGTCGTCGACCGCAATCCCCTACCGGACGTCCCGAGCCGCCTGGTCTCGATCGCGAACGATCGCGGCGGCGATGACAACATCACGGTCATCGTGGCGCGATTGGGGTGAGGTCCCCCATCGTCGGCGCGGTTGGGGTGAGGTCTCGTCATCGCGACGCGGTTGGGGTGAGGTCGCGCAGATTGCGTCGCGCCTAGGGTCTGCTGCAGCGCTGCTCGCACCCGCCTGAGTCACCGACAAGTACTCAAACCTGCGCCCACGTAGGGCCCTCGGAGGTTGATTCCTCCGAAGTCGATACGGTACGGGTTCCCAACAGAGTCGCTTGGTCGAGGTACACGGCTTCCCGGCTAGGCTCCCCGTCGCTAGCTTCCGGCGCGATGGCGAGCGAGGGCGGGGCGGGGTCCCGATGACGGCGTCGACAAAGACGAAGCACTACACGGTACTCGTCGTAAGCGATCACTCGCAGGCGATCCGGAAGTTCCACATCGATCGCGCGTGGACCCGCAAGGCGCGGTGGCTCGCCGGCGGCGTGTCCTTCTTCGCGGCGGTCACGTTCGGACACTACTTCTCGCTCCTCGGCCGGGCCGCCGAGAACCGCATCCTCAAGGAGGAGAACGCGCAGCTCCGCTCGCAGATCCTCCTCGTCCAGGAGAAGGTCTCGCACATCTCCGCGACGCTCGACCGCGTCGAGCGGTTCGACGCGAAGCTCCGCAGCGCGGTGACGCAGCTCCAGGATCCGGACCGGAAGCTCGCGGTCGGCCCGGTGGGCTCCGCCGCGCTCCCCTCGGGGATGGGCGGCCCTCCGCCCGCGTCGCAGGAGAGCTCGGCGACGCTCCCCGACCGCCTCGCCTCGCTGGAGCAGGAGGCCACGCGGCAAGAGTCGAGCCTCGGGCACCTCCAGGAGTACTTCGACGATCAACGGTCGCTGCTCGCCTCGACGCCCTCGGTGTGGCCGGTGCGCGGCTGGGTGACGTCTGACTTCGGCTCGCGGCTCGATCCCTACACCGCCGAGCGGGTGATGCACCGCGGGCTCGACATCGCGACTCCCCACGGGCAGTCGATCGTGTCTCCGTCGGACGGAACCGTCGTCTTCGCCGGCACCGAGAACGGTTACGGGAAGGTGCTGGTGGTCGATCACGGGTACGGCGTGAAGACCCGCTACGGCCACCTGTCCGAGTTCTTCGTGAAGACCGGGGACCGCGTGAAGCGCGGCGCGAAGATCGCGGCGGTCGGCAACACGGGGCGCTCGACCGGACCACACCTCCACTACGAGGTCCGGGTGAACGGCCTCGCCGAGAACCCTCGTAAGTTCATCCTCGAATGAGCTGACCGGCCGGGGCGCGGCAGCCGTTCGCCCGGTCTCCCCGCTTGCTTTCGTCTGGCGCTGCGTTACCTCAAGGGGTACCTTCGCGCGCTTGCGCCTTTCCGGGCTGCAAGCGCTCGACGTTTCTAGAGATCCCTGAATGCTGAACTACGTCCTGAAGAAGATCGTCGGCACCAAGAACGAGCGCGAGCTGC
The DNA here is from genome assembly GCA_035702585.1 of Anaeromyxobacteraceae bacterium. GTDB lineage: Bacteria > Myxococcota > Myxococcia > Myxococcales > Anaeromyxobacteraceae > DASSQI01. The sequence continues at coordinate 6,942 of DASSQI010000065.1, forward strand.
GCCGGATCCATCCCCTCGTCGCGCGCGTGAACGAGCTCGAGCCGCGCATGAAGGCGCTGGCGGACGACGAGTTCCCGCGGCTCACGGCGAAGTGGAAGGAGGAGGTTCAGCAGAAGGGCCGCCCACTCGAAGAGCTGCTGCCCGAGGTGTTCGCGGCGGTCCGCGAGGGCGGCGTCCGCGCGCTCGGGATGCGACACTTCGACGTGCAGCTCATCGGCGGCGCGGTCCTGCATTCCGGGAAGATCGCCGAGATGAAGACCGGCGAGGGAAAGACCCTCGTCGCGACGCTGCCTTGCGCCCTCAACGCGCTCACTGGCCGCGGCGTCCACGTGGTCACCGTGAACGACTACCTCGCCCGGCGCGACTCGGAGTGGATGGGGCGCCTCTACCGCTTCCTCGGCCTCAGCACCGGCGTCGTCGTCCACGGGCTCACCGATGCGGAGCGGCAGACCGCCTACGGCGCCGACATCACGTACGGCCAGAACAACGAGTTCGGGTTCGACTACCTGCGCGACAACATGAAGTTCCGCCTGCAGGACTACGTCCAGCGCGAGCTGAACTACGCGATCGTGGACGAGGTCGACTCGATCCTCATCGACGAGGCCCGGACGCCGCTCATCATCAGCGGCCCGACCGACGAGTCGAGCGAGAACTACTACCGGGTCAACCAGGTCATCCCCTCGATGATCAAGGACCAGGACTTCACCGTCGACGAGAAGACCCGCACGGTCGTCATGACCGACTCGGGCATCGGGAAGATGGAGAAGAAGCTCGCGGTCGCGAACCTGTACGACCCGGACAACATCGAGCTCCTGCACCACGTCGAGCAGGCGCTCCGCGCCCACCACCTCTATCGGAACGAGGTCGACTACGTCGTGAAGAACGGCGAGGTCCTCATCGTCGACGAGTTCACCGGACGTCTCATGCCCGGCCGGCGCTGGTCCGATGGCCTCCACCAGGCGGTCGAGGCGAAGGAAGGCGTCAAGATCGAGAACGAGAACCAGACGCTCGCGACGGTCTCGTTCCAGAACTACTTCCGCATGTACTCGAAGCTGGCCGGCATGACCGGTACGGCCGACACCGAGGCGGAGGAGTTCGCGAAGACCTACAACCTCGACGTCGTCGTCATCCCCACGAACAAGAAGAACGTCCGCAAGGACTCCGAGGACGTCGTCTACAAGACCGAGCGCGAGAAGTTCAACGCGCTCTGCGAGGAGATCGAGCAGCGCCACGCGAAGGGGCAGCCGATCCTCGTCGGCACCGTCTCGGTCGCGAAGAGCGAGGTCGTCTCGTCGCTGCTGAAGCGCCGCGGCGTGACGCACAACGTCCTCAACGCGAAGCACCACCAGCGCGAGGCCGAGATCGTCGCGCAGGCCGGGCGCAAGGGTGCGGTCACCATCTCGACCAACATGGCCGGCCGCGGCACCGACATCCTCCTCGGCGGCAACCCCGAGATGATGGCGAAGCACGAGGTCGGACCCGAGCCCGACGCGCCGATGGAGGGCGAGGACGAGGCCGCGTTCGAGCTCCGCCGCGCCGAGTGGACGAAGCGGCTCGCCGAGACGACCGAGCGGCTGCGCGCGCAGACCGGCTCGGAGCACGACGAGGTCGTGGGGCTCGGCGGCCTCCACATCGTCGGCACCGAGCGCCACGAGTCCCGGCGCATCGACAACCAGCTCCGCGGGCGCGCCGGTCGTCAGGGAGATCCGGGCTCGTCCGGCTTCTACCTGTCCCTCGAGGACGACCTGATGCGCATCTTCGGGTCGGAGCGGATCAGCTCGATGATGGAGACACTCGGCCTCAAGGAGGGCGAGCAGATCGAGCATCGCTGGCTCACGAAGGCGATCGCGAACGCCCAGAAGAAGGTCGAGGCGCACAACTTCGACATCCGGAAGAACCTGCTCGAGTACGACGACGTCATGAACCAGCAGCGCCGGTCGATTTACCGGCTGCGGCGCATGGTCCTCGGCTTCGGCGCGGGCATCCCGGTGGTCGAGTACGACGAGGACCTGAAGACCCGGAAGAAGACCCGCCACGAGCAGGTGTACCAGTGGGATGACGCGCGCGAGCACATGCTCGACGTCGTCGAGGATCTCGTCGTCGACATGGTCGGCAACGCGTGCCCGGAGGGCTCGGGACCCGCGAAGTGGGATCTCGAAGCGCTCTCGGCGCTGGTGAAGGATCAGTTCGGCGCGGACATCCAGTTCACCGGGCTCACGTCGAGCCGCAGGCGCGAGGCGCGCGCCGCCATCGAGGAGCAGATCTACAACGTGGTCGAGAAGGCCTACCGCGCGAAGGAGGCCGAGCTCGGCCCCGACGCGGACGGCGTCCCGCTGCTGCGCCGCTGGGAGCAGTACATCTACCTGCAGGCGATCGACGCGCTCTGGAAGGACCACCTGCTGTCGATGGACCACCTCCGCCAGGGCATCAGCCTGCGCGGCTACGGCCAGAAGGACCCGAAGCAGGAGTACAAGAAGGAAGGCTACGAGGCCTTCCAGCAGATGAACTGGCGCGTGAAGAGCGCCGTCGTCGGCAACGTGCTCCGGCTGCAGGTCGTCCGACAGGAGTCGGCCGAGGAGATCGAGCGCAAGCGCCTGGCGCTGGCGCGCCGTCAGCGCGTCACCGAGACGCACGGCGCCGAGACCGACGGCGACGCTCGCGCGATGAAGCAGGAGACGGTCACGCGCCAGACGCCGCGCGTCGGGCGAAATGACCCTTGCCCGTGCGGCTCGGGCAAGAAGTACAAGAAGTGCCACGGTCAAACGCAAGCCCTTGCGTAGCAAGGGCGCGCAGCTAACAGCAAGCTCTTGCGCAGCAAGAGCGCGCAGCCGCGGCGCCGTAGTAGCTGCAGTCGATTGAACGCCTCAGCTGATCAGGTCGCCGCGGGTCCACACGCGGCGCAAGTGCTGCGCGCGCTCGCCAACGCGAGCGCTTGCGGTTTTACCTGCGCGCCCTCGCCACCTCGACCCGGTTCACGCATTTGGCGAGGGCTTGCTGTGGGCGCTACTCGGAATCGATCCGGTACGGCTGCGCCAGGTCCGGCTCCGGAGGGAGGTTCAGGATCTCCTCCGGGATGCACTCGACGATGAAGTTGAGCAGCTCGCGCACCGACAACATCGCGACGGGCGCTCCGGCGTCGTCCACGATCGGGACGTGGCAGTAGCGGCCGGTCGTCATCCTGTTGAGCGCGAACGCGAGGCTGTGCCTCGGGCACAGCGTCTCGGGCGCCGGCGTCATCACGGCGCCGATGCGCATCCCGAGCTCCTCGCCGCCGACGCGGAGCAGCCGGTCGCGCTCGGTGAAGATGCCGACGACCTCCCTGTCGTCGTCGCGGGCCACGACGATCACCGCGTCGACGCCGAGCGCGCGCATTCCCTCGACCGTCTCGGCGATCGTGGCGTCCTCGGCGATGGTGAGCGCCGGCGTGGGATCGACGTCCGCGACGCGCGCTTCGAGCAGGCGCCGGCCGACGTCGTGGTGGCGGCGGAGCTCGAGCTCTCCCTCGTCGCCCTCCAGTGGGATCTCGAACTCCTCCTCGATCTTCCGTTCCTCGACTTCCATTGCGGCCTCCCTGGGGTCGGGTCCCCGCGCGACCCGGTGCCGTGAGCGACTCTCCCGCTCGGGATTCGACCGGGACATGTGGCCCAGGATCGCGCCCCTTCGGCGCGACCTCGTGCGTGCCTCGAAGGCGACCCCGGGTGCCTCGAAGGCGACCCGGGGCGTGCCTTCGAGGCCGGCCTCACCCGTTCGCGTGACGCAGCTGCTCGAGCGGCCCAGCGGCTCACATGGGAGTCTCGGCAAGTTGGCATTGACGCACCGGGTCAGGGCTTCCAAGTTTCGGAAAACCGTGTTGACATTCGAGTCAACGCACCCCCCTCCAGGAGGCCCGACATGGCGACGCGTCCCGACCTGCTGCCACCCCCGCCACTGCCTCCGGGAGGAGGCTTTCTCCTGACGCCCTGCGGGTCCGAGCGCATCCGCACGCCCGACGACTTCAGCGAGGAGCAGCGCGAGTTCTTCAAGGCCGGCGAGAAGTTCGCGATCGACCGGGTGCAGACCAGCGCGGATCGGATCGACCACAAGGACAACGCGTTCCTGCGCCGGCTCATCAAGGAGGCGGGCGACCTCGGCTTCCTGGGCCTCGACATCCCGGAGGAGTACGGCGGTCTCGCGCAGTCGGTCACGGCGAGCATGCTCGTGACCGAGGCGATGGCCCGGAACGGCTCCTGGTCCGTGACGTTCGGTGCGCAGGTCGGGATCGGGACGCTGCCCATCGCCTACTTCGGGACCGACGCCCAGAAGGCGAAGTACCTGCCGAAGCTGACGAGCGGCGAGTGGATCGCGGCGTACGCGCTGTCGGAGCCGTCGTCCGCGTCCGACGCGCTCGCCGCCAGGACGCGCGCGGTGCTCTCGCCGGACGGCGCGCACTGGATCCTGAACGGCACGAAGCAGTGGATCACCAACGCCGGGTTCGCCGACGTGTTCATCGTGTTCGCGAAGATCGACGGCGAGAAGTTCAGCGCGTTCATCGTCGATCGCGACACCCCCGGCTTCAGCGTCGGGCCCGAGGAGCACAAGATGGGCATCCGCGGGAGCTCCACGTGCCCGCTCGTGTTCGAGGACGCACGCGTCCCGGTGGAGAACCTGCTCGGCGAGGCCGGGAAGGGACACCGCATCGCCTTCAACATCCTGAACCTCGGCCGCCTCAAGCTCGGCGTCGGCTCGATCGCCGGAGCGCGAAACGCGATCCAGCTCGCCGTCGAGTACGGCCGCGATCGCAAGGCGTTCGGCAAGGTCGTCACCGACTTCGGGCTGATCCGCGAGAAGATCGCGCGCATGGTGGCGCTCGTCTACGCGGGCGAGGCGATGAGCTACCGCACGACCGGGCTCATCGACCAGCGCGTCTCGCTCTCGAGCGCGCCGCGCGGCTCCGCCGAGCACGACCGCGACCTCATCGCCGCGGTCGAGGAGTACAACGTCGAGGCCTCGATCCTGAAGGTGTGGGGCAGCGAGGCGCTCTCGCTCGTCGCGGACGAGGCGCTGCAGATCCACGGCGGCTACGGCTTCGTCGAAGAGTACGCGATCGAGCGCGTGTACCGCGACAACCGCGTGAACCGCATCTTCGAGGGCACGAACGAGATCAACCGGATGCTCATCACCGGCACGATGCTGAAGCGCGCGATGAAGGGGCAGCTCCCGCTGCTCGATCTCGCCGGGACGGTCGTGGCCGCGATCGAGCAAGGCGACGTCCCCCGCGACGGGCGTGATCTGCTCGGGCGCGAGCGGCGCATCGCCGAGCTCAACAAGTACCTCGCCGCGTACGCGCTCCAGGTGGCCGTCGAGACCTACGGGCCGGCGATCTCCGATCGGCAGGAGGTCCTCGGCGCGATCGCCGACGCGGTGATGGAGGCCTACGCGGTCGACAGCGCGGTCGCTCGCGCGCTGCAGACGTCCGAGGCGAGCGCGCTCGATCCGGTCGCAGAGGCCGCGGTGAAGCTCTACGCCATCGAAGGCCACGAGCGCGCTTACAGCGCGGCGAAGAAGGCGCTGCGGTCCGCGGTGCCGGACGGCGAGACGTGCCGCGGCCACCTCGCCGCGATCCGCAAGCTCTACGACGAGGGCCCGGCGGACCTGGTCGGCCTGCGTGAGCTCATCGTCGAGAAGGCGGTGGAGGCCGGCCGCTACCCGCTCTCGTGGGTTTGACGGCCGGCTCACGGCGGCGAGCGCCGTCGCCGTCTTGCGCGGCGAGGCGCGCTCACGGCGGCGAGCGCCGTCGTCGTCTTGCGCGGCGACGGCGCGCTCGCGGAGCTCGGCTGGTCTTTGGCGCGGACCGGCCGCTCAATCCGTCGGCTTGAACGCGCGGAAGGCGAGGAGCGTCTCGGTGTTCGCGATGCCGGGCAGCTTCTGCACCTTTCCCGGGATGAGATCGCCGAACGCGTCGTAGTCGGGCGCGTACAGCTTCACGAGGAGGTCCCACGGACCGGTGATCGAGTGCACCTCGCTCACGCCCTCGATCTCCATGAGCTGGTTCGCGACGCTCTCGATCTGCCCGAGCTCGCACTTCACCAGGACGAACGCGGCTTTCATTCGATGGGATCTATCACGGGCTACGACTGCGTCGTGAAGTCACGCTGGTACATCCGCACGACCGCGACCAGGAAGGCGATCGCGAGCGGTCCTGCGATGAGGCCGATCGGCCCGAACACGGCGAGCCCTCCGAGCAGGGCGAAGAAGATGACGCCGCCGTGGATCGGGATGCCGCCGGTCATGAGCCAGGGCTTCGCCACGTTGTCGACGAGGCCCACGAACACGACGCCCCATACGAGCAGGAACACCGCCCACCCGGCTTCCCCACCGACGAGCTTCATCACCGCGGTGACGACGACGACCGACGCGGCGCCGACCGCCGGGATGAGCGCGAAGATGAAGGTCACGAAGCCGAAGAAGATCGGGTTCGGCACGCTCGCGATGAAGTAGCCGCCGAGCGCCACCAGCGTCTGCAGGCCAGCGGTCGCGAGCGTCGACAGGAGCACCGCGACCGCCACCTTGCGAAAGTCCTCGAGCAGCTCCGGGAACTGGCCGCGCTTCAGGGGCAGCGCGGAGTTGAGCCAGTCCACCAGCTTCGGCCCGTCCACGAGGAAGAAGAAGAGCGCGATGAGCATCATCGCGACCTGGACGATGACGTTGCCGGTGTACGACAGGACGCCACCGACCGCGCTGACCGTCGCCGACGCGGCGCTGCCGGCCTGGGGCCGCGCGGCCACGGCGAGGTCCTGCACCTCGTTGACGTTGCGCGGGATGGTCTTCGCCACCTCGTGGGCGGCGGGGCGGAGCCCGCGCGGCAGGTACTTCACGAGCCCCGACACGCCCTCGCTGCGGATCTGCTTGTTCACCCACTCGACGCCGTCCACGACCTCGGAGACGACGCTCGCGGCGAAGGCCGCGACCGGGACCACGACGACGAGGAGGATGCCGACGGTGAGCAGCGCGCCCGCGACGTTGCGCCGCCCGCGGAACCTCCGGGTGAGGCGCTCCATGCCGGGCTGCAGCGCGCCGGCGATGACCGCGGCCAGGAACAGCGCCTCCGCGAACGGCTTCGCGACCGCGCCCACGAGGACCACCGCGATCACCGCGAGCAGGATGAGGAACACGCGGGAGGCGGATGCAGAGGCCATGTTCTCCTAGAAGTTGAGGTGCACGTGCTCCGGCGGCACGCCGGCGTCCGCCAGGGTCGCACGAACGTCGTCCACCATCGCGGTCATTCCGCACACGAACGCAGTGGTCTCGGCCGGCTCGGCGCCGCCGAGGGCGAGCGTCGACGCGACCTGCTGCACGCGCCCGCGCATCCCCGGCCAGGCGTCGTCTTCCTGCGACGGACACAGCACGACGCGGATCCCTCCGCGGTCCCACGCGAGGTGCTCCCGCGCGTACGCGAACTCCGAGCCGTGGCGCTGGCCGTAGAACAGGGTGACCCGGCGGAAGCGGGCGCGATTCGCGAGGACGTGCTGCACGATGGCTCGGATGGGGGCGATCCCCGACCCGGCGGCGAACAGGAGCACGTCGCGGTCGTGTCCGTCCTCGACCGGGAACCCGCCGCCGAACGGCGGCGAGATGTCGAGCGATCCGCCGTCGGCCGCGAGCTCGATCGCGGTGTCGGCCACGCGTCCGCCTCGCTTCATCAGGAGCTCGCCGCGCGGGTGCGTGACCGGTGCGGTCGCGAGCGCGAAGTATCCCTCGCCGGCGGGCGTCCGCACCTTCACGACCTGTCCCGGCTTGCGATGCGACCAGCAGTACTCGTCGGGCATCCGGAACGCGATGGACCGCAGCGACGGCGTCTCGTCCCAGGACTCGATCACCTGCACCCATTGGTGCGGCGTGGCCGCGACCGTCACGCCCGAAACCTACCCCGATTCGCCGGACGGCGCCGAGCTTTCGCCGAACAGATCGCGCTGGTCTGCGCTCGTTCCGGAGCGCTCGCGGCGCGCCGTGGCGGTGCCCGAGAGCGCGCCGAGCGGGGGCGGCAGCGGCAGCGACAGCCTGTCGCGGGCGGCGATCACCGGGATCCCGGTCCGCTCCGAGATGCCGAGCGCGATCCGGTCCGGTCCGGCGCGCACCATCTGCATGCCGAAGTGCGTGAGGACCGCGAGCCGCGGGCGCACCGCCGAGACGAGCCGCTCGGCGTCGTCGGCGCCGAGGTGGAGCATGCGGCGGTCGCCACCCCTCAGGCGCGTGGTGTTCACCACGAGGAGGTCCGCGCCCGCGTACGCCTCCGGCAGCGCGTCGGTCCAGAAGGTGTCGGTGACGTGGGCGGCGGTGTACCCGTCGAACGAGAGCCGGTACCCGTAGGTCTCGACGCCGTGGTCATGCGCGAGCGGCGTCTCGAGGGTGAGGCCCGGCGCGAGCGTGTGCGCCCCACCGGCCGTGAGCCGCTCGAGGCGCGCGACGAAGCGCTGCGCGTACGCGAAGACCACCGCCTCCTCGTCGAGCGCGTCCGCGGGGGCGTAGAGCGCACCGCGCGGCTTGAAGCCGCCTCCAGTCATCGCCTCGACGACCGCCGTCGCGTCGCCCGAGTGGTCCAGGTGTCGGTGCGAGACGAGCAGCGCGTCCACCTTGCCCGGATCGACCTTGGGACGCATGGTGAGCGCCCGCACCAGCGCGCCCGGACCCGGGTCCACCCACAGCCGGAATCCGCCGAGGGTCCAGACGAGGCCACCCGAGTGACGCATCTGCGTCGAGACGACGAAGCGCGCCCCGGCGGTGCCGAGGAAGAGGAGCGAGCCGAGGTCGGACACGGGGGGAATCTAACTGGCCGCCGAGCGAAGCTCCGCGTCCGAGTAGAGGGTCAACTCTCCGCGAGCGGTCGCGCCATGCCGTTCGTTCGCCCAATTCAGACGCGGAGCAAGCTCCGCGTCAGTGTCGGGGTTCAGACGCGCAGCAAGCTGCGCGTCAGGGTTAGGGGTGGACGCTACGCGGCGTGGTCCTGCCGGGCGGTCGCTCGAGCATACTGACGCGAGCTTCGCTCCGCGTCAGTATGCGATCAGTGCATGCACGTTCGACTCGCCGAGCTTGCGGCGACCGTGCAGGAACCCGAGCTCGACGAGGAACGAGTAGCCGACGAGCTGCGCGCCCTGCTTTGTCACGAGGCGGCCGACCGCGTCGGCGGTGCCGCCCGTCGCGAGGACGTCGTCCACGATCAGCACGCGCTCCCCCGCGCCGACGGCGTCGATGTGCATCTCGAGCGCGTCCTCGCCGTACTCGAGCGCGTACACCTCGCGGAGCGTCTGCCAGGGGAGCTTGCCCGGCTTGCGCACGATCGCGAGGCCCGCGCCGAGCGCGTAGGCGAGGGGCGCGGCGAACAGGAAGCCGCGCGACTCGATCCCGACGATCTTGGAGATGCGCTCACCGCGCCAGTGATCGGCGAGCGCCGCGATCACCGCGTGAAAGCTCTTCGCGTCCGCCAGCACGGGCGTGATGTCCTTGAAGACGACGCCCTTCTTCGGGAAGTCGGGAACGTCGCGGATGCGGGCACGGATGGCGTCCATGCGCCACCGTATACAACGAAGCCGCGCGCCCGGCCTAACGGAGGAACGGCAGCGGATCCCGCGGCTTGATGCCCTCGCGGACCTCGAAGTGGAGGTGCGGTCCCGTCGTCCGTCCGGACCGGCCGACGCGCGCCACCGGCGCGCCCTCGGCGACGCGGTCTCCCTCCTTCACGAGCAGCTCGCTCGCGTGGGCGTACAGCGTGAGGAGCTGACCGGCGTGGCGCAGGATCACGATCGACCCGTAGCCGGATCGCTCGCCCGCGAAGATGACGACGCCCGCGGAGGCCGCGACGATGGTGGTTCCCTCCGGCGCCGAGATGTCGACGCCGTCGTGAGGCTGCCCTTCGCGCGGGCCGAACTTGCTGTAGATGACACCCGCGCGCCCTCCGTCGCCCGGGCCGCGCAAGGGCCACGCGAGCTTTCCGGGGCGCTCGCCAGCGGGCCGCGGCAGCGTGGCGACGGCGTCCGGCTCGGGCTCCGGAGCTGGAGCGGAGCCGATCGGGAGCTCACGCGTCGCGCCCGGGACGAAGATCTCGAAGCCGACCGGGATCGAGCGGGCGTCCGCGAGGCCGTTCACCTCGAGCAGGTCGTCGACCGAGACGCCGTACGCGCGGGAGATCCGGTACAGCGTCTCGCCGCGCCGCACGACGTGCACCACGCCGACGACGTCCGGCTCCTCGTGGGCCGGCGGGTGCGCGCCGTCGGGGCGCGCCGCGGCGGGCGGCTCCTGGCGGATGATCGGCGGCGCGACAGGCGGGCGAGGACAGGCCGCGAGCGCGAGCAGCAGCACGACGCTCGATCGCGGAATCCACCGGCCTCCGCGGGAGGGAGGCCTCCGCCTCACAGGGCCGGTTCCTTCTCGTACCCTTCGATCGTCCAGCTGCGCATCTCCTGCAGGAGCGCGCCGTGCGACAGGTCGAGGTGTATCGGCGTGATCGCGACGAGGCGATCGTCGAAGACGCTGTTGCAGTCGGAGCCGGGGATGTCCTCGTGGCCCGCCGACTCCCCGCCGATCCAGTAGTACTTCCGGCCGCGCGGATCGACGTTCTCGACGACCACGTTCCCGTAGTTGCGCCGGCCGAGCCGCGTGAAGCGGTATCCCTTCACCGGCCCGGCGGGCACGTTCACGTTGAGCAGCATCGGCACGAGCGGCGGCCTCTCCACGACCCGCCGCGCCAGCGCCGCCGCGAACCGCGCCGCGTCCGTGAACTCGTGCGGCGGAGGCGACGCCAGCGAGACGGCGATCGCGTTGCGCCCGAGCAGCGCCGCCTCCATCGCGGCGGCGACCGTGCCGGAGTAGAGGACGTCGTTGCCCAGGTTCGGGCCGTGGTTCACGCCCGACACGACGATGTCCGGGCTCGCGTCGCGCATGACGAGGTTCAGGCCCATGTAGACGGCGTCGGTGGGCGTGCCGTCCACGGCGAAGGTCCGGGGCAGCACCTCGGCCATGCGCAGCGGGCGGTGGAGGGAGATCGCGTGGCTCGACGCCGACTGCTCGCGATCGGGGGCGACGATCCAGACCTCGTCGCCGCCCGCCTCGAACGCCTCGCGGAGCGCGCGGAGCCCGGCGGCGTGGACGCCGTCATCGTTGGAGAGGAGAACTCGCACGCGGGCGAATCTAGCACCGCGGCGACCTGCCGGCAGCCGCAGCCGGCGTGACGCGACCTCAGCGGCGCAGCATGCTCCGTCTCAACGGAGACTCATCACGAGCACCACCAGCGTGAAGGCGCTCGAGGCCACCATCGCCCAGCCCATCTCGCGGAGCTTCCTCGGCGACGGCCGCCTGACGCAGATCGCGATCGAGAGCGCGGCGGTCGGCACGAGCGCGGCTGGCGCCGCGAGCGGGAACCCGGCGAGGAGCGAGACCCCGAACGCGAACGCGAGCAGCCCGCCGATGGCGATGGCCTTGCGCTCGCCGCGGTCCTCGCGGCCCTTCGAGCGGGCTCGGAGCAGCACCGCCTGGACCGACATCGTCGCCATCGCGAAGCCCATGGTCCACACGAAGCACGACGCCATCGCGGCTGCGCGGGGCGCTCCTCCCGCGAGGGCGACGGCGAGGCCGCTCGACGCCAGCGCCGCGCCGACGGCCATCTCGCCCGCGGCGGTCTTCTCGAGCTTGTTCACGACGAGCCACGCGACGACGGCGAGCAGCACGATCGGCGGGAGCAGCCCGAGCCGCGCCTCGTTGGGCGCGAGCCAGAGCCCGACGAGCCCGGACGCGGCGGCGAGGCCGCCGAGGATCGCGAGCAGCGTGCGCGCGCGCGGTCCCTCCTCGTCCTTCACGCGTCGCCCGCGCTGCCCGAGGAGGACGAGCAAGGACTCGTGCGCGACGAACGCGAGGATCGCGGCGAGGGCGAGCGCGACGGGGGCGACGCCGAGGCCGCCGATCGCGAGCGCCGCGACGAGCGACATCCCGAGCTGACCGTAGGCGCCGTGCTCGCGCGGGATGAGCGGCGTCCGCGCGCGCTCGCCGGCCCTGGCCGGCTCGGGGGGACGAGTGTCGGAGGGGCGAGCGGAAGATGCGAGGTCGTTCATCTGCGGACGACTTCTAACGCGACGTCCGGCCGATCGGTCATGATTCCGTCCACGCCCGCGGCGAGCAGCGCGCGCATGTCCTCGGGCTCGTCGACGGTCCAGACGTGCACCTGGAGCCCCCGGTCGTGGAGCCACGCGATCACGTCCCCGTCCGCGACCGTCATCCCGTTCCAGCGATGCGGCAGGTCGGCGACGTCCCAGCCCTTCGGGCAGCTCGCGGGGTCGCCTCCGCTCTTCGCGGCGAGGACGTGGCAGGTCGCCGCCTCGGTCGGCAGGAAGTGGGCCGCGTCCGGAAGCAGCGCACGGATCCGCTCGCCCTGCTCGTCGATCTCGGAGCCGATGCAGACCCGATCCACCGCGTCGCAGGACCGGATCACCTCGACGAGCGCGGCGGCGAGCGCCGGGGCGGCGTGCTTCGCCTCGATGTTCATCGCGACGCCGGGGTGACGCTCGAGCACCTCGCGGAGCGTCGGTATGCGCACGCCGCGCCCGCGCCAGGGCCGCGCTCGACCGCCGTCGGCGCTGAACGTGAAGCCGGCGTCGAGCGCCCGGACCTCCTCGAGCGTGCGGTCCTGCACGGTCCCGGGTGTGCCGGTGATCCGGTCCGTGCCCTCGTCGTGGAAGACCACCACCTCACCGTCGCGCGTGAGGCGCACGTCCAGCTCGAACGCTGCGATGCCGAGGCGCGCCGCCGCGTCGAACGCCTCGAGGGTGTTCTCGGGAGCGAGCGCGGCGCCGCCGCGGTGAGCGAAGAGGCGGGGGCGTGGGGTGGCGAGAAGGCCCTTCACCCGATCACCCCCGCACTCTCCGGGTCCGCCGCGTTCCGCGGCGGGCCGCCCTGCGTGAGGGCGCGGTCAGTTGATCTCCGCCGCGAGCCCCTCGACGATCCGGACTCGCTCGCAGATGAGCCAGTCGTCCGTGTCGACCTGGATGGCATCCTCGTGCGTACCGCCGCGCATGACGATCCACGGCTCGCGCGCGAGATCCGCGTCGACGTAGATGGGGATGCCGAACAGGCCGAGCGGCGGCTCCGCGCCGGGCTCGCACGGCCAGAAGCGCTCCGCGAACCCGTGCTCGGGGACGAGCCACACGTGGACGGCGCCGAGCGCCTCGCGCAGCGTGTCCAGGTCCACCCGCTTCGTGCCGGGGACCACCGCGAGCGAGAGCCGCCCGTCCACGCTGACCACCACCGGTTTGGCCACGCGCGCGCCGCTCACGTGCTCGATCGCGGCGAGACGCTGCGCGGCGACCGCCCGCGGGTGGGCCAGAAGCTCGAAGGGCAGGTGCTGCTCCCGCAGGTAGCTCTCGATCATGGCCGGGATCATGGCGGACCTCCTCGGATTGGCTCGATGGTGACTCTGTCGCACATCGTCGGACAAGAAGCCCCGAGGGGGAGGCCCTAAGGACGTCCTTGCAAAGCGGCGAGCGTCCGCTCTCCGCGCCGGTGGCCGTGGGTGCGCCATCTCGACGCGGCGCACCGCGGCCGCCGCTGCGCGCTATGACATCCCGGTGCTCGCGCTGCGAGTCGTCGACTCCATCACGAAGATCTCCGCCGCCGCCTGGGACGCGCTCGTCGACGACATCGGATCGAGCCCGTTCGTGCGACACGCGTTCCTCGGCGCCCTCGAGCGCTCGCGCTGCGCGTCGCCGCGCAACGACTGGCAGCCGAGCCACCTGGCGCTGTTTCGGGGGAGCGAGCTCGTCGCGGCGGCGCCCGCGTACGTGAAGGGCGACTCCGACGGTGACTTCTCGCGCGACTGGGAGTGGGTGGCCGCGGCGCAGCGCGCCGGGTTGCGGCTCCACCCCAAGCTGGTCGTGACGGTCCCGTTCACACCCGTGGCGGGGGCGCGACTCCTCGTCCGAGGAGACCAGGATCGCGCCGAGGCGGTGGAGGCGCTCGCCCGAGGTGCGAGGAGCGTCGCGGCCGACCTCCGCCTGGGCTCCGTCGAGGTGCTCTACGCCCGCGCGAGCGACGTGAGCGAGCTCGAGGCGCACGGTTTCCTGCCGCGCGCCGACTTCCAGTACCACTGGCGCAACGAGGGGTACCGAGAGCCCGAGGATTTCCTCGCGAGGTTCCCGTCGAAGAAGCGCAACGCGCTCCGGCGCGAGCGCGCCGCCCCGGAGCGGCAGGGCATCTCGATCCGCACGGTCCGCGGCGACGAGCTCGCGCGCGATCCCGACGGCTGGGCCGACGTCTGCTTCGAGCTCCACGACGCGAGCACGTCGCGCATGGCCTGGGGGATGCGCTGGGTGAACCGCGCGTTCTACCGCGACGTGCTCCGCGGCATGCCGGAGCGGATCGAGGTGGTCGAGGCGCGCCGCGAGGGGCGCGTCGTCGCCATGGCGTTCAACCTCGCGACGCCGGCGCGGCTGTACGGACGCTACTGGGGAGCGCGCGAGGAGCACCCGTTCCTGCACTTCAACGTCGCGCTCTACCACTCGATCGACGAGTGCATCCGCCGCGGCGTCGCCGCGTTCGAGGGTGGCGCGGGCGGGGAGCACAAGCTCGCGCGCGGGTTCATGCCCGCGTTCACCTACGGCGCTCACTGGTTCGCGGACCGCCGCCTCCACGCCGGGATGCAGCGCGTCCTCGCCGAGGAGTGGCGCCAGCGCGAGTCGGCGCTGCGCCGGTTCGAGGAGGCGTCACCCATCTTCAAGCGATCTTGAGGTGATCTGCCGAGCTTCGAAGGCTGTTTCCGAATCGCGAGCGTCCGTTTAGATTGCGGCGCGTGCAGCCGGTCGTCTCCATCCGCGGCGTCGAGAAGCGATACGGCAGCGTCACCGCGCTCGCGGGCGTGGACCTCGAGATCCGCGCCGGCGAGATCTTCGGCCTCCTCGGACCGAACGGGGCGGGCAAGACGACGCTCATCGGCGTGACCTGCGGGCTCGTCCGCGCGAGCGCCGGCGAGGTCGCCGTGCTCGGGCACGACGTCGTCCGCGAGTACCAGGTGACCCGCCGCGCGGTCGGGCTCGTGCCGCAGGAGATCAACTTCGACCCGTTCTTCACGGTCGAGGAGACGCTCCGGATCCAGGCGGGCTACTTCGGCGTCCCGCTGTCCGAAGCGCGACTGACCGAGCTCCTCGAGGCGCTGGACCTCGGCGCGAAGCGGAAGACGAACACGCGCGCGCTCTCGGGCGGCATGAAGCGCCGCCTGCTCATCGGCAAGGCGCTGGTGCACGACCCGCGCGTGCTCTTCCTCGACGAGCCGACGGCCGGCGTGGACGTCGAGCTCCGGCAGTCGCTCTGGCGGTACGTCCGCAAGCTGCGCGAGCGCGGCACGACCATCGTGCTGACGACGCACTACCTCGAGGAGGCGGAGGAGCTCGCGGATCGCATCGGCCTCATCCACCGCGGCAGGCTGCTCCTCGTCGAGGACAAGGCCGCGCTGCTGGCGCGCCACGGCGGCATGCGGCTCCAGGACGTCTACGTCGCGCTCGTGCGCGGCGAGGAGGAGGGCAGGGTCGCGTGATCGCGCGCATCGGGCTCCGGACGCTGTTCGTGAAGGAGGTGCGGCGGTTCCTGCGCGTCCCCGGACAGACGCTGCTCTCGCCGCTCATCACGACGACGCTCTACCTCGTCGTGTTCGGCTTCTCGCTCGGCGGACGGCTCCGCGAGGTCGAGGGCATCGCGTACGCCCGCTACATCGTCCCGGGCCTCATCGCGCTCGGCGTCATCTCGAACGCCTACCTCAACACCGCGTCCTCGATGTTCGTCATGAAGATCCAGGGGACGATCGTGGACATCCTCGTGGCGCCGCTCTCGTACGGCGAGATCCTCGCCGGCTTCGTGGGCGCCGCGGTGGTGCGGGCGCTCGCGGTCGGGAGCCTCATGTGGCTCGTCGCGGGCGTCCTCGACGGCTTCGAGCTCGCGCACCCGCTGCTCGCGGTGACAGTGCTGCTGCTCATCGCGGTCCTGTTCGCGTCGCTCGGGCTCATGACCGCCATCTGGGCGAACACGTTCGAGCAGGTGAACTTCTTCCCGACCTTCATCATCACGCCGCTCACTTTCCTGGGCGGCGTCTTCTACTCGGTCGACATGCTGCCGGCCGCCTTGCAGCGGCTCACCTGGGCGAACCCCGTGTTCTACATGGTCGACACGGTGCGGCTCGCCATCCTGGGGGTCTCGGACGCGCCGGCGGCCCTCGGACTGTCCCTGGTCGCGATCCCGTGCGCCGTCTCGGTCGCGGGCGCCTGGCTGCTCCTCCGTTCAGGGTATCGGCTGCGGAGCTGATCGCCCGCGCGGGGAACACCGCGGCGGGTTGCGGTGTTATTGCGGTCCAAGGGAAGGCGGACGAAGGTGCGACGAAGTGTCCGAGGGGCTCGATCCCCCAGCCCGTTCGGGTAAAGTACGCGCCTTTCCCGGTCTTCAGGCGAAGTTCTCTCGGAGGTTTCGATACATGCGTTCGTTGGCCCTCGTCGTCGTGATCGCCGCGTCTCTCGTGGCGTGCAAGAAGCCGGAGGCGCCGAAGGCGGCGCAGGCACCCGGTGACGCAGCTCAGGCGGCGGCGCCGTCCAAGAGCGCGCTGCAGGGCAAGATCCTCGAGAAGCTCGAGGCGCAGCCGTACAGCTACCTGAAGCTGAAGACCGCGTCGGGCGACGTGTGGGCCGCGGTCCCGGCCACGCAGCGCGCGGTCGGCGCCGACGCAGTGGTCGAAGGCGCGTTCCCGATGAAGGACTTCGAGTCCAAGTCGCTGAACCGCAAGTTCGACGTCGTCTACTTCGGCACGCTGCAGGGCGAGGGCGGCTCGCCGATGGGCGGCGCCGCGGCCGAGACGCACGGCCCCGGCGACGGGCACGACCACGGCGCTCCCGCCGCGCAGGGCATGCCTGCCGGAATGGGCGGCGGGATGGGCGGGGCGATGGGCGGGGCGATGGGGCAGCCGCCCCCGCAGATGGGCGCGCAGCACGCGCAGGTCGCGTCCGGCCCGACCGACGTGAAGGTCCAGAAGGTTTCGAAGGCGTCCGGCGCCGACGCCCGCACGGTCGAGGAGATCTGGACGCAGAAGGGCGCGCTCAAGGAGAAGAGCGTCACCGTTCGCGGCCAGGTCGTGAAGTTCTCGCCGGGCATCATGGGTCGCAACTGGGTCCATCTCCGCGACGGCAGCGGCTCCGCCGAGAAGGCGACGCACGACATCACGGTCACCACGCAGGACGAGGTGAAGGTCGGCGACGTCGTCACCGCGAAGGGCACCGTCCGCGCCGACAAGGACTTCGGCGCCGGGTACGCGTATCCGGTGATCGTCGAGGAGGCGAAGGTCTCGAAGTAGACCCCGCCCTCGCTCGCAGGATTCCGGCGGCGGGCTGCCTCTCGGCGGCCCGCCGTTCCTTTTAGTACACTGCGCCTCCGTCCGCGCTTCGCTGCACCGGTCTGCCCCCTTGCCGCCGCCCCCCCAGGACAATCCGCTCTTCGAGAGCGTCGCGCGCCGCCGCGCCCTCCGCGCCGAGATCGAGGCGCTCTCCGCCGACTGGACCGGCGCCGATCCGTCCGATCGCGCGCTCGCGACGCGACTCGAGGCGGCGCTCACGCGGCTTCGCGTGGAGTACCGGCGCGCGCCCGGCGCCTTCGGACCGCAGGAGATCGCCGAGCTGAGGAGGCTCTCGCACGCGCTGCGCCGCGCGGGGAAGCCGGACCCGACCGCGGTGCTCCGGGACGTGTTCGGCCACGAGGCGTTCCGCCCGGGTCAGCAGGCGATCATCGACGCGGTGCTGGCCGGCAACGACTGCATCGGCGTCATGCCGACCGGCGCCGGGAAGTCACTGACGTACCAGATCCCGGCGCGCGTCATCGGAGGCACCACCCTCGTCGTCTCGCCGCTCATCGCGCTCATGAAGGACCAGGTGGACGCGATGGCGCGGGTCGGCGTGCGCGCCACGTTCCTGAACTCGAGCGTCGACCCGGACGAGCGGCGGTCGCGCATCGAGCGCCTGCGTCGCGGCGAGCTGGAGCTCGTCTACGCGGCGCCGGAGGGCATCGAGGCGTCGGTCGGCTCCGCGCTCCAGGGCCAGCGGCTCACGGCGATCGCCGTCGACGAGGCGCACTGCATCAGCCACTGGGGTCACGACTTCCGGCCGGCGTATCGCAACCTCAAGGACCTGAAGCGCCGGTTCGGCGACATCCCGGTGCTCGCCCTGACGGCGACGGCGACGCCGCAGGTGACGCACGACATCGCCGAGCAGCTCGGCATGCGCGCGCCGGTGCTCGTGCGCGGCACGTTCTTCCGCCCGAACCTGCACGTGCACGCCTACAAGAAGGGCGAGGGCGGTGACGGCGGCGCGCGCAGCGGCATCCGCAGCCGCGATGCGCTGCTCCGGCTCGTGCGTGCGCGCCCGGGGCAGAGCGGCATCGTCTACTGCCTCGCGCGGAAGACGGCGGACGGCACGGCGGAGCTCCTGCGCGACCACGGCGTTCGCGCCGCCGCCTACCACGCCGGGCTCGACTCCGATCGCCGCGCGAAGGTCCAGGACGCGTTCCAGGCCGGCGGCGTGGACGTCGTCGTGGCGACGGTCGCGTTCGGCATGGGGATCGACAAGCCGGACATCCGCTACGTCATCCACCGCGACATGCCGCGCTCGGTCGAGGGCTACTACCAGGAGATCGGGCGCGCCGGCCGCGACGGCGGCGCGAGCGACTGCGTGCTCTTCTACTCGTGGGCGGACGTCTGCGGCTGGGACCGGCTCGCCGAGGGCGCGGACCAGGCCGTCGCGGCCTGGCAGAAGCGGCAGGCGCGCGAGATGTACCGCCTCGCCGAGAACGCCGCCTGCCGGCACCAGTCGCTGGTGGGCCACTTCGGTGAGGTCATCGCGCCGTGCGGCTCCAGCTGCGACCTGTGCTCGGGCGCCGATCTCCTCGCCGCGACCTCGGCGCCGCGCTCCGCTCGCGCGTCGACGCGCACCGCGGCGCCTCGGCGAAGGCGCCGCAGCACGCGCCGGAGCTGATCACCCGGTGATCTTCTTCCAGTAGTCGACGTTCACGCGCACCGCGCCGCACATCTCGAGCGTGGCGGTCCACGCCTGCTGCGGCGCCGATCCGCTGAACGAGGCCCGGATCCGGACGATGTCGCCCTCGATGTAGTCCGCGAGATCGACCGAGCCGACCGGCTTCGCGGGGAGCGAGAAGATCTCGCTCGGCGCCGGCGTCGCGCGCTCGTACCGGAACTCCGCGGGCGTGAGGTCGGTCCGTCCGGTCGGAGGCTGCACCGTCAGCGTGAGCGTCTCGACGCCGGCGAAGCTCACGTTCCCGGCGACCGACCCGAGGGTGATGGCCTCGGGGTGGATGTCGGCCTCGACTCCTTCCTGATTCAGGTTCGGCACCGCGTCTCCGAGGTCGAGGCGCAGCTCGACCTCCGGCGCGAACGGGACGCTCACGGGCGGCGCCGCCGGGATGGCGGCGACGTTCGTCTGCGCGACGCACAGGTGCTTCGAGTTGGCCTCGGCCTCGAGCTGGCCACATCCTGCGGCGCTCACGGCGAGAGCCACTGCGACGGCGGCGGTGAGGGCGTTCTTCATGGCGATCACCAGAGGTGCAGCAGCAGCCCGAGCTGCACGCTCGGCGTGGTGGCGGAGATGTCGTTGTCGTCGGCGGTGACCGTCGTGTCGCCGTTGCGGAAGTTCGTCGACTCGAGCTTGCTCCGCAGCCACGCGAGCCCGCCGCGCACGAAGAACTGCGCGCCGTTCTCGTTGCCGAGCTCGAGCCCGAGCTGCGCCGTGTAGAAGTGGTAGCCGAACCGGCGAAGCGCCGGATCGAACGCGTCCGGGAAGCTGCCGGCGAGCTCGCTCCGGACGTCGCTGTCGAAGAACTGACCCGCGCCGAAGCGGAACGTCGGCGTGATGCGGCCGGACCAGGGCATCACCGTGATCCCGCCGTTGATCCCGAACGAGAGGTAGTTCCAGCTGCCGCCGCCGTCGATCCGCAGCCAGGGGATCGGGCGCACGAACGCCGAGACGCCCGCCCCTTCCGGGGCGCCGACCGAGAGCTGGACGCCCAGGAGCTTCAGGCGCGGCTCCTCGGCAGTGGCTACCACCTCCGGGGGGATGGCCCTGGCGTGCTCGGCAGCCGGGGAGGGCTCCGGGCCGGCGGCACCAGGCGGCGGTTCCGCGGCGCCGAGAAGGGCTGCGAGGAGGACTACGACTGGCATGGTGTCTCCGGTCAGACGCGTGTCCGGTTGCGGTAGCACCGCCGATCGCGTGCGGCAAGGCGGTCGTGCGTGTGTCCCCCGGGGCGGCGGCCCTCACGTCCGGGGACCCCCCGAAGAAAATGGGAGTGCAGGAGTCCGGGAATCGGTTACAAAGGGGACGGTTACTGGACTCTGCCGGTCCTCTTAGATGCGCGGGCCTGGAACGACTCGCGTCCAAGGCGGGCACATGCTGCGAATGGGCAAGCTCACCGACTACGGCATCGTGCTTCTCACGCACCTGGCGAAGGACGAGGCGCACCCGACCTGCGTCCGGACCGCGCAGGAGCTCGCGGCGGTCTCCCACATCCCGCTGCCGACGGTGGCGAAGCTCCTGAAGGAGCTCGGTCGCGCCGGCGTCGTGACGTCGCAGCGCGGGCGGCGCGGGGGCTACTCGCTCGCACGCCCGGCGTCGGCGATCAGCGTCGCCGAGATCGTCGAGGCGCTCGAGGGTCCGGTCGCGCTCACCGAGTGCAGCACCGGCGACGGCACGTGCACGCTCGAGCCCACGTGCGTCGCGCGCAGCCACTGGGCGCCGATCAGCCGCGCCATCCAGCGCACGTTGTCGCGGCTGCCGCTGTCGGCGCTCGCACCTCATTCGATGGTTCAGATCGGTCGGCCGAAGAAGGTCGTGCCCCTCACCACTGGAGCGGCTTCATGACGGACGCGGCGATCCGCGAGCTCACCGAGGCCAAGTACAAGTACGGCTTCGTCACGGAGATCGACGAGGACAAGGTCCCCCGCGGCCTGTCCGAGGACATCGTCCGGCTCATCTCGATGAAGAAGGAGGAGCCGGAGTGGCTCCTCGAGTGGCGCCTCAAGGCGTACCGCCACTGGCTGTCGCTCGAGCAGGCGGAGCCGCGCTGGGCGAACGTGAAGCACCCGCCCATCGACTTCCAGTCCATCTATTACTACTCGGCGCCGAAGCCGAAGAAGAAGCTCTCGTCGATGGACGAGGTCGACCCGGAGCTGAAGCGCGCGTTCGAGAAGCTCGGCATCCCGCTGGCCGAGCAGCAGCGGCTCGCGAACGTCGCGGTCGACGCCGTGTTCGACTCGGTGTCGGTCGCGACGACGTTCAAGGAGAAGCTCGCCGAGAAGGGCATCATCTTCTGCTCCTTCTCCGAGGCGGTGCGGAACCACCCCGAGCTCGTCCGCAAGTATCTCGGCTCGGTCGTGCCGTACACCGACAACTTCTACGCGACGCTCAACAGCGCGGTGTTCTCCGACGGCTCGTTCGCGTACGTGCCGAAGGGCGTTCATTGCCCGATGGAGCTGTCGACGTACTTCCGGATCAACGCGAAGGACACCGGTCAGTTCGAGCGCACGCTGCTCGTCGCCGACGAGGGCGCGTACGTGAGCTACCTCGAGGGCTGCACCGCGCCGCAGCGGGACGAGAACCAGCTGCACGCCGCGGTGGTCGAGCTGGTCGCGCTGCCCGGCGCCCAGATCAAGTACTCGACCGTGCAGAACTGGTACCCCGGCGACGCCGAGGGGCGAGGGGGCATCTACAACTTCGTCACGAAGCGCGGGACCGCGCACGAGCGCTCCAAGATCTCGTGGACGCAGGTCGAGACCGGCTCGTCGATCACCTGGAAGTACCCGTCGGTCATCCTGCAGGGCGACGACGCGGTCGGAGAGTTCTACTCGGTCGCGCTCACGCACAACCGCCAGCAGGCCGACACCGGCACGAAGATGATCCACATCGGGAAGCGCACGCGCTCGACGATCATCTCCAAGGGCATCAGCGCGGGCCGCGGCCAGAACACGTACCGCGGCCTCGTGAAGGTGATGAAGGGCGCGACGGGCGCGCGCAACTACTCGCAGTGCGACTCGCTGCTCATCGGCGATCGCTGTGGCGCCCACACGTTCCCGTACATCGAGGTGAAGAACCCGACGGCGAAGGTCGAGCACGAGGCGACCACCTCCAAGATCGGCGAGGACCAGCTCTTCTACTGCCGCCAGCGCGGCATCTCGGAGGAGGACGCGGTCTCGATGATCGTGAACGGCTTCGCGAAGCAGGTCCTCAAGGAGCTGCCGATGGAGTTCGCAGTGGAGGCGCAGAAGCTGCTGGGCATGAGTCTGGAGGGGAGCGTCGGATGACCAGCAGCTTCGAAGCCGTTCGGATGACGCGCAGAAGCGTGGGCATGAGTCTGGAGGGGAGCGTCGGATGAGCCTGTTGAAGATCGAGAAGCTGCACGCCCGCATCCCCGACGGCCGGGAGATCCTGAAGGGCCTCGACCTCGCGGTGGACGCCGGAGAGGTCCACGCGATCATGGGACCGAACGGCTCCGGCAAGAGCACGCTCGCGGGCGTCCTCGCGGGCCGCGAGAGCTACCAGGTCACCGGCGGCACCGTGACCTACGCCGGCCAGGATCTGCTCGCGATGGCGCCGGAGAAGCGCGCGGCGGCGGGCGTGTTCCTCGGCTTCCAGTATCCGGTCGAGATCCCCGGCGTCGGGAACCTGTACTTCCTGCGCACGGCCCTCAACGCGATCCGCAAGTCGCGCGGCGAGGACGACCTCGACGCGATGGACTTCCTCGCGCTCGCTCGCGAGAAGATGAAGCTCGTCAAGATGGATCCGTCGTTCATGAACCGCGGCGTCAACGAGGGGTTCTCGGGCGGCGAGAAGAAGCGGAACGAGGTGCTGCAGATGGCGATCCTCGAGCCGCGCCTCGCGATCCTCGACGAGATCGACTCGGGCCTCGACATCGACGCGCTGAAGGCCGTCGCCGACGGCGTGAACGCGCTGCGGAGCCCGGAGCGCGCGATGATCGTGGTGACGCACTACCAGCGGCTCCTCGACTACATCAAGCCGGACAAGGTGCACGTCATGTCCGCCGGACGCATCGCGCTCTCCGGCGGTCCCGAGCTCGCGCTGCACCTCGAGGAGGAGGGCTACGGCTGGCTCGAGAAGGAGCCGCCGAAGCAGGCGGCGCCGGCGGCGGCGAGGACGGCGCCGTGAGTCGTCCCGCGGCCGAGATGCGCGCGCCGGCGCGCGCCGAGGAGAGCCTGCTCGAGCAGCTCGCCGCCCGCCGCGCGACCGCCGAGCCCGAGTTCCTCGCCGCGCAGCGCCGCGCAGCGGCGGAGGCGTTCGCGCGCCTGCGGCTGCCGACGGTGAAGCACGAGGACTGGAAGTACACGAGCCTCGCGGCGCTCGCGCAGATCCCGTGGCGCGCGGCTGCCCCCGCGTCGCTCGACGCGGCCGGTCTCGCCGCGCTGACGGCGCTGCCGGCGGCGCCCCGGCTCGTCTTCGTGAACGGGCGCTACGACTTCCGCCTCTCCGATCTCTCGGGCGTGCCCGAGGGCGTGTTCGTCGGCAGCCTCGCCGACGCGCTCGCGCGCGCGCCGGAGATGCTCGAGGCGTGGCTGGGCCGCCGCTCGCGCGCGACGGACCACGCGTTCGCCGCGCTGAACACCGCGCTCGCCGTGGACGGCGCCGTCGTCGTCGTGCCGCCCGGCGTCGCCGTCGAGACCACCATCCACGTGCTCCACGTCACCGTCGCGGAGGAGCCGATCGCGGTGCACCCGCGGCACCTCCTCGTCGCGGGCCCCGGAGCGAAGGCGTGCGTCGCCGAGATCTACGCGGGCCACGAGGGCGAGTACCTCGTGAACGCGCAGACCGAGGTGTACGCGGGCGAGGGCGCGGAGGTGGAGCATCACCGCGTCCAGCTCGACGGCGCGAACGCGTTCCACGTCGGCCTGCTCGAGGTCGAGCAGGGCAAGGAGAGCCGCTTCCGCAGCCACGCGTTCGCGCTCGGCGGCCAGCTCTCGCGCCTCGAGGCGCGGGCGCTCCTCGGGTCCGAGCGGGCGGACTGCACGCTCGAGGGGCTCTACCTCGGCCGCGGTCGCCAGCTGCACGATCAGCTCGTGCTGGTCGACCACGCGAGCCCGGCGTGCACCAGCCGCGAGATGTTCAAGGGCATCCTCGACGACCGCGCGCGCGGCGTGTTCGCCGGCCGCATCCTCGTCCGCGAGGACGCGCAGAAGACCGACGCCTCGCAGGTGAACTCGAACCTGCTCCTCAGCGATGACGCCGAGATCGACACGAAGCCGCAGCTCGAGATCTTCGCCGACGACGTGAAGTGCTCGCACGGCGGGTCCGTCGGCCAGCTCGACGAGACGGCGCTGTTCTATCTCCGGTCGCGCGGCGTCGAGGCGCCGGTCGCCCGCGCGATGCTCACCTACGCGTTCGCCGCCGAGGTCGTCGGGCGGGTGCGTCCCGTCGAGCTCCGTTCGTACATCCGCCGGCTGGTGGCGACCCGACTCCCGCACGGGGAGCGGCTCCTGGAGGCGATCTGATGCGGGCCGCAGAGCAGATGACCGCGGGGCGGCCGGCGCTCGACGTCGATCGTGTCCGCGCCGAGTTCCCGATCCTGTCGCGCCCGGTGCGCGGAAAGCGGCTCGTGTTCCTCGACACCGCCGCGTCGGCGCAGGCGCCCCGCGCCGTCATCGACGCGGTCCGCCGCTACCGCGAGGAGCAGCACGCCAACGTGCACCGCGGGGTGCACTACCTCTCGGAGGTGGCCACCGCCGAGTACGAGGCGGCGCGGGTGAAGATCGCGCGCTTCCTCAACGCGCCGAGCGCGCACGAGGTGATCTTCACGCACGGCACCACCGAGGCGCTGAACCTCGCCGCGAACACGCTCGGGAAGCTGCTCGTCGGCCCGGGCGACGAGGTGCTCGTCTCCGCGATGGAGCACCACTCGAACATCGTCCCGTGGCACATGCTCTGCGCCGAGAAGGGCGCGAAGCTCGTCGTCGCGCCGATGGACGACCGCGGAGCGCTGCTGCTCGACGAGCTCGAGCGGCGCATCTCGCCGCGCACGAAGGTCATCGCCGTCGCGCACGTGTCGAACGCGCTCGGGACCGTGAACCCCGTCGCCGAGATCGCGGCGCTCGGGCGCGCGCGCGGCGTCCCGGTCGTCGTCGACGGCGCCCAGGCGGTCGCCCACGCGGCCGTGGACGTGCAGGCGCTCGGGTGCGACTTCTACGCGTTCAGCGGCCACAAGGTGTACGGGCCCACCGGGATCGGCGCGCTGTGGGGGAGGGCCGAGTGGCTCGACCGCATCCCGCCGTGGCAGGGCGGCGGCGACATGATCCTGTCCGTCGCCTGGGACCAGATCGTCTACAACAAGCCGCCGTTCAAGTTCGAGGCGGGCACGCCGAACATGGACGGCGCGATCGGCCTCGGCGCGGCGCTCGACTGGGTCGCCGGCGTCGGCCGCGAGCGCGTCGCGGCGCACGAGGCCGACCTCCTCGCCTACGGCACCGAGCGGCTGTCGAGCCTCCCCGGGGTGCGGATCGTCGGCACCGCGCCGCGGAAGGCAGGTGTCCTCTCGTTCGTCATGGACGACGTCCACCCGCACGACATCGGCACGATCCTCGACCGCGAGGGCATCGCGATCCGCACCGGCCACCACTGCGCGCAGCCGGTGATGAAGCGCTTCGGCATCCCCGCGACGGCGCGGGCGTCGTTCGGCGTGTACAACGGTCGAGACGACGTGGACGCGCTCGTGGCCGGCATCGAGAAGGTGAGGGCGCTGTTCGCATGACCCACGGCGATCTCGACGACCTCTACCAGCAGGTCATCCTGGACCACGGCAAGAACCCGCGGAACTTCCGCGTGCTCGAGGACGCGAACCGCGCGGCCGAGGGCCTCAACCCGCTCTGCGGCGATCACTTCAACCTGTTCCTCAAGGTGGACGACGGCGGGGTGATCCGGGACATCTCGTTCCAGGGACAGGGATGCGCGATCTCTCGCGCGTCTGCCTCGCTCATGACCCAGGCGGTGAAGGGCAAGCCCGTCGCCGAGGCGGCCCAGCTCTTCGACAAGGTGCACGCGCTCGTGACCGAGGGACCGGAGAAGGTCGATCCGGCCGACCTCGGCAAGCTCGCGGTGCTGTCCGGAGTGTGTCAGTTCCCCACGCGTGTGAAGTGCGCCAGCCTGGCGTGGCACACGCTCAAGAGCGCGCTCGAAGGCAGAGCGACGGTCTCGACGGAGTAGGCGGCCATGCGGCGCGAGGCGGTGGTCATCAACAGGTTCTGCGACGCGACGCAGATTCCCACGGGCTCCCTGCTGCGCCTCGAGCCCGGCTCGATGGTGATCGTCCAGCACGTGCAGGACGGCAACTTCACCGTCATGACGGAGCGGGGCGGGATCGCCCGCATCGACGGCAAGGACGCGGACGCGCTCGGCGAGGCGTACGTCGAGCTCGCGCGCCAGGCCGAGGAGGACCGCGCGAAGCGCCGCGAGGGCGACTTCGACGAGAAGAAGGTCTGGGAGGAGCTCGCGACCGTGTACGACCCGGAGATCCCGGCGCCGATCACGGAGCTCGGGCTCATCTACGCGGTCGACGCGCTGCCGGTCGACGGCGGCGGCGTGCACGTCACCGTCACGATGACGCTCACCGCGCCGGGCTGCGGCGTCGGCCCGATGCTCGTCGAGGACGTGCGCCGGAAGGTCGCCGGGACGCCCGGCGTGAAGGACGTCGACGTGAACATCACGTTCGATCCCCCCTGGGATCAGAGCCGCATGACCGAGGCCGCGCGCCTCGCGCTCGGGTTGATGTGAACCCGCCCGGCCAGCTCTGCTGACCGGAGCCGCGGACGCGAAGGTCAGTCCCTCACCGGCAGGCCGCGCCCCCGGTTCAGTCCGGCGGCGCTGGTCCCGGACAGCGCTTCGTCGATCCGCTTCAGCACGGCGGCGTCGAGCTTCACCCCAGACGCCCTGGCGTTCTCCTCCACCTGCTCCGGGCGCGACGCCCCGATGATCGCCGAGGAGACCTCCGGACGCCGGAGGACCCACGCCAGCGCGAGCTGCGCCATCGTGAGGCCGAGCTCGGCGGCGATCGGCTTCAGCTCCTGGACTCCCTCGAGCACCTGACGATCGAGGCGGCCGTGAAGGAAGCCACCCATGGCCTCGCTCGCGGCGCGCGAGTCGGTGGGCGGTGGGCTCCCCGGCGCGTACTTCCCCGTGAGGATTCCCTGCGCGAGCGGCGACCACACGATCTGCCCGATCCCCTCGGCCGCGCACAGCGGGAAGACGTCCTCCTCCGGTGAGCGCCACAGCATCGAGTACTGCGGCTGGCTCGACACGAAGCGCGCGCCCGGGAGCGCGAGCGCCGCGCGGATCTGATCCGCGGTCCACTCGGAGAAGCCGATGTAGCGGGTCTTGCCCTGGCGAACCGCCTCGGTGAGCGCCGCCATGGTCTCCTCGAGCGGCGTCTCGGCGTCGTAGCGGTGGCACTGGTAGAGATCGACGTGGTCCAGGCGCAGCCGCTTCAGCGACGCGTCGAGCTGCTTGCGGATCTGGGCCGCCGAGAGCCCGGAGTCCGTCTCGGACATCGGGAAGTACAGCTTCGTCGCGAGCACGTAACGGTCGCGCGGTACGTCCCGGAGCACCTCGCCCAGGAAAGACTCGGCGGCGCCCTGCGAGTACACGTTCGCCGTGTCGATGAAGTTGATGCCGACCTCGAAGGCGCGGCGGACACACGCCTCGGCGCGCTCGCGCGCCACGCCTCCGCCGTAGGTCAGCCACGATCCGAGGCTGATCTCCGAGACCGTCAGATCGCTTCGGCCGAGCTTCCGGTACTCCATCGCAACTCCCTGCGGTACCCGGACGATCGCGCGGGGCGCGCGAGGCCGGCACCATCGCCCGATCACTTATGCGCGACCGAGAGATGCGCACGGCCCCGCCGTCGCCGCATCGTCTCGGTGTGCGTGCAGCGTCCCCGCTGCCTCCACGTGTGCGTCCAGCGCGAGCGCGAGGGGCCGGCTCGGCCGCCCGCCGAGCGTGGCCCCGGACTGCCACTCGTCACCCCGCGGCGGGACGTTACGACGCACCAGCCAGGCCCCAACTTTCTTGGAACCAAGGAGGAGGCTGAATGACTTTCGTGAAATGGGGGATGGCCGCTGCGCTCGCGCTGGCGTTCTCGCCAGCCCACGCCGACGACACCAAGGCGGACGCGCAGAAGGAGATGACGGAGGCGAGGCAGGAAGCGCAGGAGCAGAAGGCGGACGCCCAGAAGGAAGCCTCGGAGAAGAAGGCCGAGGCGCAGAAGGACATGTCCGAGGCCGACCGCAAGGCGCAGGAGAAGATGACGGAGGCCGACCGCAAGGCGCACGAGAAGATGACGGACGCCGATCGGGAAGCGCGCGAGAAGACGGCCGACGCGCAGAAGGACATGGCGCAGGAAGGCCGTGAGGTCCGCGCGTCCGAGAACCGGACCTCGGGGAGCACGGCGGGCGCGGCAGCGACGGCAAGCGCCGATCACAAGGCTCCGCTCAGCGCCACCGCCAAGGAGACGCTGAGGAAGCTCCACGCGTCGAGCCAGCTCGAGGTCGGCATGGCGCGGATCGCGAAGGACAAGGCACAGAACGACAAGGTGAAGGACCTCGCGGACAAGATCCAGGACGACCACTCGAAGATGGACGACAAGGTCTCCGATCTCGCGCGCGAGCGGAACGTGGAGCTCGGCACGCACGACGAGATGGCCAAGAACCGGAAGCACGTCGAGCAGATGCAGAAGATGCAGGGCGCCGACTTCGACCGGCACTACGCGCAGATGATGGCCCAGGAGCACAAGAAGGACATCGCCGAGCTGCGCAAGGCGCAGACGAAGCTCCGCGCCAACAAGGCCGACGAGGACGTGGCGAAGCTGGTGGACGACGCGCTCCCGAAGCTCGAGGAGCACCAGAAGATGGCGGTGGAGGCACAGGCCGCGCTCGGCAGCCAGCAGCGGCAGGGCCGCCGCGGCTCGAGCACCTCGGGGATGACCAGCCCGTCCAGCACCGACTCGAGCGACGCTCGGACCGGGACGACCGGCTCGAACTCGCCGGTCCCGAAGACCAGCGCCGAGACGAACCCCGGCGCCGACACGCCGGCGGGACCCCACACCGGCGCGGACGTGGGGAAGGACACGCACTCGAAGTAGCGACGTCCGACGAGGGACTGCGTCCTCTCGATGATCCGGCGCGACCGAACTGGGTCGCGCCGCTTCCTTTTCTGCTTATATCCCCGGCGCGCCCGGAGGATCCT